>NZ_CP020951.1:0-300000 GCF_000172795.2 Rhizobium sp. CIAT894
ACGGCTGTGAAAAAGCTTCGCGCCAGCTGCGCCGGTTAGACGAATATGCGGCCGGTCGACCAGCCATCTCAGCCGATTCCTCCCCAGTCCCTTTGTTGAAATACGCCGTTAACCATGTCATACATGACGGAAGAAAACATGCGTTTTGCTTCCATTTGTGAGAAACCGTAAAGCTTAACAATGCGCTACGATATTGACGGTGTCATGCTTCAGGCCCTGCTTCCCGCCCTTGCTGCGGCGGAGGATGCGGTGGCGCGGCTGGACGAGCGGGTGTTGCGTTCGCCGGTCGGTGAGGGCTTTGCCGAACGCAGCCATTTCTTCGATGCCGCCGGCGCGCTGTGGGTGGCCGGCGAACTCGTGCATGTCGAGGATCTGGTTTTGCATGATGCGCATATGGACAGCCGCGCCCCCAGCCACGAACTGACGATCGCCCATTCGGTGCTGCGCACACGCCGGCGCATCTGGACCGGCGAACCGTCCTGGGCGCTGGGAGCGCCGGGGCTTGCAGCGCTGACGGCAACGCTCGGGGAAGGGGAGGGGGATGCGCGGGAGCCGAAGCGTCCCGAAGCTCCCGGCGAGGCCGACGAGGAGGGCGAGGATGAAGACGGGCCGCTCGCCGCCGAAATGGCGGAGATCGACGCCATCCTCGCGCGCTCGCAGAAGCTCATCGATATCCACACGGGAAAGGCGCCGGCAAGTGAACAGGCCGCCGTCCCGGCGGCGAGGCGAAATGAAGATCCTCTGGGCCTGCTCGGCGATGACGAATGGGACGAGGAGCAGCGGCTGGCGGAGTGGCGGAGCGTGCTGCCGCTGGCCGACAGCCTGCCGCCGGTTCTCGGCGCCGTCATCCTCTTCGAAGCCTGGGAGAGGATCGAGCCGCTACGGCGTCAGCACTGGCTCGGCGGTCTTCTGGTCGCCGGCCATCTGCGCGCCCGCGGCAAGGTCGCCTCGCATCTCTTTTCTTTTTACGGCGGGCTGAAGCTGGTGCGCCATGAGCGTCGCCGGGCGCGGGACCGGGCAACGCGGCTGCAAGCCTTCCTGGAGGCGATGCATCTGGGAGCCACGGCCGGGCTCAAGGAACTCGACCGGCTGACGCTGGCGCGCACGCAGATGGAGCTGCGTTTTCGCGGCCGCCGTTCGAACAGCAGCCTGCCCGAACTTGCCGATTTCATTCTGTCGCGGCCGATGGTCTCGGCGGCGATGATCGCCCGCCATCTGCGTATCACGCCGCGCGGCGCGCTGAACCTCGTCAACGAGATCGGCATTCGTGAAATCACCGGCCGCGGCCGCTATCGCGCCTGGGGTATCATCTGAAACGAAAACAGCCGGGCATTGCGCCCGGCCATCTCCTTTGATTCTTGTTTCGTCATCCCGGAAAACCGACACACGGCCGGGCGACATGCTTAAAGGTGAACACCCGATCCACCATCCTGTCACGGACGGCAGACCGGGCGTTCTTGCGCTTCCATTGCCCCCGGAAGCGCGGTCCCTATTCCCGCTCGCCTGTGAAGTTGAGCAGAAGCTGGAAGATGTTGACGAAGTTCAGGTAGAGCGAGAGCGCACCGAAGACGGCGAGCTTCTGGTTCGATTCCTGATCGTAGTTTTCCGAATATTGTTCCTTGATGTTCTGCGTGTCGTAGGCGGTGAGGCCGACGAAGACGACGATGCCGATCACCGAGATCGCGAACTGCAGCGCGCTCGAACCCAGGAAGATGTTGACGATGCCGGCGATGATGATGCCGAACAGGCCCATCATCAGGAACGAGCCCATCTTCGACAGGTCACGCTTGGTCGTGTAGCCGTAGAGGCTGATGGAACCGAACATCGCGGCGGTGATGAAGAAGGTCTGCGCGATGCTCGTCTTGGTGAAGACCAGGAAGACGGAAGCGAGCGACAGGCCCATCACGGCGCAGAAGGCCCAGAAGGTGATCTGGGCGGTGCTGGCCGACATCGTCTGGATTTTGAACGAAAAGAAGAAGACGAAGGCGAGCGGCGCCAGCATCACGACCCACTTCAGCGGCGAGCCGAAGATCGGGACGTAGAGGGCCGGCGTCGAGCCGACGACGAAGGCGACGAGGCCTGTGATGACGAGGCCGAGAGCCATATAGTTGTAGACGCGCAGCATATGCTGGCGCAGGCCCTCGTCGAACAGGGCCTGGGTGCCGGCCGCAGCACCGTAGCGGGAATTGATCGGGTTCATGCTGATCTCCTCGGTTTGAACTAATAGAGCGAGCGGGCGAGCCGTTCGGCCGCCTGGTCGAGATTGAGACCGCTATCGTCGGCGATCAGCGCATAGGCGACCTCGCCGATCTGCCAATAGGCGGCTTCTGCTTTTTCCAGCGTGAGATGACTGACCGGCTTGACCTCGAAGGCCCCCGGGCGGACGGCGAAAAGCGATAGCCGCTTTCCATCCGACTGCTCGATCGCCATTTCGACGCTGGGGCCGAATTCGGACGGGAAGATCTGCACGTCGGCGACTTTCCAATCCCCAGGCAGTTCGGGGATGACGATGGCGGTGGCGGCGCGAATATCGTCGGCGCTGTAGGTGGCCGGCGTTTGCGGCGGCATCGATTGGCGCAACGCCGCGGTCTGATAGGCGCGGACGGCGTCCTCGACATAGGCGGGTGCGGGCACCGACGCCGATACCTCGGTGGCCGAGAAGGCGCCGAAGGAGTTGTGCGCCACCCAGCCGGCAGTGATCAGAATACCGACAGCGGCGATGCGCTGCAGGGAATGGAAAATGCGGCCATAGGAGAGGCCGCGTTCCAGCCGGCGGGCGGCATCGCGGGTCTCTGGGCGGCCGAAGGTACTTTCGCCGGCAAGCGCCAGGCGCAATTCGCCCTTCACGCTGAGGTCGGCCATGACCTTGGCGGCAATTGCCGGGTGGTCGGAAAGATAGGATTCCACCTGGATGCGGCGGGTGACATCGAGTTCGCCATCCACATAGGCGTCGAGATCGGCATCGAGGATCGGATCAATTGCTTTCATTGCCATCTCCTCCGATTAATCTCAGATGCGAAACGCGCGGCGTCTTCTCCTCGAATTCGCGCAGCTGGGCGCGCGCACGCGAGATGCGCGACATCAATGTGCCGATCGGAATGCCGAGTGCATGGGCGGCTTCCTGATAGGAGAGATCCTCGATCGCCACGAGATGCAGCGCCTCGCGCTGTTCCTCCGGCAGGCCGAAGAAGACGTCTCGCACCTGCTGCAGGCGCACCGCATGTTCCTGCCCGGCCGGCAGCGACTGCTCGGCTTCGACAGCCGCTTCGTCATGGCGGCGCGTCAGCGACCGGTTCTGGCGCAGGCGGTCGATATGGGCATTGTGCAGGATGGAGAGCAGCCAGGTGCGCAGATTGCCGCCGCTGCGGAAGCTCTTTTTCTTCTCGAGGGCGCGTACCAGCGCATCATGCACCAGATCTTCCGCCTCATCGGCATTGCGCACCAGCGAGCGAGCGTAGCGCCGCAGCGCTGCGAGTTGTCCGATGACATCGAAGGGGCGTTCTTTACGGTCCATGATTGAGTATACGGAAGTGCGACGTATTTTATTCCGGCGGACGCAAAAAATCGTCCGGGCCGAAGATCGCCGCCTCAAAAATAATCAAAATTTCCCTCTCCAGCGGATGTGCACGTTAAATCGGCGATTGTTTATGACAATTACATGACAGATCATGACGCCGCTGATTTGAGGGGAAATAAAGAATGAAGGAGAAGAAGCGGGTCTACGAAGCTCTCGTGGACGGCGCCATGGAAGGGCTGACGGATCAGGCGCTTTATGACTTCGTCAAGGCACGTTGCCCGAATGCCACCAGCAAGAAGATCGTCCGGGCCTCGCTTCTCGCGCTGACCGATCCTCATCTGAAAGACCGCAATATTCTCGATGTGATCTATGCGCTGGCGATCAAGCATCGGCTGGATGAAGGCGAAGACGACGAGGCCGACGAGCAGCTTCAATCCTCGCAGGCGGCCAACCAGAAAACGCCTCAGTTTTCCTGATCCAGCCGCCTCAATGGTCAGCTACCGTCCGAAAGCTCTTCGAGGATCGGGCAGTCTGGCCTGTCATTGCCGTGGCAGGCATGCACGAGCTGCTCCAGCGTGCGGCGCAGTTCCGAAAGATCGCGGATCTTGCGGTCGATCTCGGCAAGCTTGGTCTCGGCGATATCCTTGACGTCGGCGCTTGCCCGGCTTTTATCCTCATAGAGCGCCAGCAACTGCCGGCACTCCTCGACGGAAAAGCCGAGGCCGCGCGAGCGCTGCAGGAAGCGCAGCTTATGAACGTCGGCGGCGGCATAATCGCGATAGCCGTTTCCGCCCCGTTCGGGGCGGATGAGGCCGATATCCTCGTAATAGCGGATGGTCTTCGACGGCAGGCCCGACCGCTGCGATGCTTCGCCAATGTTCATTGCCGTCTCCTATAGTTTTGCAAAACGCAGTCTCAGCGCATTGGCGATCACCGAGACGGACGAGAGGCTCATGGCCGCCGCCGCGATCATCGGCGACAGCAGCAGCCCGAAGACGGGATAGAGCACGCCGGCGGCCACCGGAACGCCGAGCGCATTGTAGCCGAAGGCGAAGCCGAGATTCTGACGGATGTTGCGCATCGTCACTTCGGCCAGTCGCCGCGCCCTGACGATGCCGGTGAGATCGCCTTTCACCAGGGTGATACCGGCGCTTTCCATCGCAACATCGGCGCCGGTGCCCATGGCGATGCCGACATCGGCTGCGGCGAGCGCCGGTGCGTCGTTGATGCCGTCACCGGCCATGGCGATGATGGCGCCTTTGGCCCGCAACTCGTCGATCAGCGCCTTCTTGCCTTCCGGCAGCATGTCGGCGCGCACCTCATCGATGCCGAGGCTTTTGGCCACCGCATCTGCCGTGCGCTTGTTGTCGCCCGTCGCCATGACGATCTTCAGCCCGTTTTCGTGCAGCGCCTTGATGGCGGCTGATGTCGTCGGCTTGATCCGGTCGGCAACGGCGACGAGACCGGCAAGCGCGCCGTCGAACACGACGAACATCACCGTCTTGCCGTCGCCGCGCAAAGCTTCGGTCTTATCGGAAAGCGCCGCCGGATCGATACCGAGATCGGCGAGCATGGCCGCATTGCCGAGTGCCACCCTCGCGCCGCCGGCAAGACCCTGCACACCCTTGCCGGTCTTCGCCTCGAAGCCGGTGACTTCCACGAGGGCGACGCCGCGCTCTTCGGCACCGGAAACGATCGCTTCGGCCAACGGATGTTCGGAACCGCGCTCCAGGCTTGCCGCCAGCGACAGCAGCCGGCTTTCCCCGACGCCGCCGAGGGTGACGATGTCGGTAAGCTTCGGTTTACCCTCGGTCAGTGTGCCCGTCTTGTCGATGATCAGCGTGTCGACCTTGGAGAAACGCTCCAGCGCTTCCGCGTCCTTGATCAGTACGCCTGCCTGCGCACCGCGGCCGGTGGCGATCATGATCGACATCGGCGTCGCCAGGCCGAGCGCGCAGGGGCAGGCAATGATCAGAACGGCAACGGCGGCAAGCAGCGCATTGGCCAGGCTCGGCTCCGGCCCGATCGCGGCCCAGACGAGGAAGGCCAGGATGGCGACGGCGACGACGGCCGGCACGAACACCGCCGACACCCGGTCGACCGCACCCTGGATCGGTGCGCGCGAGCGCTGCGCCTTGGCGACCATGTCGACGATGCGCGACAGCACCGTATCCGCGCCCACCTTCTCGGCGGCCATGACGAGGGAGCCGTTCTTGTTCATCGTGCCGCCGGTCAATGCATCGCCCTTGGACTTCTCGATCGGCAGAGGCTCGCCCGATATCATCGATTCGTCGACGGTCGACTGGCCCTCGAGAACGGAGCCGTCCACCGGCACCCGCTCGCCGGGGCGCACGCGCAATCTGTCGCCGGTCTGGATCTCGTCCACCTCAACATCGCTCTCGCTATCGTCGGCATTGATGCGCCGCGCCGTCTTCGGCGCGAGATCGAGCAGAGCGCGGATCGCCGAACCGGTACGCTCGCGTGCCTTCAATTCCAGCACCTGGCCGACGAAAACGAGCGCGACGATGACGGCTGCCGCCTCGAAATAGACCGGCACGGCTGCGCCGTGGCCGCGAAAGCTCATCGGGAAGATGCCGGGCGCCAGCGTGGCGACGAGGCTGTAGAGATAGGCGGTGCCGACGCCGAGACCGATCAGCGTCCACATATTCGGGCTGCGATTGACGAGAGACGCCCATGCGCGGCGGAAAAACGGCAGGGCCGCCCAGAGCACCACAGGCGTTGCCAGCAGCAGTTCGATATAGGTCGCCTGCGGCTCGCCGATCGTTTCCCTGAACGGCAGGCCGAGCATCGGCCCCATGCCGAGCGCCAGCAGCGGCATCGCAAGGATGGCGCTGACCCAAAGCCGTCTGGTGAAATCCGCAAGTTCCGGGTTCTGACCTTCGTCATCAGGAGGAATGCCCATCGGTTCCAGCGCCATGCCGCATTTCGGGCAGTCGCCGGGGCGGTCGCTGACGACCTCCGGATGCATCGGGCAGGTATAGAGCGTGCCCTTCGGCGCCGGCTTGGCCGGCGGGCGCTTGCCGCCGCGATAGGCTGAGGGATCGGCTTCGAACTTCGCCTGGCAGGCGTCCGAGCAGAAGTAGAATTTTTCTCCCTCGGCTTTCAGGAAATGTTTGGCCGTCGAGCGATCCACTACCATGCCGCAAACGGGGTCTTTCGTGGTCAGATAGTAATCAGGTGCCGCCGCAAACTTTGTCCGGCAGCCCTCCGAGCAGAAATGATAGCTGCGGCCGGCATGATCGAAGGAGGGCTTGCCGGCCTGCGGATCGACGGTCATGCCGCAGACGGGATCGCGAATGACTGCGTATGCGGCTTTTTCCGAGCCATGGCCGCAACACCTGTCATCGTCGCTATGGATGTGATCGTGATGATGGTCGTGATCGTTTTTGATATTCATATCGATCTCCTATGCCGCAGGGGCAGATGGAGAGGTTATCCACCTTCCAGCAACTGGAAGGTCAAGCGCTGATTTTGAGAGGCGGAATTTTTCGAAGACCGCCGACGGTCCTCAGATAGGGCTGATCAGGCCGATCGGCTGGCTCCCGAGCAGGGCGGCGACCGAAAGGCTGCCTCCGGGCTCGATGGTTTTCCCGGTCACCAGATCCGCTTTCAGCCCGTGAAGAGGCGAGGGGACGGCGATTGCCGTATCCTCCCAGAATTCCGGTCCGGCAAAGAGCACGCCCGGGTCGAGCCAGCCGAACATCAGCCGAGGCGCGGCGACGATCGCGAACTCACCATGGTGGACGCGGGCAAACGCCAGGACGTGATCGCGCCGGCTGCCCGTCACCTTCAGCGGCAGGTAGTCGCCCTTGGCAAAGAGAACCGGCTGTCTTTGGCGCAGCTGCAGGCCGATTGCGACGATGCGCTGCTTCAAGGCCGCCGCCTGAAGCTTGGCGATCGGCCCGGCTTCACCAAGCCAGGCCGCCAGCCGTTGGTGATCGACCGGCCGGCGGTTGTCGGGATCGACAAGACTGAAATCGAAGCCCTCCGCGCCCTGGTAGATATCGGGAATGCCCGGCGCCGTCAGCTTGAGGAGGGTCTGCGACAGGCTGTTGAGGTAACCCGCGGCGATGAAGGGCTGCAGCACGCTTGCGAAATCCTCGAGGAAGGCGTCATTGTCAGGCGAGATCAACCCTGCCGCATAGGCCATGACCGCTTCCTCGTAAGCGGCGTCCTGGTCCGTCCAGTCGCTGCGCAGTTTGGCCTCGCGCACCGCCTTGAGCGCATAGCCGGTGAAGCGCTCGGCAAGCTCAGCCGTCTGCCCGCGGTCGAAATCCTCCGGCCAGAGGCCGGCGAGCGCCTGATAGAGCATCCATTCGACATTCAGCTCCGGTGCCGGGCCATCCGGTAAATCGCTGAGCCGGGACCGGTTCATCTCGCGCCAGCGCGCCACCGCCTGCACGAAGACATCCGCCCCCTCGCTCAACGCATAGAGCCTGGCGCGGGCATCCTCGCCGCGCTTGGTGTCGTGGGTGGCGCTGGCCGAAAGCCCATGCGGCTGCAGCCGCGCCCGCTCGGCCATGCGGCGATGGAATCCCTCCGGGCCATCGGGCGCCTTTCCCGGTTCGCCGCCCACTTCGTTTGCGGCAAGCAGCCTGGCATGGCGGTAGAACAGCGTATCCTCCGTCGCCTTCGCCATGACCGGTCCGCTCAATTGCTGGAAACGGAGGCGGAACGCGTGAGCTGCTTGCCCTTCGACCTTGCCTTCGAGGAGCTTCAGCACATGATCGAGGGCACGCCGGTCATCGAGCCGCGGCATGACTTGCGATGCCGTCGCGGCGAGGACGGCCGAATCCTGCCAGGTAAGCGGGCCGCCGTCGCCATAGGTGCGATAGACGGGAAAGGCGATCAGCAGCTCGCTGATCGCGGTGGCGATCTCTTCTCTCTTTAGTTCGGGAAAGATGCCTGCGGCGATCGAGATCAGCCGGCCGGTCTCGCCGGCGAAATTGCGCTCCACCATCAGCCGCTTGGCAATCCGCCGGCTCTCTTCGAGATCGCCCGCCTCTGCCGCGACGCCGCGATAGGCCTCGTCCAGGATGCGCAAACCGCCCCCGTCGATAAACAGCTCGCCGAGGGCCGCGATGAATTCATATCCGGTGGTGCCGGCGACCGGCCAGCTCTCCGGCAGCACCTCGGCCGGTCCGAGGATTTTCTCGACGACGATATAGGCGTCCGGTCCGACCGCTGCCCTCAGCCTGTCGAGATAGGCCTTGGGTTCGGCGAGCCCGTCGACATGATCGATGCGCAGGCCCTGCACCTTGCCATGGCGCACCAGCTCGATCGTCAGCCGGTGGAGGTCATCGAACACGAGGGGATCTTCGACGCGGGTGCCGGCCAGCCCGGTCACTTCGAAAAAACGGCGATAGCTCAGATGCCGCGCCGCTTCCTTCCAATAAGTGAGCCGCCAGTGCTGTGCCTCATGCAGGCTTTGGAGGAAATCGCGGTCGGCCGAGACGTCCTCGAGTTTTTGCCGGAGCAGCGCCCCATCGCCGCCTTCGAAAAGAATGTCGCGCATCGCCCGGGCGAAGTCCTCGCCTGACGTCACGGCCGCAGCCTCCGCCATTCTCGTTGCCACCGGGTCGTCGAGCCGGTTTGCGAGCGCGCCGTAACTGCTGGGGTTCAATGGCAGCAGCGTATCGAAATAGGCGAATGCGAAATTGCCGTGGGTTTCGTCGAGCGCGATGCGCAGCTCGCCGGCGGCGAGCGCCGCCTCGAAATCCTGGCCGAGTTGCGGCAGGGTCAGCGGCTCGCTCCAATCGATGTCGAAGTGGCCGGCATAGGCGCTCTGCCGGCCGAAGGCCAGCACGTCGCGCCACCAGCCGTTCTCAGGCGAGGCGGCCATGTGGTTCGGAACGATATCCAGGATCAGGCCCATGCCCGCCGCGGCAAGGCTTTCCGTCAGCCGGTCGAACCCCGCCCGGCCGCCGAGCGCCGGATCGATCTCGTTGGCATCGATGACGTCATAGCCGTGGGTCGAGCCGCTGACGGCGGTGAAGATCGGCGAGGCGTAAAGGTGGCTGATGCCGAGCCTCTTGAGGTAGGGAACGAGGCCGCAGGCATGATCAAAGGTCATGCCGTTGCGGAATTGTATCCGGTAGGTCGCTGTCGGAAGTGTCATGAGGCCGTCTGACGTTGGAAGGAAACTCTTCTCAACGGTTGTGTCAGGGTTTTTGTTCCCTCACGATGCCGCGTGTCTTACCCGTTCAGTCGATGAAAACGCCGACACTGGCGGCGCGTCCGGCTGAATCGATGACGGTCAGTTTCGAATAGCCGCCGCCGTCGGGCAGCCATTGCTGGGTGCGCCGGCGGGAGAGATCGGGCAGCGGCTTGCCGTTGGCAAGCCAGCGGAAGGGGGCGCGGCCGCCTTGCAGCTTCAGCATCAGCGGCGACAGGTCGCCGGCTCCGGCACCGAGATCGATATGGGCGCCCTCGGGGGGATAGACGATCTGAGGCGCCGGCTCGCGGCCGGAGGCGACGAGCAGGCCGCTGGCATTCAGCGCAAAACGCCGCTGGCTGATCGGCAGCTCGGACTGGGCAATGCGCACCGCACCTGCCGGCGGGCGGGGCAGCGGGGTCGTTGATATGCCCGATTTGGCGAAGCCCTCGAACAGGATGGGTGCGGCGGTGCCGTAGCCGGTCAAACCCGGAACGGCGCTGTTATCGGGCCGTCCGACCCAGACGCCGAGCACATAACGCCCGTCATAACCGACTGACCAGGCGTCGCGATAACCGTAGCTCGTGCCGGTCTTGTAGGCGATGCCGCGCTGCGGCGCGCCGGCAGGCGGAATGACGCCGGAGAGAATATCGGCGACGTTCCAGACCGCGACCGGCTCCAGCAGCGGTTCGCCGTCGAGCTTGCCGGGCGTGCCGGTGATGCCGTCGCCGAGCCTTGCCGGCTGGCCGCGATTGGCGAGCGCCGTATAGAGCTGCACCAGATCCTTGAGCGTAATGCCGACGCCGCCGAGACCGATCGCCAGCCCCGGCGTCTCGTCCGGCGGCAGGACCGGGCGCACCTCGGCGCGGCGGAAGCGCACCATCAGCCGCGACGGGCCGACGGCGTCGAGCAGCTTGACGGCCGGCACGTTCAGCGAAAGCTGCAAGGCCTCGCGCACGGTGACGTCGCCCTGGTAGCTCATGTCGAAATTGCGCGGCCGGTAGCCGAAGAAATCCGCCGGCCGGTCCTCGATGATCGTCTCCTGGGAGACGAGGCCCTGCTCGAAGGCGAGCCCGTAGATGAAGGGCTTCAGCGTCGAGCCGGGCGAACGGTTGACGCGGGTCATGTCGATCCAGCCGGAGCGGCTGGCGTCGAAATAATCGGCCGAGCCGACCTCGCCGACGATGGCGCCGGTCTGGGCATCCGCCATCACCATGGCGAGCGAAAGCTTCGGCCCGAGTTTCATCGCCGCGGCCCGCGCGACCGATTCCAGCCCCTGCTGCACCTGCTTCTTCAAGGTCGTCTGGTGCTTGAGGACAGCAGGCTCCTTGCGCAGTGCGGCTTCGCCGACATGGGCGGCGAGCGCCGGCAGTTGCATGCGCCGCGGCGGGATGGCGACACCCTCGGCCCGCTCCGCCTCGCCGTCGCCGATGGCTTCGGCCACGGCGGCCCGCTCGAGCACGCGCTTGCGCGCCTCCTGCGCCGCCTTAAGATTGCGGTCCGGCCGTCGCCGTTCCGGCAATTGCGGCAGGGCGACGAGCAGGGCGGCTTCGGCGACCGTCAGGCGCCGCGGCTCCTTGCCGAAATAGGCAAGGCTTGCGGCGCGCACGCCTTCCAGATTGCCGCCATAGGGCGCATGCGTGAGGTAGAGATCGAGGATCTGCTCTTTCGACAGCCGCCGCTCGATCTGCACGGCGCGGGCGAGCTGCAGGAGTTTGGCCGAAAGCGAGCGTCCGGCGCGTGGCTCGATCAGCCGCGCCACCTGCATCGATAGCGTCGAGGCGCCGGAAACGATGCGGCCGTTGCGGATGAATTGCGTCGCCGCCCGCCCGAGCGCCCAGGCATCGATGCCGCCATGTTCGTAGAAACGCTGGTCCTCATAGGCAACAAGCATGCGCAGGAATTGCGGATCGACGTCGGCGACCACAGTCTTCAGCCGCCAGCGGCCTTGCGAGGTCGCAAAGGCGCGCAGCAATTGTCCGTCGGCATCCAGCACCTCGGCGGAAACCAGATCCGCTTTGTCAAGCGGCGGCGGAAAGGCCTTGTCGGCGGCGTCGAGCGCAAAGAGTGCCGCGCCGGCAAGAACAATGCCGGCGACGGATCCGATCGCAAACTTGTGCCACAGCCTCATTATTGCGCCGCCACGACCTCCATCTTGCCGGTCGCCGTGCGGGCCGAAAGCTCGGGACGGTACATGTCTTCGACGCTGGCGGCCGGATGGTCGTAGGTGCCGGGGGTGACGGCGCGCACGACATAGGCGACGTTGAATTCGCGCTCATCGCCCTGAGCGCGGTTGAAGGCGGCGACGAAGCGATCGTAGCGGAATTCGGTATGGGCGGCGGAGATTTCGCCGATCCAGTCGAAATTCGTCATCTGGGCGCTGTCGACGAGGTTGGGATTGTCGATCTCGAAGCCGGCCGGCAGCAGATCGGTGATGACGATGCGCGACGGCCAGTCGTTGGTTTCGCGCACATGGAGGACGACGACGTAGCGCTCGTTCTGTTTCGCTTCGCTGACATTCGCCTCCTCGCCGTCGAGCGTGTAATAGCTGCGCTCGATCAGGAAGCCGTCGCCGCCGGCCGGCAGCGGCGCAGTTGGGGCGGCAACGGTGGTGACGACGGCCGAGACCGCGTCACTCGTCTGGTTGGTCAGCGTCAGCGGATGGTCGGCGAGCGCCTCGCCGCTCATGCTGGCCATATAGGCGCCGGTGTGCGCGGCGCCGTTGACATCGATTTTCAGGTCGTCGTCGCCGCCCTGGATGGCGCGCGCGGCAAGCAGCATCCAGGTCTCTTCCTGGGTGCTCTTGTATTTGCTGCGTCCCCATTCCTTGGCGACGGCCTTGGAGAGTTCCGGAATGACCGGCGGCACCGGCCGGCTTTCGGCGGCAAGTGCCAGGATCGCAGCACCGTCGCGCAGGATCGTGCCGTAATCGGTGCGTGAGACGTTCACGCGCGAGACCATCGACTGCTGTGACATTTGCAGCGCGTCGAGGAAGATGTTCTTCGAACGCTGCGCATCGCCGTAGAGCGCCAGCGCGGCGGCGATATGCGCCTTGGCGAGCGGCGTCGGGAAGTCGTTGATCATCGTATCGGCGTAGTAGCGCAAATCGCTGATCGCCGCCTTCTTGTTGCGGGCAAGCACATAGACGGCATAGGCGATCTGGTCGCCCTGGCCCTTGATGTCGGTGGTGTAGGACAGCGTGTTCTGCAGGTTTTCGAGGGCCTGCACGAAGGCTTTTTCCGGCACGTCATATTTCATTTCGCGGGCCCGCGTCAGGAAATCGGTGACGTAGGAATCCAGCCAGACGTCGCCCGAATCCGGTCCCCAGAGGCCGAAACTGCCGGCCGAGGCCTGGTAGGAGAGCACGCGGTAGATCGCATCCTGCACACGCTTGTGCACGTCGTCGTCATTTGTCATGCCGGCCTGCTTCGCGACTTCCGCGAGGTAGAGCAGCGGCAGTGCCCGGCTGGTGGTCTGCTCGGCGCAACCGAAGGGATAGCGGTCGAGCGTCATCAGCAAGGCGGGAATGTCGAAGGCGGCCGACCGCGTGACGTTGACGCTGATCGAGGCGCCGGGCAGCACGCTGTCGGCAAGCAGGTTCTTGTCGACGGTGAGTTTTGCCCCGGGCTTCAGCGCCAGCACCCGCCGTTCGGTGATCGGCAGTGATGCCGGGCGTACCGGCACGTCGACGGTCTGGTCGAGCGAAAGGCCGGAAGCGTCGGAGAGGTTGATCGAGACGCTGCCGGCGCCCGGCTGCTTGCCGATCAGCGACAGCGTCAACTCGGATTTCGCCCCGGCTTCCAGGCGGATCGTCTGGGCAGCGGAAACCTGTTCGATGCCGACCGCGTCGTTGCCGGTCAGCTGCAGCTTGTAATCGCCGGCCGGCGCATCGGTATTGGCGATGTCGAGGCGCAGATTGGTCTTGTCGCCGGGGGCGAGGAACTTCGGCAGGCTGGCGGTCACGACGACGGGATCGCGGATGATCACATCCTTGACGCCATGGCCGACACCGGATTTCGACCATGCCACAGCCATGACGCGCGCCGTGCCGTTGAATTGCGGAATGTCGAAGGAGACATGCGCCTTGCCTTCGGCGTCGAGCTTCACCGGCCCGGAGAAGAAGGCGACGAGCTTCTGGGTCGGCGGGCTTGCCTGCAGCGCCACCGCGCCGCCGTCGCCGCCGGTCCTGAGTTTGCCGGTCGCACCCAGCGAGCCGTCGATCAGCCGGCCATAGAGGTCGCGGATTTCAAGGCCGAGCTGGCGCTGGCCGAAATACCAGTCCTCCGGATTCGGAGGTTCGTAGCGTGTCAGGTTGAGAATGCCGACATCGACGGCGGCGACCGTGACATAGGCGTCCTCATCGGCGCCGGCGCCCGCCACCTGCAGGCCGATCTCGAGCGGTCCGCGCGGCAGCATCTTTTCCGGCGTGTCGAGCTTGACCTGCAGCGCGCGCTGCTCTGGATCGACCTTCAGCCATTTGATGCCGATCGAGCGCATCGGCATGTGGCTGTCCTGGGCATCGCCGGGGCGGAAGAGCGTGGCGGTGACATAAGCGCCGGCACCCCAATCCGCAGTGACGGGGATGTCGACTTCGCCGCCGGTCTCGCCCATCGTTGCATTCTGCACGGCGACCAGCTTTTCGGTTCCTGATGTCACCATCAGCTCGCCGCCGTAACGCGAGGTGACTTTCAGCTTGGCGGTGTCGCCGATCTTGTAGCTGTCCTTGTCGAGGGCGATCTCAAGCCCGTCCGGTGTTTCGGTCGAGGTCGAGGTGACGAACCAGCCGGCGTCGAATTCGACGCTGGAGGTCGGGCCGTCGGCATCCGGGCTTTCCACTTCGAGGCGATAGCGGCCCCATTTCACCGGCACGGAGATCTTGCCGCCGTCCATCGTCGCGTCGACGCTGCCGTTGGCAACCTGCTCGGCGGTATAGACCGGCTCGTATTTCCACGCCGTTCCCTCGCGATACCATTGGTACTCGCGGTTGAGGCTGTAGAATTTCCAGCGCAGGCCCTTGGTCTCCTGCTTCTGTCCGTTGGCATCGACGCCGATCACCGTGAAGTTGGCGATCGAGTTCTCCGGCAGGTCGTCGGAAAATTCCGGCTTGATGCCGATCGCGGCGCGGTCGCTCTTCACCGGAAGCACCAGCGAGCGCTCGATGGCGCGTCCGCCCGCTTCCTGCATTCTCACATAGACGGTGGCATTGAGCAGCTGCGTCGTTGCCGGCAGGTCGCCGACGGTCAGATCGGTCGTAGCTTCGCCGTTCTCGTCGAGCTCGGGCAGCCCGTCGATCGGCAGGCGCGAATCCTCGCTTGCCTCCTCGTCGGCAAGACCGAACAGGAAGCCGTTATAGGCTGCACTCTCGCGCGTCGGCTTGACGACGACGTCGCCTTCGAGCGTCAGGCCGGCGGCCGGGGCGCCATAGAGATACTTGCCGGAAATGGTGATATGCGCCGGCGTATCCGGGCCGATTTCCTTGGCCTCGGTCTTGATCTCCATGTCGGTGCGATCGGGCACGAAATCGTCGACCAGGAAGCTCTTGCTGGCGATCGCGCTGCCCTTGGGGTCGGTATAGATATTCATCGTCCAGGTGCCGCGCATGGCGTTTTCCTGGGTGGCGAAATCGACGCTGTAACCGCCGAGATTGCTGGTCTGGCTGACGATCCGCCGGTCTTCGACGCCATCCGGGCGGCTGAAGATGAAGGTGAGCGGCAGGTTCTCGATGGCGTTGCCGTCGGTGTCGCGGGCGAGCGCCTGCGCGTGCACCGTTTCGCCGGCGCGGTAGATACCGCGTTCGGTGAAGGTCAGCACATCGATCGCGCCGGGTGCGGCACGGCCGGTGACGCCGCGGTCGGAAAGGTCGAAGCCGGCGCGCGTCATGTCGAGGAAGACGTAGTCCGACGCGCCGTTCTTGGCGGTAATGACGGCGGGCGTCAGCGCCGCCGTGCCGCGGATCAGGCCGGCGGTGAAGGTGGCGCGGCCGTTTTCGTCTGTGGTCGCGGTGCCGAGCACTTCATTGTTCTTGGCCAGCAGCTGCAGCTCGACGCCTGCGATCGGCTTGGCCGAGGCCAGCGACCGGGTGAAGACGTTGAGCCCGTCCGTGCCGGCATAGGTGGTGATGCCGATATCGGAGACGAGGAACCATTGCGTCGCCTGCGAATCCCACTCCTGCGCCGGGCCGTTCGGGCCGGTTGCCGTCAATACGTAGATGCCGGGCTTGCGCTCCGGCAGCGCTTCGTCGACCGGGAAGCTGGTGACGATGTCCTTGTTGAGCTCGTTGGCGATGTCGATCGAGCCCTGCCAGACGAGTTCGCCGTTCTGGTCCTGAATGTTCTGGGCGCTGTAACCGTCGAGCTGGGTGAGGAATTGCGAGTTGGTCAGGAGCGGCGCGATGGCGCGGTCGCCGATGCGGTAGAGCTTGAGGTTGGCCGACGCCAGGTTGACCGAGACGAGCGGGATGCCGCGGCGCGCCGTCGAGGGCAGCACGAAGCTGTCGCCGGTGAAACGCACCATCTGGCTGCGGTCCTTGATATAGACGTCAATGCTGACCGGGGCTTCGAGCGCCTCGTCGACCGATGACGGCAGGCCGGTGCGGAAGGCGATCTTGTAGGTCTCGCCATGCGTCAGCCCCTCGACGCAGATCTGCTTGTCCTTGGTTTCCAGCGCCTTGGGGGCGGCCCCGTTCAGCGTCACGAAGGGCGTGTAGTCGGTGGTCTTGATCAGCGCCTCGGAGAAGGTGACGCAGGCGCGCGGCGTGGCGCTGTCGGCATCGACCGTGTGTTCGGTGATGCGGAAGCCCTGCGTCGATTTCAGCTGCAGATAGGCCGCCTGCACATCCTCGGAGGCGACAAGCGCCAGGCTCGCCTTGTAGGCGTCGAGCGCCGGGCGGTAATTGGCGTTTCGGTCCAGGGCGTCGGCCAGCACGGCAAGCGCCTCGGCGCGCTTGGGCTTGGTGCGCGTCAGCTCGTAGCCGTTCAGCGCGTCGAGCACGGCCTGGCCTGATGTATTGGTCTCGGCGCTGCCGAGCGAAGTGGCGGCGCGGGCGGTTTCGAGCCAGAGATCGGCGTCGTCGGGGGTGATCGACAGCGCGCCATGGAAGGACTTCAGCGCGTCGGCCAGATTGTTGCCGGTGAGGTCGATGCGGGCATTGGCCGTCAGGCTGTCGGCGCCCTGGCCCTGCTGGTCGTCGGCAAGCGCCAGATTATCCTTGAAGTCGCGGGCCTGCTGGATGAGGTCGTTGCTCAGGAAGGTCAGGCGCGGCGCGGCGCCGAGATCCGGCTCCTGCTTGCCTGAGGTCTCGACGATCTTGCCGGCGATGGCGCCGGGGAAGGCGTTCATCGTCTTGAAGTCCGACTTCAGGAAACACCATTTCACCTTGGGATTGTAGGTGAAGGCCTTGCAGCTCTTGTCGCCGATGCAGGAGGTCTTGCATTGGTCGAGCGAGACGTTCTGCTCGGTGCGAAGGTCGAAGCCGAAGAAATCGGCGTCCTTGATCGTCTGAATGTCGCGCTTGGTGTCCGCAGCGGCGGCGGGAAAGCTGATGGCGATCGTGGAAAAGAATGCGATGGTGGCGAAAGCAAAGAACGAGCGCACGGACATAGATTCCCCCCAAGGATACAGGCGATGCAGGCTCTGACCGGCCGGCACTCTCCTCACTCTACGGGAAATTGTCAATCTCACTCGCGCGCTGTTTCAACTTCGCACAGGCGCTTTCGTCCGGCTGTCACATCGGCGTGAGTGATCGCCTTGTGATTTGCGGCTTCGACTGACATGAGCAAGGATTTCTGCGATCGCCGGAGGTAGCGCCATGTTCACGTCGTCCCGCCGCAGGAGCTTAGCCGCGCTCCTTGCCGCCACTCTTCTTTCAATCGGTGCGAGTGCCGCAGGCGCGGCTGAAGACGCCGTCGTCATCCCGCCGCCTGCCGTCGACGAGGCCGCCGGGGCAGGGACCGAGACCGCCATTTTCGCCGGCGGCTGTTTCTGGGGCGTCCAGGGCGTCTTCCAGCACGTCAAGGGCGTCAAGAGCGCCGTCTCCGGTTATGCCGGCGGGAAGGCGGCGACGGCGCAGTACGAAACCGTCAGCACCGGCGCGACCGGTCATGCCGAATCCGTCGAGGTGACATTCGATCCGAAAGAGGTGAGCTACGGCAAGTTGCTGCAGATTTTCTTCTCGGTGGCGCACAATCCGACGCAGCTGAATTTCCAGGGGCCGGATCGGGGAACGCAATACCGCTCGGCACTGTTCGTCGCCGGGCCAGAGCAGCGCAAGGTTGCCGAGCACTATATCGACCAGCTCGACAAGGCGCATGTCTTCGCCGAGCCGATCGTCACCAAGGTGGCCGACACCACCGGCTTCTATCCGGCCGAAGCCTATCATCAGGATTTCCTGACGCTCAATCCGACCTATCCCTATATCGTCTACAACGACCTGCCGAAAATCGAGAACCTGAAGTCGCTATTTCCGGCCGACTACCGCAGCCAGCCGGTCCTCGTCAGGAAGGCCAAGGGCTGATCGCGTCACCGATGCTTCAGGGCATGATGTCGATCGGCGTATGGTTGGGGACGCGAGCCCAGATGTCGCGCATCTCGGCATTGGTGACGGCGATGCAGCCATCCGTCCAATCCCACAGCCGATGGCTTTCCCCGAACAGGCCCCAGCCATTGGGAAGCCCGTGGATCATGATATTGCCGCCGGGTGGAAAGCCGTTGGCTTCGGCGTTGCGCCGATCCTCCGGGTTCGGATAGGAAATATGCAGGCTGAGATGCGCCATCGACTTGGGATTTCGCCAGTCGATTTCATAACGTCCTTCCGGTGTTTTTTCGTCGCTTCCCGCTGCTTGGCCCCGCCATCGGCAGCCTGCCCCAGAGAAATCCGGTATGTCGCGATCGGAACGTCCGCTTTGAGAAGCACCATGCGGCGTTCGGATTTGTAAACGCGGATGAGGTCGGCCTGTTGCGCGAGCGGTGCATCGGCAGGCGGGGAGCCCGAGCCGATTCTGGCCATCAATTTCGTGTAAGCGAACAGGCTGGCGATCAGGATGGCCAAAAGGATGAATTTGCTTCTCACGGGGATACTCGTCTTCGCGCTGATGGCACGACTATATCGCCTCGTTGCGCGCTCATCCAGAAGGCGGATGGCTGCAAAAGCCGTCTTGATCGTGCTTGCCTTCTGCCCATTTGAAATGACGTCCGTCAGGTCGACCGCGTGCAGTCCTCGCCGGCCGCCACAGCGCCGCCCTTTTTAGCCTCGTTTCCCGCCGTTAAGAATTCATCAACATTAACAATATCTTAAATTGGGGAAAACGCGTTTCGCGGTGGAACATATGGTCGAGTTGCCCGTTACGGCTCACGAGTTTCGTGCAGGGACAGCTGCCGAAGCGGATCCCTCTTTCGAAGTATGTGCGTAACACGGGGATATATCATGGCCACCAATGTCGTGCGGCGCTGGCAACGAGATGATCTCATGAAGCAGAGAGTATTGATCGTCGAAGATGAATTCCTGATCGCCCTGGATATCGGGGCGACGGTCGAAGGCATGGGGATGCAGGTCGCCGGCCTTGCCAATGATTGCGAGCAGGCGCTGCGGCTGGCGCCGCTTGCCGATATCGCCTTCGTCGACGTCAATCTCGCCGACGGTCCGACCGGGCCCGAGATCGGCCGGCGGCTGGCGCAGGAACACGGCATCGCGGTGGTCTTCATGACCGGCAATCCCGAAATGGTCGCCGACGGCGTCAAGGGTGCTGTCGGTGTGGTGCAAAAACCGGTCATGCCGACGCTGGTCGAACAGTTGGTGAAATATCTTGCCGCGCGCCGGGTCGGCATGTTCGCGGTCGTGCCGGCTCAGATGACGGTGTTTGCGTGATCGGAAGGCGCAATCAGCCGGGCAGGGCGGCAAGCTGCGCCCTGGGGCCGGCCTTGTCCGCCTGCGGGGCGCCATAGGCCCTGAGAAAGGTGCGCACGGCATTGCGCGCCGCCTTTTCCAGCTGTTCATCACTGGGTGTTTCGCCGAAAAGCGTCATCATCTGCAGATCGGCACTGCAGAGCGCCACGAACTGGCGGGCGGCGACATCGAAATCGTCGATGACGAGCGCTCGGCCGTGGGCAAGCCGGGCGAGAACCGCCGAAAGGGCGGTGGTCAGCTTGCCCGGCCCCTGCCGGCGCCAGCTTTCGAAAAGATGCGGATAGCGTTCGCCTTCGGTCTGCACCAGCTTGCGCAGGAATTTGCCGTCGTGATTGCAGATGCAGTTCTTGTTGAGGCGCACGGCAAAACCCGTGAGGTCGTGCTCCAGATTGTCGGCGTTTTCGGGAAAGCTCGACAGCACCGAGAAGAGCATGGCGTTGGCGCGGTTCATGACGTCCTCGACGACGGCAACGAACAGCGTCTCTTTTTCGCGGTAGTGATTGTAGATCGTCTGGCGGGAGACGCAGGCAACGGCGGCGATCTCATCGATGCTGGCGCCGGCAAAACCCTGGCGGCAGAAGACGTCGGCGGCGGCATCGAGGATCGACAGGCGCTTGGCGCATTGGCCGCGCTGGGTATGTCCCGCCATCCTGACTGCCGGTGTCATGCGATCGTTCATGAGAGCGAGGATAAGGCGTCTTGACGATTTAGACAATGGAGTCTAATTTTACATCCGTGTCCAAAATTATTGACACGCTTGGTTCGCCGCTGGAGATATGAGCTCCCAACTTCGTCTTCGCGCGAACGATCATCATTGACCCTCGCGCATCGGCCCGAAATCGGAATCGATTTAGGAAAGCCCGACGCGTCGACCCAAAGAGTTAGAGCGTCCCTTGTGCGTCCGAGAGGACGCACCGCTCCAAGAGCAATGCGGCGGAGCGACGACCCGGCGCCTCCGCTGCGCTTTTATGAAAGATCACCCTTATGACGGCTTCCTTCTTTCGCATTGCCCTCATTCTCGGCCTGCTCTCGGCCATCGGGCCTTTCGCCATCGACATGTATCTGCCCGCGCTGCCATCCATCGGCCAGGATCTGCATGCGGATAACAGCGTCACCCAGCTGACCCTTCTCGCCTTCTTCATCTCCTTTGCGCTCGCCCAGCTCGTCTACGGCCCGCTGTCGGATATGTGGGGGCGCAAGCTGCCGCTCTATCTCGGCATCGGCCTTTTCGCCGGCGCCTCGATCGGCTGCGCGCTTTCGACCGATATCGAAACGCTGATCGCCTTCCGTTTCGTCCAGGGCATCGGCGGTGCGGCCGGCATGGTCATCCCCCGCGCCATTGTCCGCGACATGCATA
This sequence comes from Rhizobium sp. CIAT894, assembly GCF_000172795.2. Taxonomy (NCBI): domain Bacteria; kingdom Pseudomonadati; phylum Pseudomonadota; class Alphaproteobacteria; order Hyphomicrobiales; family Rhizobiaceae; genus Rhizobium; species Rhizobium sp. CIAT894. The sequence continues at coordinate 20,951 of NZ_CP020951.1, forward strand.
CCGGCGTGCAGGCCGCGCGCCTGATGTCGCTGCTGATGCTGGTCTTCTCGATCTCGCCGATCCTGGCGCCGCTGACCGGCAGCGCCGTCATCGAATTCTATGGCTGGCGCGGCGTCTTCTGGGCCGTGACCATCGCTGCCGCAATCGGTCTCGTCCTGCTTTCCACCCAGCTCGAGGAAACCCGCCCGGCCAAGGAGCGGGGCGGCAGCGGCCTCGGCAGCGCCATGGCGGCCTACCGGCTGCTGCTTTCCGACCGCAATTTCCTGACGCTGACCTTCATCGGCGGTCTCGGCATTTCGAGCTTCCTCGTCTATCTCGCCAACTCGCCCTTCGTGCTGATCCAGCATTACGGGCTGACGCCGACGCAATACAGCTTCGCCTTCTCGATCAATGCCGTCTCCTTCTTCGCGGTGTCGCAGGCGACCGGCTGGCTCGGCGAACGGTTCGGCCTGGTGCGCGTCATGCGCATTGCGGTCAGCGCCTTCGCGCTGGCGATGGTGGCCATGGCGGTGGTGATGGCGGCAGGCTTCAACCAGCTGCCCGTCATGGCTGGCTTCCTGTTCATCGGCTACGGCTTTCTCGGCCTCGTCATTCCGACAAGCGCCGTGCTGGCGCTCGAGGATCACGGCGCCATCGCCGGCACGGCCTCGTCGCTGATGGGCACGCTTCACTTCGTCATCGCCGCCGTCGCCATGGTGATATCGAGCCTGTTCTTCGACGGCACGGCCGTCCCGATGGCCGCCGGCATCGCCGTCTGCGCCTTCGCAGCCTTCGTGCTGACCCAACTGACGATCGGCCGCCGCGCCGCGGTTGCCGCCGCCGAATGATCGATGACAGGCCGCACCCGGTTTCCGGATGCGGCCGCCAAGATCGGTGCCGCAGAGAAAATGCAACGCGCAATTGATTATCGGTGTGCCGCGCTATCTAGGCCTGACGAAGCATTGTCATTCCGGAGAATACGCATGATCGAAGAGCGGCGGCTGATCTCGAAAATTACCTGGAAGCTGATGCCCTTTCTCGGCATCCTCTACCTCATCGCCTATATCGACCGGCAGAATGTCAGCTTCGCCAAGCTGCAGATGGTCGATGCGCTGGGAATGAGCGAATATGCCTACGGCCTCGGCGCTTCGCTGTTCTTCATCGGCTATTTTCTCTTCGAGGTGCCGAGCAATCTCTTCCTCGACAGGCTCGGCGCCCGCGTCTGGTTCGCCCGTATCCTGGTTTCCTGGGGCCTCGTCACCGTGGCGCTCGCCTTCACGCAGAACGCCACGATGTTCTATATCCTGCGTTTTCTGCTCGGTGTGTGCGAAGCCGGCTTCTTTCCGGGTGTGCTCTATCTGCTGACGCTCTGGTTTCCCGCGGCCTATCGCGGCCGGATGGTCGGGCTGTTCATGATCTTCAGCGCCATCGCCAATGCCGTCGGTGCGTCGCTCGGCGGCGTGCTGCTCGACCTCGACGGTCTCTACGGTTTTGCCGGCTGGGAATGGGTGTTCCTGGCGACCGGTATCCCGGCTGTTTTCGCCGGCATCGTCACCTTCTTCTATCTTCCCGGCCGGCCGGAAAATGCAAGTTTCCTGAGCGGCGAGGAGAAGGCCTGGCTCGAACGCCGGCTCGCCTCGGAAAATGCCGGCATGGGCGAGAATGCCGGAAACGGCTTCAAGGCGCTGATCGACCCGCGTGTGCTGCTGATGGCGCTCTGCTATATCGCCTTTCCGCTGTCGGCCTATGGGCTGAGCTATTGGCTGCCGACCATCGTCAAGGCCTTCGGCGTCAGCAATACGGTGAACGGTTTCCTCAACATCATTCCCTGGCTTTTGGTGGCGGTCGCCCTCTATGTCGTGCCTGCCATGGCCGACAAGGCGCAATCGAAGACGCCCTATATCGTCATCCCCGCCTTCATCGGTGCGGCCTGCCTGCTGTTGTCGGCGCTGATCCCGAACCATACGCTGCAATTCGCCTTCCTCTGCGTCGCCGCCGCCGGGATCTTCGCGCCGCAGCCGGTATTCTGGAGCCTGCCCTCGCGTTTCCTGAAAGGGGCGGGGGCCGCGGCCGGCCTTGCCGCCATCAATTCGGTCGGAAATCTCGGCGGCTTCGTCGCCCAGAACGTCGTGCCCTGGATCAAGGATGAGAGCGGCAGCACGATCGCGCCGATGGTCTTCCTCGCCGCCTGCCTTGCGGCCGGCGCCCTGCTGGTGTTCTTCGTCACCCGGCTGTTGGCGAGCCGGGAGCCCCCGGCAGCGCCGAGCCGGATCTGAAACGCGTCAGACCGTCAGCGTGAAAGCGTCGCTTTCACCCGGAACGAGTTCCAACGGCCAGATGCGGTTGCGGGCGCCCTGCGGATAGTGCTCGGCATAGGCCGGCATGGTGGCGAGCAGGGTTTCGCCGAGCTGGGCGCCGAGATCGCGCAGCGACATGCGGAAGGAGGTCAGCGTCGGCTGCAGGAAATGCGTGCGCGGCTCCTCGCGGAAACCGACGACGGCAAGGTCGCGGCCGGGCACGATGCCGGCCTCTGCCAGCCTGCGGTAAAGCCCGATCGCCATCAGCTCGTGGATCAGGATGATCGCCGTTGGCCGCTCCTCGATCATCAGCAGTTCGTGGCCGGCCTGATAGCCGCCCTGTTCGCTCGACTTGACGCGGATCACCAGCGCCGGGTCGAAGGCGATATCGTGGCGTTTCAGCGCCTGGCGATAGCTGTCGAGGAAGATATAGCCGAGATTGATGTCGGATGAGGGAGCGGCGACCGCGATCCGCCTATGGCCCTTGGCGACCAGCCGCTCGACGCCGCGCGCCGCCACGCCCTCGAAATCGAGGTCCATCCAGGTATAGCTGCCGCCTGACGCGCTGCGGCCGAGCGCCACGAAGGGGATGCGGGCCTTTTCCAGAAGCTCGATACGCCGGTCGGTGCGGCGTGTCGCCGAGATGATCATCGCGTCGACGAGGCGGCGGGCCACCATGCGCTTCAGATATTCGTGCGAATCCTCGTCGTCGGGGCAGGGCAGCATGACCAGGTCGAGCTTGTGACGGGAAAAGACGCTCTGCAGCCCGTCGGTGACGCCGAGGAAGAAGTCGTCGCTGTTTTCGACGGTCTCGCGGCTGACCTCGAGCATCAGCCCGATGACGTTGGTCATGCCCTGGCGAAGGCTGCGGCCCGATTGATTGGCGACGTAGCCGAGCTCCTCGGCGGCGGCAAGCACCCGCCGGCGCGTGTCTTCATTAACGTCAGGCTTGCCGTTCAGCGCCCGGGACACGGTCCCGATCGAAATGTCGAGATGCTCGGCGAGCTGGCGAATTCCCTTCATCTCCGACGATTTTCCTCCCGATCGGATCGCATTTTTCCTTTCTTGCCACAGGATGGCGCCTGCGAAAAGTCGGGGGAGGGATTATGGCCTGAAGCTCTGCCGGATGACGAGTTCCGGAATGACGCGTTCGGAAGCCGGCGGAGCGTCCGGGTTTTCAAGCCGCCGCTCCATCAGCGCGACGGCGCGTTGCGCCATAACAAGCGGGTCCTGCCGGAAGGTGGTGAGCTGGTAGCTCAGCCAGGCGGATTCCGGCACGTCGTCGAAGCCGATGACGGCGAGATCTTCCGGAAGGCGCAGCCGCGCTTCCTGGCGCGCGATATCCATCAATCCGAAGGCGATCAAGTCGTTGGCGCAGAAGACGGCGTCGGGCTTTATTTTTTCCGTAAAGAGCGCGCGGCCGGCGGTGACGCCGCCCTGATAATCGGAATCGTCGCCGCGTGCGACCATGACGGACGCGCCGAGTGATTCGGCCGCCGACAGGAAGGCGCTTTCGCGTTCGACGATCGCAGGCGTTCCCGAGTTGGAGCCGATCACCGCCAGCCGCCGCCTGCCGCTTTCGTAAAAGGCCGTCGCCGCCCTGCGCGAGGCTTCGGAATTGCCGGCGCGCACATGGTCGGCGTCGGGCTCCGAACGGCCGATGACGACGAGCGGCTGACCGTTTCGCTGCGCGAGTTCGAGGAAACTTGCCGGCGGCGAGCCGGACAGGATGATGATCGCCTCGGCGCGGTGGCCGATCAGCATCTTCTGGGCGGCAAGCAGTTCCTCTTCCGTCTGGCCGGTGTTGACGAGGATCGGGATGCTGCCGCGCCGGATCAGCGATTTGGCAAGCGCGGCCGCCAGATGCGCACGAAAACCCACTTCCGGCCGGGTCGCGACGATGCCGACGAGGCGGCTCTGATTGGCAAGCACGCCGCGCGCGAGATCGTTGACGTGATAGCCGAGCTCTTCAGCGGCCCGCAGCACCTTTTCGCGTGTCGCAGGCGCCACGCTTGCGCCCGGCGTGAAGGTGCGCGACACGGCGGAACGCGAAACGCCCGCCAGCTGCGCCACCTGCTCGGCGCTGACGAAACGCATGCGCTCTTTTTTCGGCATCCTGCCGCCGTTCACGGGACCATCATTCATCGGCTCTCAGCTATTGCGCGTCTCTGACATCAGGATGACAGGCGGCGGGGGAGGATGGAATTTTTGCGAAGGTGTTGGCAGCCGGATGAAGGCTCATCCCTTGAGGGATGTCGCCGATATGGAACAAAAAAACACCGAGGCTGCGGGAGGCAACCTCGGCTGAAGGCAAACGGCGGCGTTAAAACCAGTGCCGCCGCAACAATCCAGGGACTATTCGCAGACCCTTACGGTCTCGGCGTGGTAGCCGCCGTCGTAGCGGTTGCGCACGTCGCGGTCCTCATACCAGCATCTCGGCTGAGGCTCGACATAGCGGGGGCTCTCCACATAACGCGGACCTTCGTCGACGTAACGCGGGCCGCCGCCATTGACGAGGGCGCCGCCGATCAGGCCGCCGACGACACCTGCGGCGACGCCGCCGGCGATGATGCGGCCGGTGTTATTGTGATGATGGTGGTCGCGTGCGGCAGCAGGCTGGATGGCCGCTCCGACAAGGGCCGTGGCGATCAACAGGCTGCTAATAACTCTCTTCATGACGTTCTCCTGACATGGCACTCGCCCCGGATAAAAGAGAAATGCGGCAGCAAGTCGTTTGTTCGTTCAAACTTTGCGACATGCATTAACGCATGTCATCGCTAAACACCATATCAGGTCGCCGATTCCGCAGCGGTCGTCATAGGCCATTGTTACCTATAGAAGCGACGGGGCCGTGAGTGACCCGAGACACTGGCTGAAAATTAGCTGATGAACCACTTCCATAAAGGAAGCCGCCTTAGAACAGGATGATTTAAGGCCGGGTCGGCCTTAAATCTCAATCCTGTTCAAAATTAAAGAGTTAGAGCATGATGTCATGAGAAAACCGCTCACACTTTTCGGCATCATGCTCTTGCGGTTTAGTCGGGTCTTGAGTGAAGCGGGCCGCACACCCGCCCGGCCCGCGATTCTTACGATCAGCGCGGCCTCTTGTTCCCGGCGGGGCTGATTAGGGTGCATGGAAAGGTGTTGTGCCGGTTTGGGAGCGGACCTGGCGCATCGCTATTCCACCGTAAACGTTCCGGCCCCTTTGGAGTATTTCTTACCTCCAAGCGAAGTGATCGTTGCGCATTTTTCCTTGTCGAACTTCTCGCACATCTTGTTGTCTTTGATGCTCCATGTGCCCTTGTAGGTGGTCTTGTCCCCCTCGACAGTCGCTTCGATCGTTCCGTCCGGTTTATAAGTTGTGACGCCCGATTGAGTCTTTGACTTCCAGTGAATTGGGTGGCCTACCAACTCACTTTTCATCTGCTCCGCCGTCATGGTTGCGGCATATGCGGCAGATGCGAAGGCTAGCAGAATGAGGCCAGAAACCGTGATCGCTTTCATCGTTCACTCCCTTCTCCTGAAACGAAGATTGTAACCGCGTTGGAGCATGGCGAATATTTATCCAAAAGGCTTATCTCGGACATTCATATCAGTGTGGGGGCATATCAGTGTGGGGGCATATCAGTGTGGAGGCGAGCGCCCGCGGCACGCTTTTAGCGATGCGATTCATTGTCTCAAGTCCAATTGCTTGAACCAAACGGCCGCAGCGGCTCGAATTCCACCGCCGGCACATCGTCCGAGGAGGTTATCATCTTTGCCCGCTTTTTGGCGAGCTTCGCCCACCACTTCGAATTGGTTCGGATCCGATCGATGCCATAAAGTATACGAAGCATGTATCGGGCTTCCGCAGCCTCCATTGTTACGAGTGGTATGCCATCCAGTCGGGCCGGTGCATCAGTTGCTATGTCGATTATGGCCCAGGTGGTATCCCTCGCTTCCAAACGGTAATTGCTCGCCATTTCGTCCCTCCGGTCGTATGGCGAGATTGATGCAAAAGTCCCGACGCGCCCATCCGGCAAAAGGGATTGGTTCCACCGCCAAAAGGTGAATGCCGCCGTTTGAACATACCTCGGCGCCGACTCCTTCACCCTGTGAGGCGACCGTTCAGGGTTAGCAGAGTGTTCAACGACTATTCGTCGCTCCGTTGTTGTGCCGGCGACTATTGCGAATAAGGCCGGCCAGCAGGATCTGCTGGTGCTCTGCTTCGATCCAAATTTTTTCGAGATCATTGTCGATTTGCGAACGGCTGCTTCGTTGTCAATATGAGCGGGCTTGTTTAGCGGCAATGGTGCCGGCGTCTCGCTCCTGGAGGGAAATTCCCATGCGTTTCATGTCCATCGTCACGTCCACCGATTCGATGCATCCGACGCCCGAGCTCATCGAGGCGATAGGCAAGCTTGCTGATCGGGAAATCAAGGCCGGCCGCATGCTCGATACGGCGGGGCTGATGCCGCTGGCGACCGGTGCCCGTGTCACGATCCGGGACGGCAAGTTGAGCGTTATCGATGGCCCTTTCGTCGAGGCGAAGGAGGTGGTCGGCGGTTATGCTATCTTCGAACTGCAGAGCAAAGAGGAGGCCGTGGCGCTGGCGGTCGAGTTCATGCAGTTGCACAAGGATCTCATGCCCGGTTGGGAAGGCACGTGTGAAGTGCGCGCCTATTTTGAACCGGGTGCGGAAGGGATCTGCGACCCGCTCGCCGAAGCAAGGGCATGAACCTTTCGACCCACAATCTGGGCGGGCGGCCGTGACGGCCGCCGACACCCATCAAACGATCCTGGCCGTCTGGCGGATCGAACAGCCGCGGCTTATCACCAGCCTGGCACGATTGCTGCGCGACGTGCCGCTTGCCGAGGATCTGACACAGGAAGCGCTCACTGTCGCCCTGGAACGATGGCCGAAGACGGGAATCCCCGAACGGCCCGGCGCATGGCTTATGACAACTGCCAAGCGTCGAGCGTTCGATCATCTGCGTCGGCGCCGGATGCTGGATCAGAAGCACCAGATGATCGTCCGGGAGATGGAGGAGGAAGAGCAGATCATGCCCGATCTAGACACCCCTCTGGATGATGATATCGGCGATGAAATGCTGCGCCTGATATTTACGGCGTGCCATCCGCTGATCTCGCGCGAGGCGCGCGTAGCTCTGGCCTTACGGATGATCTGCGGCCTGACGACACAAGAAATCGCCAGGGCATACCTGGTGTCGGAAGCAACGATCGCCCAACGCATCCTCCGCGCCAAGAAGACATTGTCGGATTCGGGGCTGGCCTATGAGACGCCGCATGGCGAGGAACTGTCGCAACGTCTCGCCTCGGTGCTGGAGGTCGTCTACCTGATCTTCAATGAGGGTTACACGGCCGCCCGCGGCGACAACTGGTTTCGGCTGCAATTGTGCAATGAGGCGCTGCGGCTGGGCCGGGTCTTGACATCAGTGGCGCCGCTGGAGCCGGAGGCGCATGCGTTGCTGGCTTTGATGGAACTGAACGCCTCCCGTACTGCGGCGCGGACGGATGCTGCCGGCGATCCGATCCTGCTTCTCGAACAAAATCGCGGCCGCTGGGATCGGTTACAGATTCAGCGCGGGTTGAAGGCGCTGACGAGGGCCGAGGAGCTTGACGGCGCGGGCGGGATCTATGCCCTGCAGGCCGCGATCATCGCATGTCACGCAAAAGCGATGAGCGCCGATGAAACCGATTGGGGGCGGATCGCCGGTCTCTATGCGGAGCTTGCCGGGCTTCTGCCTTCGCCGATCATCGAACTCAATCGAGCGGTGGCCATCGGCATGGTCGAAGGCCCCGAGGCGGCACTGGACATCATCGAAAGCCTGCGCGACGAGCCCGCACTAAAGGACTATCATCTTCTGCCCAGCGTTCGCGGCGATCTTCTTTATAAGCTTGGCCGATTCGACGAAGCGCGGCGAGCCTTTGAAGCGGCAGCAGCGCTTGCCGAAAATAAGAGGGAGCACGATTTCCTCATGCGCCGTGCTGGTGAAGCTGCCGCAGAGAAGGGTTGTTCGTAACGTATCTCCGTCTTCGTGGCTGAGGTGGCTCGCCCTACATCGGTCTTCCTAGGGTTGACCGCCTGGTTTAGGTCATACCCGTATGTTTTAGGTCATACCCAGCGGCGTCCAACACATCTTCGGGAATATCGTCGAAGGAGGCGTAGTTGAGGTTATAGAGCCTGGAATAGAGCTTGCCGTTCTTCATCAATTGCCGGTGGTTGCCGCTTTCGATGATTTCGCCGTTCTGCAGCACGATGATGCGGTCCGCCTCGCGAATCGTCGCCAGCCGGTGGGCGATGACGAGGCCGGTGCGGTTTTCGAGCAGTTTTACCAGAGCCTTCTGGATCAGCATCTCGGTATAGCTGTCGATATTGGCGGTCGCCTCGTCGAGCACCAGGATCTTCGCGTCGGCGACGAGGGCGCGGGCAAAGCTCAGAAGCTGGCGCTGGCCGAGCGAGAGATTGCCGCCGCGTTCGCCGAGAACGCTGTCATAGCCATCGGGCAGGCGCATGACGAAATCATGCGCGCCGACGGCTTTCGCCGCCTCGATCACCTGCTCGCGCGTCGCCTCCAGCTTGTGGTAGCGGATGTTTTCGAAGACGGTTCCGGTGAACAGGAAGGGTTCCTGCAGCACCATGGCGATCTCCGCACCGAGCGAATCCTGCGTCAGGGCGCGCACATCGTGGCCGCCGACCAGCACCTGGCCCTGCTGCACGTCGTAGAAACGGTGGATCAGCGACATGCAGCTCGATTTGCCCGACCCCGTCGGCCCGACCAGCGCCACCGTCTCGCCGGGATTGACCTTGAAGCTCACATGTTTCAGCACCGGATGCTTCGGATTGTAGCCGAAGACGACGTCCTTGAATTCGACCGAGCCGTCCATGTCGCGCGACAGGACCTTGGCATCAGGCGCGTCCTTGATGTCGACCGGCACGTCGAGCACTTCGGTCAGCCGCTGGCCGGACGCCATGGCGCGCTGCATCACCGAATATTGCAGGGTCAGCGAACGGATCGGGTCGAAGAAGCGCTGGATGTAGAACAGGAAAGCGACGAGCACGCCGACATCGAGCGCTTGGTTGAGAACGCGGGCGCCGCCGACGACGATGACGAGCGCCATTGCGACGCCGGTCAGGCTGTCGACGATCGGCACCATCACTTGGGCATAACGCGCCGCCGTCAGATGCGTCAGCAGGTTGGCCCGCGCCTTGTCGTCGTAGAGCGTGAAGTTGACGCCCTGCCGGTCCATGCTCTGGACGGCGCGCACGCCGTGGATGGCTTCGGCGAGCGCGCCGTTGGCGACCGAGTTGGTTTCGTGCGCGGCCATGAAGGACTTACGGGCGAGCGGCAGCCAGAACAGCCGGACGACGAAGAGCACCGGCAGCACCGAAAGCGTCAGCAGCCCCAGCTTGAAATCGAGATAGAGCATCACGAAAACGATGCCGAAGAGCAGCACGATGTCGCCGACCGAGAGCACCGAGGTTTCGAGGAATTCCTGCATCGAGTTGACGTCGCCCTGCAGGCGCGACATCAGCCGTCCCACTTCGGTCTTGTCCATGAAGGACAGTGAGACGCGCTGGAGATGCGAAAACATCGCCCTGCGGATATCGAAGAGCACGTCTTCCGCCACGCCGCCGACCAGTGTCTCCTGGGCGTAGCTTGCCGCATAATTGATTGATATGGCGACGGCGAAGGCGGCGATCGCCCAGATCAGCGCCGAAGGATTGCCGCCCGGCGACATGCCGTGGTCGATGGCATAGCGGATGATCAGCGGGATCAGCAATTGCATCGTCGTGAAGGTAAGGACGGCGACGACCGCCCAGGCGACCTGGCGGCGATAGGGATGAACGAAAGCCCAGATGCGCTTGATGATATTGCCGTCGAAGGCCTTGCCGAACATCTCCTCCTCGACACGATGCGAACCGACCACCGCCCGCGGCGGGCGGCGTCCATCCTCGCGAACGTCGGGACGCTCGGTTTCCAGTTCCTCGGCCATCGTCGTTCCTCCTGCGGCCATGACGTCGGGTGGCCTGCATCTCATTGCTTTTCCCCTTCTCCCCAGCGGGGAGAAGGTGCCCGGAGGGCGGATGAGGGGGCCGCACGGCACGCCCTTATTTGCCTCTCGCTCCCGATGGGGAGAAGAGGAAGTCATGCGCTCAACACTTCATCGCCCGGCCGCACCTGCAGCTCGTAGAGCGCTTTGTAGCGCCCGCCGAGCGACAGCAGCGCCTCATGCGTGCCGCGCTCGACGATCCTTCCGTCTTCGACGAACAGGATCTGGTCGGCATGCATCAGCGAGCTCAGGCGATGGGCGACGATGATCGTCACGCGGTCGGCGGCGTAGCGGCGCATGGCGCTGCGGATGCGCTGCTCGGTGGCGGCGTCGATTGCCGCCGTCGAATCGTCGAACACCATCACCGCCGGCTTCAGCATCAGGGCGCGGGCGATCGAAAGACGCTGCCGCTGGCCGCCGGACAGCGAAACGCCGCGTTCGCCGACGACGGTGCCGTAGCCGGTGGGCAGGCCGAGCACGTAATTGTGCAGCTGGGCGCTTTCGCTGGCGCGTTCGATGCGGCCTTCCTTCGCCCACGGGTCGCCATAGGCGATGTTGTTTTCGATCGTCGTGGTGAACAGGAAGGAATCCTGCTGCACGACGGCAATCGCCCGGCGGAGCGATTGCAGCGTCGCCTTGCGGATATCCTGGCCGTCGAGGGTGATCTTGCCGCCGCTGACGTCGTAGAAGCGGGGAATCAGATGGGCGATCGTCGACTTGCCGCTGCCGGGCGGCCCGACGATGCCGATCGTCTGGCCGCGCCTGGCTTCGAAGGAGACATCGTGGAGCACGGTGCGTTTTTCCGAACCGGGATAGGCGAAGCTGACATTTTCGAAGCGCAGCACGCCATCGGTAAGGTTCAGTTGCCGCGCATCCGGCGCATCCTTGATCGATATGTCGAGGTCGAGAAGATTGAAAAGCCGCGTGCCGCAGGTCGAGGCGCGGGCAAAGGCGTTGACCATCAGGCCGAGCTGGCGCACCGGCATCTGCAAAATGGTCATGAAGGTCAGGAACGAGGCGAGCGTGCCGACGGTGATCTCGCCCGACATCACCTTGCCGCCGCCGACCCACAGCACGAGGCCCATGGCCGCGAAAAAGGAGAAGGTCATGGCGCTGGTGTTGACGACGCGGATGCCGACGCGCTGATGCGCAAGCGCCAGGGCGTTCTTCGAGGCCGCCTCGAATTTCGACATTTCGTGGTCCTGTGCGGCAAAGGCGCGCACGACGCGGATGCCGCCGAGATTCTCTTCCATGATGCGGGTCAGTACCGACAGCCGCTCCTGCAGGTCGAGCCAGGTGGCGCGCAGCCTGAGCTGCGTCACCGAGGAGCGCCAGCCGACGAAGGGCACGAAGGAGAGCGCCAGAAGGCCAAGCACGACATCGGTCGACAGCAGCATATAGGCGCCGATGCCGATCAGGATCGACAGCAGGATCATCCGGACGAGCGCGGTGGAAAAATACATGCGCACGCCTTCGAGATCGAGCAGGCCGATGGTGATCAGGTCGCCGGAATGAACGGTGTCGTGAAAGCTGAAGGACAGCCGCTGGATCTTCTCGTAGCAGGCCAGCCGCAATTCGTAGCCGATGTGATGGCCGACGGCTTCGCTATAATAGTTCTGCACCATGGTGAAGAGGCCGCGCAACACGGCCGCGCCGAGCAGCAGCAGCGCCGTGGTCAGAAGCGCGTCCTGGGCCGCCTGGCCTGCCGCGCCGCCGCTCATCGCCGTCTGCGTGTGGTCGACCGCCTGGCCGAGAAGGCGGGGGATCATCAGCTGGAAGGTGGAAGCGACGAGCGTGGCGCCGATCGCAAAGCCGGATTGCCAGGGGTGGCGGAAGGCCATCATGGTGATGCGCACCAAGGTATAGAGGCCTCGGCCCCAGCCTGCCGCAGTTGCAAGCGCCATCGAAGCCGAAGGCTTCGTCGCGCGTCTTAACGCATCGCTGCTCACGGTATTTTTCCAAATGATGTGTGGTCGGACGCTGGCCCGAAAAGACGGCAAATCCATGAAGGGATTGGTTGCTTCGTCACTTTTGCCGATTCCATTTGGGGGTTCAAGTAAAGAATTCACCAACTGGTTATTTTTACGTGAGGTCGCCCCGCATGCCCCGCGGGAACAATCGGCCGCCGCTTGCTTCGGCCAGAGGTTCGCTGAGCGCCGCCGATATCGTGCTGCCGAGCCCGATCGCTCAGGCATAGATCCCCATGAACAGCGCCGCGTGGCGCGGGCGATTCTTCTTGATAAAGCCGGCAACCAAAGCTCCGGCGACGGCAATTCCGGGTCGCGCGTCCGACAGCAACAGTACTGGAACCGTGGTGGACATCATAAACTCCGGTTTCTGAAGGCGATCTGCCGCCGCACTGGCCGACGGCAGATCACGATATTTCAGCGCGCGAGAACAGCGATGAGTGCTTCGGCCGCCTCACTGGACGAAGCCGGATTCTGACCCGTGATGAGCTGGCCGTCGACCACCGTATGCACGCCCCAATCCTTGATCTTGGAGAAGACCGCACCGAGACCGATCAGCTCGTCCTCGACGAGGAACGGCACGACCTTCGTGAGCCCCACGGCCTCTTCCTCGGAATTGGTGAAGCCGGTGAGGGAGCGTCCCTGGACGAAGGGGGTGCCGTCGGGGTTCGTGACGTGGCGCAGGACGCCCGGCGCATGGCAGACGAGGGCGATCGGCTTGCCGGCCCCGACGAAGGATTCGATCAGCCCGATCGAGTTCCGGTCTTCGGCCAGATCCCACAACGGGCCGTGGCCGCCGGGGTAGAAGACGGTATCGAAATCTTTCTGGTCGACGCTGTCCAGGCGCACAGTCTCTGCAAGCTGCGCCTTGGCCGCCTCATCGGCGCTAAAACGCCGCGTCAGGTCGGTCTGGAACATAGGTTCGCCGCTCTTCGGGTCGAGAGGCGGCTGGCCGCCCTTCGGCGAAGCGAGGGTGATCTCGGCGCCGGCATCCTTGAAGACATAATAGGGTGCCGCCAGCTCCTCGAGCCAGAAACCGGTCTTCCTGCCGGTGTCTCCGAGCGTGTCGTGCGAGGTGAGTACGATGAGGACTTTCATTGTGGATCCTTCCGTCAGATGGCGCCGTGGCAGCCGGTGGATTGGAGCTCGATCAGCCGCTGCGGCGTTTCGATGTCGTCACAATGGCATCTGTCGACATATTTCAGAAATTTACTTCTTTGATTTTAGATATTCAAATGGGATTATATCTAAATGAGATACGATCTGAACCTGCTTCCGGTTTTCCTGGCCCTGATGGAAGAGCGGAGCGTGACGCGGGCCGCAGTGCGGCTGGGCATCACCCAGCCGGCGCTGTCCAATTCGCTGAACCGCCTGCGCGAAACCCTGCATGATCCGCTGTTCATCCGGGAAAGGTACGGCATAAAACCGACGGAACTGGCGGAAGAGATCGCCCCAACGATCGAAGTAGCGCTGGCGCAGCTCGACGATCTCGTTTCGAACCAGCAGGAGTTTCAGCCGGCACAGGCCGAGCGCCTGTTCACGCTCGCCCCCAACAGCTACGCGGAACTTGTGTTGATGCCGGCACTGGCAGCGAGAATGCGGCAGTTGGCGCCGGGCATCAAGCTTCGCATGATGCCGTTCGGCAATGATCTCGCCGAGACCGGCGTTACTTCCGGCACGACAGCCATGGTGTTTGGCCGGATCGTCGATCCGCCTGATAACCTCGTCGTCCAGCATCTTATGGACGATGGGCTTGCCTGCGTGGTGCGCGCCGATCATCCCGAGATTGGAGGCCATATATCCCGGGAACAGTTTGAGAGCCTCAAGCACGTGAACGTGCTCCCGCCGGGCCGGCTGCGCGCGGGCCTCTTCCAGGCATTGGGGCAGCAAAATCTGAAGCGAGAGGTTGCCGTGTCTGTCACGCACTTCCTTGCGGTGCCCGAGATGCTCGTCGCAACCGATTATTGCGCAACGCTGCCGCGCCTGATCTGTCGGTCTCTGGAGCGGGATCCGCGCCTGAAGGTGCTGCCGCCGCCCGTCGATCTTGGTAGTTTCCCGGTGCAGATGGCTTGGCATGTTCGCTACCGTCACGACCCGGCCCACAGGTGGTTGCGTTCGATGATCGGCGAATTGGCAAGAGAAATGACCGCAAAAGAAACTTGAAATCGAATTGTTCATACTCGGATTCGTACAGGCCAAGTGGGCACTTTGCCGTCTGTGAAGTCCCGATCCAACCGTTGCCATGTGGTGGAGCCGGCCGAAAAATGTGTTTTTCTCCAACAGTTTACGATGCCGCGGCAACAAAGCTCTTGCCACCTGCGGTTTTTAGCGCTTTGATACACGACTAGTTTAATAGACTATGGGCGGGCGTGATCGCCCGCCTGATGCTGTTGCGGGGCCGCTCGTCCGGACCCCGATGCTGCGGCAGATGTTTGTGAATGGCCGCATGAACCTCATCAACGCATGACCCGCTTTTATGCGTTGAACCTATTTGCACGTGGTGCGGCCGAGCCGCAGAGGAGTTGCGATGACGGTTCAGGGACTTTTTTCGGCGCGCGCCAATGCGGCGGCGCAGATATCCGCCGTGCCGCGCATAGCCATCGTCGGGCGCGGCTTTTCCGGCATGATGACGGCGATCGCTCTGATGAAGACGGTGCGGGCGCCCTTCCACCTGCAACTGTTCGACCCGAATTCGTCGGTCAGCGGCGGGCAGGCGCTGGCCTCCGTCCGCGCCTCGACGATCCTCAACACCCGCGTGCGCGATCTCTCGGTTTCGCTCGGCGACAATGACGATTTCAACGACTGGCTCTGCAGCAACGCCGCCTTCCGCGCCGCCGTGCCGGCCGCCATCCCGGGTTTCCGGCAGATCTTCGTGCCGAAGGAGATCTTCAGCGATTATGTCTATCAGCGCTTTTCCGAAGCTCTCGCCGCCCGCCGGGACATCACCGTTCAGGTCTGCAACGATCCGGTCGTGGCGATCCGCCGCAGCCACGGCCACCGTTTCCTGCTCGAAAGCGCCAACCCCGCCAATCCGCTGTTCGATACGGTGATCCTGGCCACCGGCTACGGCCTCGGCGATCAGGATGCCGGCGAGCGGGAGGCTTCTCCTGTCCGGGCCCAGCGCCTCGTCGCGCGACCGCATGCGGTGCTGCTCGGCAGCGGCATCCGGGTCGTCGACCAGTTGCTGCAGCTGCGCGATTCCGGTTATGCCGGCCAGGTAACGATCATTTCCCGGCGCGGTTTCCTGCCCCAGAGCCATACCCCCAATTCCGCCGACCCGGTCTTCCCGGCCGAAGCGCTGCCTCAAAGCCTGCCCGACATCGTGCGGTTCATCCGCCAGGCCTGTCGCGAGGCCGAGGACGAGGGCCGAAGCTGGCAATCGGTGATGAACGGGCTGCGCAGGCATGCCCGGTCGCTGTGGCGTTCGCTGCCGGCCGGCGACAAGCACCAGTTCAACCGGCATCTGCGGGCCATCTACGACAGCCATCGCAACCGCCTGCCAGAGGCCATGCATCTGCGCCTGAAACGCGAGCTTGCCGAAGGCCGCACGGTGCTGCGCCGTGGCCGGGCCGGCCGCCGGGGCCTGAGCGGCCTGTTCTTCACGCCGGCCGGTTCCTCGACCGAGGAGATCATCCATGCCGAGCGCATTATCGACTGCCGCTGTCAGGCGCCCGATCTTTCCGCGCCGCTGATGCAGAGCCTGTTTTCCGCCGGCCTTGCCATGCCGGACGAGCTGTCGCTGGGGCTCGCGGTCAATGCGCGCGGCGAGCCGTTCCTCGAGGACGGTTCGACGGTCGCCGGGCTTTTTGCCGTCGGCCCGCTCGGCCTCGGCAGCCTGCCCGATATCGATCTGGTGCCGGAGATCGTCTCGCAGGCCTATGCGGCTGCCGAACGGGTCGGCGAGCGCTTCTATCCGCAGGTCAAGGCAGTCTGAAAATTCGAGGCTAAATTTCGGAACCATCCGCCTGCCTCGGCGTTATAAAGCGCTGGTGACACCGAGGGGACGATGGAAGCGCTGAATCGACATGATACGTCTCTCGAGGAAGAGGGACGCTTTCGCCTCCTGGTCGATGCCATCACCGACTATGCCATCTATATGCTGAGCCCCGAAGGCATCGTCACCAGCTGGAATACCGGCGCGCAGCGTCTAAAAGGTTACAAGCCATCCGAAGTTCTCGGCGAGCATTTTTCCCGCTTCTATCTGGAGGAGGATCGCATCGCGGGAATTCCGGAGCGTACGCTTGCGACCGCCAAGGAGCATGGCCGGTTCGAGGGGGAAGGCTGGCGCCAGCGCAAGGACGGCAGCCGCTTCTGGGCGCATGTGATCATCGATCCCATTCGGCGTCCCTCCGGCGAGCTCATCGGCTATGCCAAGATCACCCGCGACCTCACCGAACGCAGGGCCGCCGAAAAGGCGATCCGCCAGAGCGAGGAACAGTTCCGCCGGCTGGTCCAAGGCGTCTCTGACTATGCCATCTACATGCTCGATCCTGACGGCAATGTCAGCAGCTGGAACTTCGGCGCCGAGCGGATCAAAGGCTACCGGCCTGATGAAATCATCGGCCGGCATTTCTCGACCTTCTATACGCCTGAGGACCGCGCCGCCGGCGTGCCGGAGACGGCGCTCCGCGTCGCGCGTGCCGAAGGCCGGTTCGAGCGGGAAGGCTGGCGGGTGCGCAAGGACGGCACCCGCTTCTGGGCCAGCATCGTCATCGATGCCATTCGCGACGAGGAAGGCGATGTGCTCGGTTTCGCCAAGATCACCCGCGATATCACCGAAAAGATGGAGACCCAGCGCGCCCTGGAGCAGGCGCGCGAAGAACTCTTCCAGTCGCAGAAGATGGAGGCGATCGGTCAACTCACCGGCGGGATCGCCCATGATTTCAACAATTTGCTGATGGCCGTGCTCGGCAGTCTCGAAATCCTGAAGAAACGCATGCCGCAGGATCTGTCGCTGACATCGCTTGTCGATAATGCCATGCAGGGCGCCCAGCGGGGTGCCGCGCTGACGCAGCGCATGCTGGCCTTTTCCCGCCGGCAGGAACTGCACATGGAGCCGATCGACGTCTCCGGCCTGGTCCGTGGCATGATGGATATGCTGAGCCGGTCGCTCGGTCCGCTGACCGTGATCGAGACGTCTTTCCCGGTCAGGCTGGCGACCATCCGGACCGATCCGAACCAGCTGGAGATGGCGATCCTGAACCTCGTGGTCAACGCCCGCGACGCCATGCCGTCCGGCGGCCGGATCATGCTTCGCGCTTCCGAGGAAACCGTGTCACCGGGCAAGCGTGCGCTGCCGCCCGGGCGTTATATCAGGATCGCGGTGATCGATGAAGGCGAGGGCATGGACGAAAAGACGATGGAGCAGGCAATCACGCCGTTCTTCACCACCAAGGGTGTCGGCAAGGGCACCGGCCTCGGCCTTTCCATGGTGCAGGGCCTTGCCTCCCAATCCGGCGGCCGCCTGATGCTGAAGAGCAGCCTCGGCGAAGGCACGACGGCCGAATTATGGTTCCCGGTCGTCGCCGCCGAGCAGGTGACCGAGTTCGCTGTCGCCCCGCCGCAACGGGCGGAAAATGCACCGCACGGCTTGCGCGTCGTCGCCGTCGATGATGATGGCCTGGTGCTGATGAATACGACGCTGATGCTGGAGGATCTCGGTCACACCGTGTTCGAGGCGATGGCCGGTCCCGAGGCGCTCGAAATCCTGCGCAGGCAGCCGGTCGATCTGGTGATTTGCGACCATGCCATGCCGCGCATGACCGGTGCGCAGCTCGCCAAGGCGATCCGCGACGAATGGCCCGAAATGCCGATCATTCTCGCAACCGGTTACGCCGAGCTCCCCGAAGGAACTGTCATCGCCAACCTGCCCCGTCTCGGCAAGCCTTTCTCGCAGGCGCAGCTCGCCGAGGCGATCAGCCGGGTCGCTTCTTGAGGAGCGTGATGCGGAAAACAAAGACCTAAAGCGCGAAGAGCGAATTTGAAAGATCGCGACGCGCTTTAGGCGCGAATCTTCTCGTCGCCATTGTCCTGGGTGCCCGTGCGGGAGGCTTCCTCCCGCAGTTCGTCCGCTGCGGCTGACGCTGTGCCGCTCAGGAGGCGTTTTTCGGTCTCCTTGAGGTCGAGGATCGCGCGTTCAATGCCTTCAGCCGGCGTTGCGCGTGCGGCTATGCGCCAGCGATGCTGCTGCCACATGCCGACGAGCAGCCGGCGGCTCGGGACTTCGATCGTCTCGTGAATGAACCATGCTCCGCCTGCCGCAACGGCAAGCGCCGCCCCGATCAGCACCGGTTCGGGCATCAGGCCCTCAAAAGTCCGGCGTGCGAGGAACATGATGGGGACATGGAAAAGATAGAGCGAGAAGCTGATCGTGCCCAGGAACCTCATGGGTGCGGCTGCCAGTACATAGGCTGCGATGGGCGGCTGCCGAGCGACGAGCGCGACAATGACGGCTGCCGCGACCGCGCTTTGCAGGCCCCAGAATTCAGGGGAAAAACTCGGCACGACATGCCGGTAGGTGAAGAGCGCCGCCAGCAGGAACAGCGTGAAAATTCCGGTGAGGGCCGAGGGCGCCCATCGATCCCAGTAGGAATGCAGCGCCCCGGCAAGGGCGCCGAAAAGAAAGTATGGGAGCTTGGAAACCAGCACTATTCCAGGCCCCGGCAATTCCAGCAGGCCGTCGATGACGACGACCATTGCAAAGCCGACGATCAGGCCGCTATGGCGGTGCGGGCGGGCCAGGCAAAGCCACAGGATCGGGAAGAGCAGATAGAATTGGATTTCCGGTGGAATTGACCAGAAAACGCCGCTCGAGCCCAGAAGAAAGACATGGCGCAGAAAGTCCGTGGTGCCGACGATCGGCTGAACGAAGTCTAGATTCTGCATGCCGGACAGGATCGCCACGAGCACGACGGCAGCCAGATAGACGGGATAGATGCGGGCAAAGCGGCTCACCAGAAAATCCAGCACGGTTTCTTTGGTCACCGGCCGCGAGCCATAGAGATGGGCCATCAGAAAGCCGCTGAGCGCAAAGAACAGGCCGACGGCTTCGCTGCCCATCGTCATGAAATGCTGGGCTGTGCCGGGAAAGACAAGTCCGATATGGGCTTGAACGACCAGAAGCGCGGCAATGCCGCGCAGGCCATCGAGACTGGGGATGTAATCCGGCCGGCTCATGTGCAGCTTTTTAAATATTCTCTTCAGGCAAGCAGTATCGGACATCGCTTTACGAGAGATTAATGCGGTGCGCTCGGGCTCGTATCCGTGCAAAGCGATTGTGCGTGCTATTCCCGGCGGCCTCTGCCGATCTCGGCGCGCAGGATGAAAACCAGCAATGCCAGCGCCATTGCCGAGAGCCCGTACCAGGTGATGGCATAGACGAGATGGTTGTTGGGGAATCGGATGATTGTGAGGCCGCCGACCGGCAGGCCACCCGGATTGGGCGTGGCATCGGCGTCGATGAAATAGGGGGCGACGGCACTGAGCCCACGTTTTTGCGCGATTGCCGCGACGTCGCGCGAATACCAGCGGTCGGCGGCGACATCGTTGGATTTGAGCAGCGATCCCTTCGGCTCGGTCATCCGTATCAGCCCGGTGATTTCCACTGGCTCTGATGGTTGGCCCTCGCGGCGCGAGGCCGGGTCGCGCCTGTCGGTGGGAACGAAGCCGCGATTGACGAGGATCGATGTGCCGTCGGCAAGCATCAGCGGCGTCATCACCCAGTAACCCGGGCCAAGTATCGTGGACGCATAGACCAGCGTTTCCTTGTCGTTTGCCAGCATCCCCACTGCGGTCACGCGCCGATATTCGTCGTCTGTGGTATTGACCCTGCTCCAGTCGGCGGGCGTGGCCGGCGCCGGCGCGGGTGGCGCATGCACGCGCTGATCGACGCGGGCGATGAGGTCGCGTTTCCAGGCCAGGCGCTCGACCTGCCAGGTGCCGAGGGCGGCCAGCGCCGCGGCGAGCAATGCCAGGCAGACGGCGAAGACCGCGCGTTTCGCCCGGGAATGCCGTGTTTCCGATTGTTCCGAGGAAGCCTCGCTCATATCCAAACTATATCGGGCCTGAACCGCTGCGGGCGGCGCTGCCGCCGCCCGTGCCGAGGGATCACGGCATGTTCTTCATCATCTCGGGGTTCATCGGCATCATATTCGTGTTGAGATGATGCATGACCCAGAGCGAGCCGGAGAGGGCGATGGCGACGATGATGAGGGTGAAGATCAGCGCCATGATCGTCCAGCCGCCCTCGCTCCTGGTGTTCATATGAAGGAAGAAGATCATATGGACGACGATCTGGACGGCGCCGAGGCCCATCACCAGCACCGCCGTCAGCGCCGGGCTGGCGATCACGCCCGACATCACAAGCCAGAAGGGAATGGCGGTGAGAATGACGGAGAGCACGAAGCCCGCCATATAGCTCTTGAACGTGCCGTGGCCGGCCTGGTGACCGTGGCTGTGGCCGTGATGCGCCTCGTGGGCATCCTCATGGGCGGGTGCTTGCGAACTCATCCGAGAACTCCGAGCAGATAGACGAAGGAAAAGACGCCGATCCAGACGACGTCGAGGAAGTGCCAGAACATCGACAGGCACATCAGGCGGCGGCGGTTGGCCTCGATCAGCCCGTGCATCGACACCTGCACCATCAGCGTGATCAGCCAGATGATGCCGAAGGTGACGTGCAGGCCGTGCGTGCCGACCAGGGTGAAGAAGGAGGAGAGGAAGGCGCTGCGCGTCGGCCCGGCGCCTTCATGGATCAGGTGGATGAACTCGTAGAGTTCGAGCCCGATGAAGGCTGCGCCGAACAGGCCGGTCACGCCGAGCCAGAACAGCGTTTCCGCCTTGGCGTTGCGCTCCATCTGCAGCATGGCGAAGCCGTAGGTGATCGAAGAGAACAGCAGCATCGAGGTGTTGAGGGCGACGATCGGCAGATCGAAGAGATCGGCCGGCGACGGGCCGGCGGCATAATTGCGGCCGAGCACGCCGTGCGTGGCAAACAGCACTGCGAAAATCAGGCAGTCGCTCATCAGGTAGAGCCAGAAGCCGAGATTGGTGCTGCCCTCCGGATGATGGTCTTCCGTCAGGTAGAATTCAGGCTTTTCGGCCGTGTCGATAGTCTGATCGCTCATGGTCATCACACCTGCTCGGCAAGCAGCGCGGTGCGCTTGCCTTCCGTTTCGGTCACCGCGTCGGCGGGGATGTAGAAATCGCGCCGGTAGTTGAAGGTATGGCCGATCGCCACGACGAGCATGGCGACGAAGGAGACGACCACCAGCCACCACATGTACCAGATCAGGCCGAAGGCCAGCGCGACGCTGATGGCCGAAAGGATCGCGCCGGTGCCGGTGTTCTTCGGCATATGGATCGGCCGGAAACCTTCGAGCGGACGGGCATAGCCGCGGTTCTTCATGTCGTACCAGCTGTCATGGTCGTGCACGACGGGCGTGAAGGCGAAGTTGTAATCCGGCGGCGGCGAGGCCGTCGACCATTCCAGCGTGCGGCCATCCCAGGGATCGCCGCTGTCGTCGCGCAGTTCCTCGCGCTTCATGAAGCTGACGACGATCTGGATCAGGAAGGCGGCGATGCCGAGCGCGATCAGGCCGACGCCGAAGGCGGCGACGATGAACCAGATCTGCAGCGACGGGTCCTCGAACTGGCTCATGCGGCGGGTGACGCCCATCAGGCCGAGCACATAGAGCGGCATGAAGGCGAACCAGAAGCCGATCTGCCAGAACCAGAAGCTCAGCTTACCCCAGAAGGGATCGAGCTTGAAGCCGAAGGCCTTCGGGAACCAGTAGTTCACGCCGGCGAACATGCCGAAGAGAACGCCGCCGATGATGACGTTGTGGAAGTGGGCGATGAGGAACAGCGAATTGTGCAGCACGAAGTCGGCCGGCGGCACGGCGAGCATGACGCCGGTCATGCCGCCGATGACGAAGGTCACCATGAAGCCGACCGTCCACAGCATCGGCACTTCATAGCGGATACGGCCGCGATACATGGTGAAGAGCCAGTTGAAGATCTTCGCCCCTGTCGGGATGGAGATGATCATCGTGGTGATGCCGAAGAAGGAGTTGACTGAGGCACCCGAGCCCATGGTGAAGAAATGGTGCAGCCAGACGATGTAGGACAGGATCATGATCACGCAGGTAGCGTAGACCATCGAGGCGTAGCCGAACAGGCGTTTTCCCGAGAAGGTGGCGACGACTTCGGAGAAGATGCCGAAGGCCGGCAGCACCAGAATGTAGACCTCCGGATGGCCCCAGATCCAGATGAGGTTGATGTACATCATCGGGTTGCCGCCGAGGTCGTTGGTGAAGAAGTTCGTCCCGGCATAGCGGTCGAGCGACAGCAGCGCGAGTGTTGCCGTCAGGATCGGGAAAGAGGCGACGATCAGCACGTTGGTGCAGAGCGCCGTCCAGGTAAAGACCGGCATTTTCATGAAGGTCATGCCCGGCGCGCGCATCTTGACGATGGTGGCGATCAGGTTGATGCCCGAAAGCGTCGTTCCGACGCCGGCCACCTGCAGGCCCCAGATATAATAGTCGACGCCGACGCCCGGACTGTAGGCCGCGCCCGACAGCGGCGGATAGGCGAGCCAGCCGGTCTGGGCGAATTCGCCGATGAACAGCGACAGCATGATGATGACCGCGCCGGCGGTGGTCATCCAGAAGGAGAAATTGTTCAGGAAGGGAAAGGAGACGTCGCGCGCGCCGATCTGCAGCGGCACCACGAAATTCATCAGGCCGGTGACGAAGGGCATCGCCACGAAGAAGATCATGATGACGCCGTGGGCGGTGAAGACCTGGTCGTAATGGTGCGGCGGCAGGTAGCCTTCCGAGCCGTTGAAGGCGATCGCCTGCTGGATGCGCATCAGGATGGCGTCGGAGAAGCCGCGCAACAGCATGATGACGGCGAGGATCACATACATGATGCCGATCTTCTTGTGATCGACGCTGCAGATCCAGTCGCGCCAGAGCGGACCCCAGAACTTGAAATAGGTGATGGCGCCGAGCACCGCGAGACCGCCGATGACGACGCCGATGAAGGTCACGACCAGGATCGGCTCGTGATAGGGGATCGCATCGAGGGTCAACCGGCCGAAGACGAACTTCAGGAGGTCAGGATTGGAAAACATGGAACAACCCGTTCATTATGTCTTGCGACGCAAAGCGCCAGGTTAATTGTTGTTGTTGAGCTGCGCCGGCGCCGGATCGGCGCCATTGCTCATGCCGGGCATGGAATGGCCTTCATGCTGCATGCCCGTGCCGGGCGTGCTGTCCATGCCGGGCATGCCGGGCATGTCGTGCTGTATGCTGCTGTCGTCGCTATTGCCATCGGTGCTGCCGGCCGGTTCGCTGCGTGCCGGAGCACCCGTTGCCGGCACGGTGGCGGCCGGCGCCACGATGCCTTCCTCTGCATGGCGATGGTCATATTGCAGCTTCTCGCGATTCTCGGCGCTTTCCTTGCCGCCGCCGCCCATCATGTCGATGTGCATCATCTCGTTCATGCACATCTTGCCGGGAGTGGCGCACATGTTGAGGATGGCGTCGTAGAGGTCGGCGTCGGCGCCGGCATAATAGCGCACCGGTTCCTTCTCGCTCGGCTTTTCGAGCTTCAGATAGGCGTCGCGGTTGAGCATCGTTCCCTGCTGCTTGACCTTGGCCATCCAGGCGTCGAAGCCCTCGCGGTTGAGGCCATGGAACTTGAAGCGCATGTGCGAGAAACCGGCGCCGCTGTAATTGGCGGAAAAGCCTTCATATTCGCCTTCCCGGTTGATGACGGCGTGCAGCTTGGTCTCCATGCCGGGCATGGCGTAGATCTGGCCGGCAAGCGCAGGGATATAGAAGGAGTTCATCACCGAGGATGCGGTGATCTTGAAATTGATCGGCGTGTCCACCGGGGCAGCAAGCTCGTTGACGGTGGCGATGCCGAGTTCGGGATAGAAGAACAGCCACTTCCAGTCGAGTGCCACGACCTCGACGGTCAGCGGCTTGGTATCGGCCGGGATGGCGCGCTCGGCATCGAGGCGGTCGAGCGGGCGGTAGGGATCGAGCTTATGGGTGGAAATCCAGGTCACGGCGCCGAGCGCGATGATGATCGCCAGCGGTGCTGCCCAGATGATGATTTCGAGGCGGGTCGAATGGTGCCATTCCGGCGCATAGGTTGCGGCCGTGTTGGAGTGGCGGTAGCGCCAGGCGAAGAGCAGCGTCAGGAAGATCACCGGGATGATGATCAGAAGCATCAGCACCGTCGAGATGACGATGAGATCGCGCTGTTGCACGGCGATGTCGCCGGATGGCGCCATGACCACCATGTTGCATCCTGCCAGGAAAAGCAGCGGCAAGACGGATAGAAGGCGGGAAAACTTCACGAGTTTTGGCACGTCTCTAAGCTCTTGTTGTTTCGTTTGTTCCGCGACTAAAGCACTGAACCAGATCGCGACATGAGGCCTTTGGTCGCAGTGCAGCAAGCGTGCCGCACTGCGGCACAAATCTTGTGCGCTAGTGCTTTGAAATCCTGATGAAATCAAGAAGGATTTTTCGCCAGCGCGTGTTTCGGTCAATATATCCGCAAGAATCGGTCAGGCCAGCGCTCCCATGACAAATTACTGTCCGGATCACGCCAATTTTTTCCATCCGCGCTCAACCGCACTGATGAACTATTTACGTCTGACGCACTTGATAAGCCTGCCGGTTTGATCAAGATCAGGCTTGAGGCGCTTTGCCGGAAGCGCCTTAACGAGGAGGCGTTTTTCATGGCTACAACATCGCATTACGGACCGTCGTCGGCGTCGCTCGAACGCGACGCGCGGCGCATTCACGACGACAAGCCGGTTTCCCCGGGCAGCATCGCCATCGGCGTGGTGATCGGCCGCATGTCGGAATTCTTCGATTTCTTCGTCTACGGCCTTGCCTCCGTCCTGGTCTTTCCGCAACTGGTCTTCCCCTTTGCGCCGGACAGGCTGACGGCGACACTCTATTCCTTCGCCATCTTCTCGCTCGCCTTCCTGGCCCGCCCGGTCGGCTCCGTCGTGTTCATGACGATCGACCGGATGTACGGGCGCGGCACCAAGCTGACGATCGCGCTCTTCCTGCTCGGCGGCTCCACCGCCTCGATCGCCTTCCTGCCGGGTTACGAGGAGATCGGCGTCTGGTCGATCGCGCTCTTGGCGCTCTTCCGCCTCGGCCAGGGTTTTGCGCTCGGCGGCGCCTGGGACGGGCTTGCTTCGCTGCTGGCGCTCAACGCGCCGGCCAACCACCGCGGCTGGTATGCGATGATCCCGCAGCTCGGCGCGCCGATCGGCTTTGCGCTGGCCAGCACGCTGTTCGGCTATTTCGTCGCCAATCTTTCCAGTGAGGATTTCCTCTCCTGGGGCTGGCGCTATCCCTTCTTCGTCGCCTTCGCGATCAATGTCGTGGCGCTGTTTGCGCGTCTGCGCCTGGTCATGACCAAGGAATTCGGCACGCTGCTCGAACAGCACGAGCTGGAAGCCGCGCCGATCCTTGAGGTGCTGCGCGTTCACGGCCGCGACATCCTGATCGGCGCCTTCGTGCCGCTCGCCAGCTTCGCCATGTTCCACCTCGTCACCATCTTCCCGCTCGGCTGGATGAGCCTTTACGGCAACCAGCCGATCGGTGCCTTCATGGTGGTGCAGGTGGTCGGCGCCATGGTCGGCATAGTCGCCATCATCGCCTCGGGGCTGATCGCCGACCGCATCGGCCGGCGCGCCCAGCTTGCCATCTGCGCCGTCATCATCGCCGTCTTCAGCTTCGTCGGGCCGATCCTGATCGCTTCCGGCAATAATGGCCATGACGCCTTCGTCATCATAGGCTTCGGCGTGCTCGGCCTCTCCTTCGGCCAGGCGACCGGCTCGATCTCGTCGCGCTTCGGCCGCGGCTATCGTTATACTGGCGCCGCCTTCACCTCGGATCTCGCCTGGCTGATCGGCGCCGGCTTCGCACCGCTGGTGGCGCTCAGCCTCTCCAGCCGCTTCGGCCTGACCTTCGTCGGCTACTACCTGCTCTCCGGCGCCATCTGCACGCTGGCCGCACTCGCCTTCAGCAGGGCGCTGGAACAGCGGGAATAGTGTAAACGCAGCAGCACGCCGGGGGAGTCCGGCGCGCTGCTTCATCCTCAATGGTATCGAAGAGCGGCATTGCCGAATTGATGCAAGACTTATTGGTCGTTAGCGATATCCACGGGTTTCCCGAAACCTTTGCCGAACTATCGGATGTCGGGTGCTCCAAACACAGCCTGCTGGGCCTGGCCGAGCTCAGTGGTCGGCCCGGTCTGCGTGCAGACGAACTTCACCACCATCTCTTCAACGAAGACGGCATGCGGCATGCGATTCGGGCACTTCGCGAGGTTGACGGACGCAGGTGCTTGGGGGTTGGTTTCAGCGCCGGTGGAACCGCTTTGTGGCATGCGGTCAAAGAGGGTCTGGAGCTCCAGGCCCTGATCTGCGTGTCGTCAACCAGATTGCGCTTCGAAACGTCTCCATTGAATATCCCCACAATGGTAGTCTGGGGAGAGCTCGATCCATATCGGCCACCTGAAAGCTGGAACCACGCTGTTGCCCAGCATTGGAAAACCTACGCTGGCAAACAGCACGATTTTTACCGCATCGACACGCTTGCATGCGAATCGCCGCTACGGGCCGATATCGTCGCGTTCACCGAAGGCCGTTTCCTCTTTGCATAGCGCATATTTGTGGCGCTTCGGCCGGTGCCGGCCAGACACCAGGGTCTTGCGAACGTGCAGGCTTTCGTTTTCGGCTGCAAGCTCAATTGTTGAACGCATTGCAATCTATTATTAAATGCATATCCTGTCGACCGCAACGAGGATATGCCATGATCACGGAAACCATCGATCATTCGACGCTTTCCAGCCTTGTCGAAGCCGGCGCGGTCGATGCCGCGCATGTCGTCGGCAAAACCGGCGGCTGGTCCGTCGTCATCCGCTACGGCAAATCAGAGCGCACGCTCGCCGCCCAGCGCAGCCGGCAGGTGCGCCTGTTCAAGCGCATGGATACCCTCGTGTCCTATCTCAAGGATATCGGCATCTCGCAGTTCGATGTCGATGCGGCCGATTATGTCTCCGAGACGGCATTGCGGCCGGATCGGGCCGCGGCGCTGCGTCGGACCCATGAGGCGGCGGAATACGACAAATGGTTCCGCGAACAGGTCGAGGAGGCGATCCGGGAAGCCGATGATCCGAACGCGGTCTGGATCCCGCACGAAGTCGTCAAGGAAGAGATGGCGCGCGAACGGGCGGAACTGCTGGCGCGGCTTAAGGGCGAGAGCAAGTGAAGCTCGTCTGGCGTGCGAAAGCTGCATCCGATCGCAAAAGAGCCATTCAGTTTATCGCCGACCAGAATGTCGGCGCCGCGATAAGCCAACTTGATGAGATCGAGCGTCAGACCGATTTGCTCATCGATCAGCCGGAGATCGGCCGGCCCGGACGAATCGATGGAACGCGCGAACTGGTCATTTCACGCACATCTTTCATCGTGATCTATCGCGTCCGCCAAAAAGCCAAACAGGTGGAAATTTTGCGCCTCGTCCACGGCGCGCAAAAATGGCCGCCCAAACCTTGATTTGATACGTGCCCGAAAGCAAGAAACTCCTGGGAAGCTGCATAGTGATAGTTCGTTCAGAGTGGATGCCCTCCATCCGCGAAATCGATGAAGAGACGGCCATTTGCGCGATCGGCGACGTTCATGGACGCGCTGATCTTCTGAGAGAGATGCATCTCGGTATTGCGCACGAATTTCACCTCATTTCTCCGGGTGCTGCTCATTGCATCCATCTAGGCGATCTGATCGACCGGGGGCCGGAAAGCTTGCGGGCGCTGAGTTTAGCCATGCAGGGCATTCCCGGCGCGACCAACTGCACCCTCATTGGAAATCATGAACATCGATTGCTTCAGTTGCTTTGCGCACCTGACGCCAAGATGATGGATCGTTGGCTGGCGAATGGCGGTACCGAATTCTTTGAGGAACTCGGCGTTGACCCTCGCGGCCGATGGGAAGAGAGGGTGTCGGAGCTTCTGGGTGGCGATATGATTGAGTGGCTGCATTCGTTGCCGCTGAAGTTGCAGCTCGGAAAACTGCTTTTCGTCCATGCAGGCATCGACGTAGAGGTTCCGATCGATCGTCAGACCGCAGAAACGCTTGCGTGGATTCGCGAGCCTTGGCTTTCTTCCAAGGGGCCATATGAAAATGGCTTGGCTGTCATACATGGTCACACGCCCATCACAGAGGTCGTTCTCAGCAACCCGCACAGGATCAACCTGGATACCGGGGCTTGCGAAACAGGTGTTTTGAGCGCGCTTCTCATCCATGGCGGTCGAATGAAGCTCTTGCAGACCAGTCATTGAGGTCTGCCGCCGTCAGCTCCAACGCGCGGCTGCTGTGCCGCCCGCGGCCGAGCGGCGGCGAAGAAGCCGTCACTCGCGGACGGAAAGCTCCAAGCCGTGCTTGACCGTTTTAAGCGCGATCAGGCTCTTGTATTTTCGCACAAGCGCCTGCTGCTCATTCATGAGCCGGTCGACGAATTCATTGTATTCCTCGAGATTGCGGACGGCCACCAGCAGGACAAAGTCGACATCGCCGGTGACATACCAGCAGGATTGCACTTCAGGCGCCCGCTCCAGCCACCGCTGGAATTGATCCAGCGTATGGCGGTGTTCGTTCTGGATTTCGAGCTCGACCAGAATGGACAAGGTGCGATCGACGGCCTTCGGACTGACCACCGCCACGATCTTCTCGATCATCCCGTCCTGCTTCAGTCTGTTGATTCGGCGTTCGACGGCCGAGCTAGAAAGATTGACGGTGTCGGCGATGATCTTGCCGGGAATATCGGCATTTTCCTGGAGGATCGAAAGAATGGTTCGATCAATGTCATCCACAGCGTAAATCCAATTTCATACGCGGAAAATCCGCCGTAAATTATACAATGGCGCGGCTTTCCCGCGCATTAAATCAATACCATCTCTCCGTGACAAAATCCATTTTCACGGTTCACCCCTATGTCTGCACGTATTTCGCCGCGCGCCAGCGCTTTTTGCCATGCCGGCTTTCGCCACTATTGGATTGCCCGTTTCCTCGGCTGCTTCTCCGCTCAGATCATGGGTGTGTCGGTCGGCTGGCAGGTCTATGACATCACCCGCGACCCCTTCGATCTCGGCATGGTGGGCCTGACGCTGTTCCTGCCCGCCTTCCTGCTCGTGCTGGTGACCGGCGCCGTCGCCGACCGCTTCAACCGCGTGCTGATCATGACGGGCTGTATCGCCGGCGAGGGGTTGTGCGCGCTGGCCTTGCTGATGTTCACCGTGACAGGAGAGCACAGTGTGGTGCCGATCTTCTGTACCCTCGCCCTGCTCGGCACGCTGCGGGCTTTCTTCGGGCCGGCACTGCAATCCCTGATGCCCAATCTCGTGCCGGCGGAAGATCTCGCCAGTGCCATCGCCTGGGGCACGTCCTCTTGGCAGATCGCCACCGTGTTCGGGCCGGTCGCCGGTGGCCTGCTTTACGGCATCTCGCCGGAAGCGGCCTATATCAGTTCCTTCGTATTGCTTGCCGTCGCGGCCGCGCTGGCCCTTCGCGTTCCGGTGCAGGCGCATGTCGCCGCGGAAAGACCGAGCCTGGAGACGGTGGTCGCCGGATTCCGCTACATCTGGAAGGAAAAGATCGTGCTTGGCGCCATCTCCTTCGATCTTTTCGCGATGCTGCTCGGCGGCGCCTCGGCGTTGCTACCCGTCTATGCGCGCGACATTCTCACTGTCGGTCCATGGGGGCTCGGCCTTCTGCGCGCCGCACCCGGCATCGGCTCGATCCTGGTGGCAGCCTTGCTGCTGCGCCATCCCGTCAAAGACCATGCCGGCGTGATCATGTTCGTCTGCGTCGCCCTGGTCGGTGTCTTCATCATCGTGTTCGGCGCCTCGACCGAGGTCTGGTTGTCGGTGCTGGCGCTCGGCCTGATGGGTGGTTTGGATATGGTGAGCGTCTTCGTGCGCGAGACGCTGATCCAGCTCCGCACACCCGACGCCTTGCGTGGGCGCGTCAATGCGGTGAACATGGTTTTCACAGGCGCCTCGAACGAACTCGGCGAATTCCGCGCCGGCATCTCGGCCTCAGCTTTCGGCGCCGTGCCGGCAGTGATTATCGGCGGCGCGGCGACGATCGGGGTGTCGGCTTTGTGGTGGCATTTGTTTCCGCAATTGCGGAAGGCGCGGTCTCTGGGGGACGGACGCAGGGTTTCATCGCCTGTCGACGAAGGCGTGTGTTGCCCTCATCGCGGCGCCGCTAAAATCCCCGCTTGAAAACCCTACTGCGCCATCTGCGGCTGCTTTGCCGCCCGCGCCGCGGTCAGTTCCGCGGTGGTGTGGTTCAGGCGGTCGGCGAGCACGCGCATGATTTCCACGGCCATCTCCGGAAAGTCGCTCAGCAGCTTCAGGAAATGCTCCTTGCTGATGCGCAGCACCTCGAGCGGCGAGGTGGCGCGCACCGTTGCCGTGCGCGAGACATCGCAGAGGATGGCGATTTCGCCGACGATGGAATTGAGTTCGACATCGGCGACCTTGATCTCGCCGGCCGGCGAGGCGACGATGATATCGGCGCTGCCGGAAAGGATGACATAGGCGGCGTCGCCGACATCGCCCTGATGGAAGAGGTCCTGCCCGGCTTTGTAGGTCATGCGGTCGGAGGTGAAGGCCAAAAGCTTGAGCTTTGCTGGCGCAATCCTTGAAAAGATCGGCACCCGGCGCAGCATTTCCACTTCGTCTCTCAACAGCATGAGCGTTTCAATCCCCTGCCGCATGGTTCTTGGAACCAGGCGTCTTCAAATTCCGGGCATTCCCCCGGGAACGCCTACCATCGCCGCCCCAATAGAATATTACGATAACAGTTCCTTGAACATACCGTTTTTCTCGGAAAGTTCCGGATAGTTTCCGGCTTCCGCCAGCCCGCCGCGGTCGAAGAGCAGGATTCGGTCGAACAGCTCGGCGAGGCGCGCATTGGAGAGCACCCAGATGATCGCCGGGCGCTCGCCTTCCTTATGCAGGTCTTCGACGATGTTGCGGGTGATCTGATCCTGAACGCGCTGGTCGAGCGCCGACAGCGGCCGGTTGAAGATGAAATAGTCCGAGCGTTTCAGCAGCGCGCGGGCAAGGTTGAGCTTCTGCCGCTGCACCATGGTCAGCCGCTTGCCGCCGGAGCCGACGTCGAATTCGAGCCCGATCGCCAGCACGTCGTCATAAAGGTCGAGCGCGTCGAAGAGTTCGCCCATGATGGCGCGGATGCGATCGGAGGCGTCGGCCTGCTGATAGGCGATACGGCCGAAGAGCACATTGTCCATCAGGCTTGCCGACGGGGTGAAGCGCTCGGCGTCGTAACGCTCGATCAGCTCGGCGAGATCGGCCGGAATATGCTCGTGGAACTGCTTGCGGGCGCTGACGATCTTGGCCATCAGCTCGTCGGTCAGCAGGCCGAAGCGGTGGCGCGGCTCGATATAGGCAAAGCTCAGCCGGATAATGGCCGACCGTTCCTCGGGCGTGGCGTCCTCGAAGCGGCGGCTTTGCAGCTTCTGCAGCAGCGCCTGATAGGTCGGAATGTCGTCCGCCGTCATGAAGGTCAGCTGCTGGAAGAAGGGATGGTCCGGCGGCAGATCATGGAAGAGTTCCACCGCATTCTCGGCGATTTCGAGGCCCATGGCGTAGAGATCGGTGCTCAGGCCCGTTTCGCGGAACAGCTGCTGGAAATAGGGATGGGCGGCCAGTCTGCGATTGGTCATCAGCGGCCGCTTCATCGTGCCGAAGAGCAGGTTTTCGCCAACCGTTGCCTGGGCGTTATAGGCGTCGAAATCGAAAGGCACGACGATGCCGTCGAGACCCTCGTCGCGCAGCCGGTCTCTGAGCGAGGCGCGCAGCGCCACGACATGATCGCTGACCGCCACATGCACGTCGGTATTGACGTTCGAGCGCAGCGCCAGGTCAAGGATATCCTGCGAGATCAGCACCGCGTCGAGCACCGGCCGGATCGCTTTCAACAGGTCCTCGGGCCCGTTGGCGCCGGCCGCCTTGTAATCCACCCAGTCGCTGTTGAGGTCGAGCGTCGGATTGCCGGCCTTCACCGCCTCGATGGAGTGCCATTTATATTCCTGCGCCTCCTTCTCGTCATAGACGGCATCGGTCATCGGCGCATGCTTGAGGCCATAGAGCAGATTGCTGGCGAGCGAGCCGTGGAAGAAGAACGTATCGGCCGAGGCATAGGAAATACGCCGGCCGGTGATCGATTCCGGTAATTCCAGCAGGTCACGGCCGTCGATGGTGATGCGGCCGGAATCCGGCCATATCATGCGTCCGAGCGCTTCGGCAAAGGCCTCCGCGCCGCTGCCGTTCGGGCCGACGATCGCCACCGTCTCGTTCGGCTTGATCTCGACGGAAACGTGATCGACCAGGCGGGCGCCGCTGTCGTCGGAGAGCGAGAGGTTGGTGACGACGAGCGCGCTCGTCAGGGCGCCGACGGGGGCGATCGCGAGTTCCTGGATGCGGCTGTCGATCAGCGGCTCGACGTTGAACTGCTCATAGACCTGCTGGTATTTCACCTGCACGTCCTGGCGCATCTGATCCCAGTCGATCAGTTCCTTGAGCGGCCCGGGCAGGTCCTTATAGGCCGAGATGACGGCGACGAGCTGGCCGATATCGAGCCGGCCCTGCAGCGCCAGGTAGCCGCCGATCGCGTAAAACAGGAAAGGCGTGACCTGGGCGAGGAAATTGTTGATGAACTTCACCAGGAATTTCCACTGGTAAAGGTCGTAGCGGATCGAGAAGATCCGGCCAAGCCGCGAGGCGATGTCGGCGCGTTCGAGGTTGGATGTGTCGTTGCCGTGGATCGTGCCGATGCCGTCGACGATTTCGCCGACGCGGCCGGACAGTTCGCGCGCCGTCAGCTGTCGCTGGCGGCCGAGATCCAGCAGGCGCTTGCGCATGCGGGGAATGACGACAGCCTGGACGCCGACGATACCGGCGGCGATCATGCCGAGCCAGAAATTCTGCACGATGATGAAGGCGAGCGCCGTGATCGCCTGGCCGCCGAGAAGGGCAGGCGAAACGAAGGCATCGCCGGTGAAGCCGCCCATCGGCTCCACCTCGTCCTTGATCATGGTGGCGATTTCGGCCGATTTCACCCGCTTGAAATGGGCGGGCGGGAACCGCAGCACCCGGTCGATCAGCTCGAAGCGAATGCGGCGCAGCATGCGCTCGCCGAGCCGGCCCTTATAGGTGTTGATGTAGAACTTGAAGAGGCCGTTCAGCACCACCAGCGCCAGAAACACCAGGCTGAGGGCCATCAGCATCTGGAAGCGGTTGAGCTGCAGGCCTTGAAAGAATTCGACATGGCCGATCAGCGGAATGTCGTAGGCGATGTGCATGAAGGTCTGCCTGGCGCCCGGGCCTTCGAAACCGTCGCCCTGGATCGGTCCGTTGACGATCTGCTTCGGCAGATCGAAGGACAGGAAGTAGGGGATCATCGAGGCGGCGACGACAGCCAGAATCCACAGCTGCTGCAGCCGCGTGTTCTTCCAGATGTAGCGGGCGAGGCTTTTTTCCATGGCTAACCGTCAGCTTGCTGGGAAATTCCGGGGGCCGGGATGAGGAGGATTCTTAAGAACAGGACCATGCAGCCGGACCGCCGATATCGCAATAAAAACAAGGCGAAGCGACCGGCTGCAGACGTGCCGATTCTCGCCGGAATATTGCTTATATCACAGGAATTTCGGATTACAGCGCCGCGCGTCTGAAAAGACGCCCAAAGGAGGCTGTAGGGCTTGCAATTGCTGGATAATTTTATCCCCGAACAGGTCCGTAATCATGCCGGGATCGGCGCTGCGAGCAAAGAAACCCCCGGAAAAATCCGGGGGCCGGTCATTGGTCCGGGCGGTCAGGTTCATGCCGCGACGTCGCGAAGCATGGTATTTGAATCGGCATGGCTCATCGCTTCCGCGATCATATCGGCATCCTCATCGCCGATGCCGAACAAACCGAAGCGGAGCTGATAGCCCCAATTGGGGCCGACCCTCGTGAAGGCGAGCCGGCCGAGCAGCGACCGGATCGAGGTTTCCTGCGCAGGCTACCAGTCGACATCCCGCCGCCAGGGCCTGAAACCGCTTTCCATCTCCACCTGATAAGGCGCGCTGTCGCGGGCCACGCCGATCGCGGTGAAAGCCTGCAGGCGGTCGTTACCGCCAAAGGCGACGCTGGGCGAATAATAGATCACACGATCCCCAGGCGTGATCCGCCTGAGGGGTGACGCCTTGCCGTGACAGACCTGCATGAAGCCGGCTCGACGGCCGATGCGGACATGCTCTGCCGAAGCGACGGCGATCCAGGCCTTGGCCATGGCTCAAACCTCCGTCACGGTGTAGACGCGCAGGCGGTGCCCATCGGGATCGGCGGCGACGAAGCTTCGGCCGAAATCGAGATCGGTCGGCGCCATGACGATATTCGCGCCCTTGGCCTGCCAATCGGCGTGAGTCGCATCGACCATGTCGGTGACGGCGACCTTGAACCCAATTTCAGAGCCGCCGCCCGCCGCTGCCGGCGCGGGCTCGACGCCCGCCTTGCCCCAGAGACCGAGCCCCAGGCCGGAGGGCAAGATGAACATGGCGAAGGTCTCGCTCGCTTCGACGGGCTCCTTCCCGAGCAGATTGGCGTAGAAACGGGCGCTCGCCGGCGCGTCGGTCACGTAGAGAAGAATGCTGTTGCTGGCGGTCATAAGGATCTCCTGTTGTTCGTTGGACAGCAGAA
This sequence comes from Rhizobium sp. CIAT894, assembly GCF_000172795.2. NCBI lineage: Bacteria > Pseudomonadati > Pseudomonadota > Alphaproteobacteria > Hyphomicrobiales > Rhizobiaceae > Rhizobium > Rhizobium sp. CIAT894. The sequence continues at coordinate 56,052 of NZ_CP020951.1, forward strand.
GTTTATGACCCGACACTGCCAAATTCTGGCAGTATCATCCGTCTCGATGCGATATTGGCCCCCGAACATTGAAGTGGCACAGATATACGGTATGGTGATGCGGGCGGCGTTTGCCATTGCGGTACGACCTTCCCGAAAATGCACACTGGCTGCCAAGATCAACAGACGGGCAACGGACGGTCGGTCGCCGGCCGACTGCGGTTCATCCCCCCGTAACGTTTTTCATGACGGCTCGCTGCATCGAACGCGGTGTCAGGCGATTTGAAAATATGATGATCTTGTTCATGAACCCTGGGAGGACGGATGCTTTTCCTTTCGCAAGCGCCCGCAGACCGGTTTCGGCGGTCGGATGAGGCTTCATCGTTAGAAAACGCAGCAACGGTGACACAGGCGCGCTGGCTGCTGAAAAGGCACACAAGTTACCAACATCAACAGGCCGGCGACAGAGGCGTCTGTCGCCGGCGGATTTGCAGGACTAAGCTCCGTCACGGATGAGGCCTGGTTTTCATCGACAGTGCATGTTGGTCGGGGACGTGTGGGACATGCATCGTCAAACTGCAGTTGCTGCGGCTGTAACACAGCGTCGCGCGTGGCATCCACGAACGTCCCCGCCGTTCGTATATCATGCGTGGGGCTCCTCCCATGTCAGGCAGCAACATCTTATCGGGAGAACTCCTTTGCGTGAAGCTTGACGAACTGGTGCATACTCGTCGGCTCCCTCCCAACGAGCTCCGCGAAATCATCGGTCAGTCGATTGTATCGACCCTGCTGATGAAGTTTGGCCATCGTGGCCAAATGGCTGATGACATGGGCCGGCACTCCCCGTTCGCGCAATTTGTCGGCCCAGGCCGCGATCGGCACGTCCCGATACCGGATGGTCCGCCCAAGCGCGTCGGAGAAGTTTTTCGCGTAGTGGTGCAGATCAGCGGTGACCTGACCTGTCAGATTGTAGATGCGACCGATGTACGGGGTCGGTTCGGCCAGTATCGTTGAGACGGCGTCGGCTATGTCGATGGAGGAGATTGGTGAGGTGATGCTGTTGCCAAGCGGCAGGATCAGCTCGTCATTCTCCCGAACCCCGGCGGCGGCGAAGAACAGGAAAAACCCTTCCATGAAGACCGTTGGCCGTACAGTGACCACCGGCAGGCCCGACCATTGGAGCGCCTGCTCGGCCAGCCAGTGCTGCTTTTGCTGCGGGCTATCGGTCGTTTCGGTGATGCTCATTTGCGAGACCGTCATCTGCGACATGTTCACAAATACCTCAACCCCATGATGGCGAGCGATAGCCGCGGTGTTGACGGTTGCTTCGAGATAGGATGGCGACACGGACATGCCGAAATAGATTCGTGAAACACCTTCTATGGCGCGATGCATGGAGGGGAGGTCTGTCAGGTCGGCGACGACGACTTCAGCGCCGAGATCGCGCAACGCTGCCGAGCGGTCATCCTCCCGCCGCACCAGGGCGCGGACGTAAAATCCTCTGGCCAGGAGGGTGGTCGTTACATTGCGGCCGATTGCCCCAACGGCGCCCGCGGCGCCTGTCACAAGGATAGGGCGGTCATCTTTCTTGTCCATTCATTCCTCACTGTGTCTGTCGGGATCGGAGTGCGAGGCTCGATTCCGTCTGTTGCCGGCCGATTGCAGAGCTAAGCTCCCGTAACGTTTTTCATGACGGCTCGCTGCATCGAACGCGGTGTCAGGCGATTTGAAAATATAATGATCTTGTTCATGAACCCTGGGAGGACGGATGCTTTTCCTTTCGCAAGCGCCCGCAGACCGGTTTTGGCGACCGGACGAGGCTTCATCGTCAGAAAACGCAGCAACGGTGACACAGGCGCGCTGGCCGCTGCATCGAATCCTGTTTCGGTGTGGCCTGGGCAAAGGCAGGTGACAGTTACGCCGCGAGGGCGCAGCTCGTCGTGCAAAGCTTCTCCAAAAGAAAGGACGTAAGACTTCGTAGCGGCATAGGCGGCAAACCCGGGAACAGGCTGGAATGACAGAATGCTCGCAATGAGGAGAATCTGTCCGGCCCCACGGGCTGCCATATCCTGCCCGAAGATAAAGCTCAGTTCCGTCACCGCCGTGATGTTGAGCTGCATCATATCGGTCGTGCGCTCCAGTGGGGTGTCCAAAAAGTCCCCATGCAGCCCGTACCCGGCATTGTTCACCAGAATATCGATCTGCAGCGACTTGTCGTCCAGACTGCTTTTCAAGCGGGCCGCAGCACCAGGGGCTGCAAGATCGATCGGTTCGACCACGATCTCGACACCATATTTCTGTCGAAGCTCTGTGGCGAGCTTCTCCATCGGCTCCCTGCGCCGGGCGGCGAGCACAAGATTTACCTTCTGCGCTGCCAAGAGTTCGGCATATTCGAGACCCATGCCGCTGGACGCACCGGTGATCAGGGCCCGCTTCGCTGCGGCACCATTCGGTTTTCCTACGAGGGACGTTTGCGTTTCCGCGTTAACAACATTTTGCATTGGTTTTCCTTTCAATTGCATGGATATTTCGGAGGAGCTGACACGAGGTCGTGCTGGTTCGCCCCTGCAAAGTTGAATCTTCACCGGAGCATGACGTTCAGGATGCGCTCGGTCAGCTTTCCGTATGGGGGGTGGAACAGTTTGACGGCGTTCCACCGTCCCTGCTCATAGATGCCCTTGGCATGGCTCAGTCGCCTGAAGCCCTCAACGCCGTGATAGGCGCCAATCCCGCTGGCGCCGACGCCGCCGAAAGGCAAGTCGTCCTGCGCGACATGCATGATGGTACCGTTGACCGTGACGTTGCCCGATGTCGTGCGGTCGAGCACCTTGCGTCGGTCCGCATCGTCTCCGCCGAAATAGTAGAGTGCGAGTGGTCGCGGCCGGGCATTCACATAGGCGATCACTTCATCGATGTCTCGATAGGGAAAAATCGGCAGGATCGGACCGAATATCTCCTGGTGGGCGATTTTCATCTCATCGGTGACGCCCAGCACTACCGTCGGCGCGAGCGTATGCGGACGGCGGGCGGCGTCACCGGGCCGGTGCCCGACCTCGATGATCTGCGCTCCGTGTCCACGCGCATCCTCGATCAGGTCTATCAGGGTTCCATACTGACGGTCGTTGACGATCGACGTGTAATCCTCGCTGGTTGGGCCGTCTGGGTAGGCGGCCTTGACCAGCCTGTCATAGCTGTCAACGAACGCGTTGATTTCAGATTCATGCACCAAGGCGTAGTCGGGAGCGATGCAGGTCTGCCCGCCGCTGAGGAGCTTCCCCCAGACGATGTCAGACACGGTGCGGTCCTGAACACCGCCCTTGGCGACAATGGTCGGAGACTTGCCGCCAAGTTCGAGCGTAACGGGAACGAGGTTTTCGCTCGCTGCTTTCATAACCGCGCGTCCCACGGCGGTGCTACCGGTGAAGACAAGATGATCGAATGGCAGTGCTGAGAATGCGGAACCGTCACCGTTGACAAGGGCAACCTGTTCTTCCGTGAAGAGTTCGCCAAGCATCGAGGCGAGCACGTCATTGGTCGCCGGTGTGAGCTTGGAGGGCTTAAGCATGACGCGGTTTCCCGCAGCGATCGCGGTAACCAGCGGCATCAGTGAGAGGTGGATGGGGTAGTTCCAAGGCGCGATGACGCCAACGACGCCAACGGGCTGATACTCGATCCAGGCCCGGCCGAATTGCATCAGGAGTGAGACATGACGGCGCTCAGGCCGCATGAAGCGGCGCAGGTTCTTGCTGAGGTAGTCGATGCCAGCGGCCACACCGAAGATTTCCATGATCGCTGTCTCGTGCTGCGCACGATGCCCAAAGTCACAAGCGACAGCCGCCTCAAGGGCCGCGCGGTGACCGATCAGCGCCTGCTTCAGTTTAGCGAGATCGGCGCGACGATGAGCGAGTGATGGCGCTCCGTCGCGCAGGAACGCGGCGCGTTGGCGAGTGAGAAGGCTGTCCATATGATCGGCGTCGGTGATTTTTGCTATGGCGTTCATGGCGCACTCCGATGTAGACAAACGAAACATTGAGCTTTATATAAGCCGCAATGTTACCACTGTCAACAATGTATCCATGAGAAACTTTATCGCCATGACAAACGTCCAAAATCGCCCCTATCATCACGGAGATCTCCGCCGCACGATTATCGAAACGGCGCTGGACATGCTCCGAGATGACAAGAACTGGCAATTTACGCTGCGCGAGGTGGCTCGGCGGGCTGGGGTCAGCCACGCTGCGCCCTACAAACACTTTCCGGACAAAGCAGCTCTGCTCGTCGAACTCGCCATGATTGGATTTGATCGACTACGCGAAGCACTAGCGGGGGCGAAACCCCAAGCCCCCCAATCTCTGCTCGAAGAATTCATGCCGATATCTCTGGCATATGTCGCGTTCGGAACCGATAACCCGGCCTTATATCGCCTGATGTTCAGCGCGGAGGAGGGACGCTCCGTAGGAATGCATCTCGATCAAAGGGCGCTCGCTGTATTCGACGTCGTGCTGGACATGCTCGGACGCGGTCAGGCTGCTGGCACCATTCGTAAGCGGCCAGTCAGGGGACAGGCGACCGCCGCATGGGCGCTTGTTCACGGCATCACCTTGCTCGCGATCGATGGCCTTCTGGTGCCAGAAAAGGTCGGATCGGCGCCAGTGGACGCAGCCATTGCAACTCTGGTGGAAGGGCTGGCAATCCCGCAACCGAACACCTAGAGCGGTCTTGCCCAGGCGCTCCGGCAGATGGGCCGGCTCGCGAGCGGACACTGTTCACCCTCGATTGGATCAACGACGAGGACTTGCGCAAGACAACGACCGCGGAGCTAAACAGAGGCGAAAGCCTGCCGTATATCTGTGCTCTTTTAATGTTCAGGGGTCGATATTCCCTGGATCTGCCGCCATTGTTTCAGCAGCGCCTGCCGGCGCTTGGGATAACGTGCGTCGAGCACTTGCGCATGAACGATTCGATCCGTGCGAAACGAGCGGAAATCCTGGCGGAGTTCGCACCAGCCAAGGAGGAGGCGCACCTGGTCGAAAAAGGCGAGCGCGAAGGGCCAGACCACACGCTCCGACGCCACGCCGGCGCCGTCGCTATAGGACAGCGAAAGCTTGCGTTCGGTGCGGATCGCCTTGCGCAGCAGTGCCGGATCGACCGAGTCGACGGGGATTTTGACGCCAGGCCCCACCAGAAGGGCGGAGGCATCCAGCGCGTCGCGCAATTCGGGCGGCAGCACGGCGGCGATCCGCGCCAGCGCATTGCGCGCCGCATCGCGTAAGTGATCGTCCCCTCTGTCCGCCACCCATCGGGAGCCGAGCACGAGCGCTTCGATTTCCTCAGGCGGAAACATCAGCGGCGGCAGCAGAAATCCCGGTTTCAGGACATAACCGACGCCCGGTTCGCCTTCGATCGCCGCACCTTGGGCCTGAAGGCTAGCGATATCCCGGTATAGGGTGCGGATGCTGACGCCGATCTCATCGGCCAGCACCCCGCCACTGACCGGCCGGCGGTGTCGGCGCAATACCTGGAGAAGGTCGAGGAGGCGTTCGGAACGGGACATGAGTAAGCTTATACAGGCTTGCTGCTGCCAGATACTGGCAGGATGAGATTTGCCCGGTTTTGCACGACACCGTGCGCCATTTCTTTAGCCGCCTAAGCTCATTGATATCGTCAAATCTTCGAATTGCCGTCCAGCATGGAGCGAATGATGCCGGCGGTTTTCTCCGCGCCGTCGAGATCGAGCGAGACCGTCCGGCGGCGCGGTGCGGCGAGCGCCTTTTCGACCGCCTCTTTCACATGGTCCGGCGTCAGTCCCGTTTCCGGCAGGATGTCGGCGAGACCAAGCGCCCGCAGCCGTTCGGCGCGCACCGTCTGCTCGGTCTCGCCGCCGGCGACGAAGGGGATGAGGATCGCCCGGCATTCGGTGCGCAGGAGGTCGCAGACCGTGTTGTAGCCTGCCTGCGAGATCGACACTTTGGCGCCGCGCAGCAGCGAGGGAAAATCCTTGCGGAAGCGCACCAGCGTCACGTTTGGGGCGGCGTCCTGCGACAGCGTGGCGAAATCGGCTTCCGGCAGGTTCGGGCCTGCGATCAGCAGCCAGCGCAGATCGGCCGGCAGCAGGGCCGCCGCCGCCTTCGCCGCGCCGATCAACTCGGCGCCGACCGCGCCGCCGCCCGCCGAGGCGATTATGTCGAAGGTTTCAGTCGGTTCCGGCGCCGGCGGGGCTGCGACAAGGCCGGTATAACGCAGCCTGTCGGCAATCTCTGCCGTCAGCGGGAAAGTGTCCTCTAGCCTGACGAAATCGGGATCGCCGTGGACGAGCACGGCGTCGAAATGCTCCTTGACCAGGGCTGCGGTCTCCGCGTCGCGGCCGGCCTTGCGGTTTTCCTGCAGGATGTCGCGCACCGAGCTCAGGAGTTTCGGCCGCGGCTCGGCCTTTTCGATTGCCGCGAGCAAGGGCAGCAGTTCGAAGCGCATCTGCCGCCGGCCGAAGGGGAAGGCTTCGATGATGACGACATCGGGCGTGGCGGCATGAAAGGCCTCGAGCAGCAGCTCGCGGCGGGTGCCAAGGAAATCCTCGCCGACCGGGCTGCCATCGGCATCGGCGAGGCCGGAAAAGCCGGCATTGCTGGCAACGACCGCCGGCAGCGCCACGGTCTTGACGCCCTCACCGGGAAAACCCGGCACCGGCAGGCCGCCGGTGACGACGGTGACGTCGAAGCCGTCCTTGACCAGCGCGTTGGCGATGCGGCTGGCGCGGGCGATATGGCCGATGCCGAGCAGGTGCTGGACGTAGAAGAAGATACGCGGTGCCGTCATGAGGCCTTCTGCCATTCGGCCTCGAACAGGCCGGTAAGCTGTCTGATGCTGGAGTGATAGTCGAAATCTTCGCGCACCCGGCTTTCGGCGGCATCGCCCAGGCGCTGGCGCAGCGCCGGGTCGCGGATCGCCGCTTCCAGGGCTCTCGCAAGCAGCGCCGGATCCTCCGGCGGCACAACGAGACCGTTTTCACCGTTCTTCAGGAGTTCCGGCACGCCGGATACTTCGGTCGAGACGCAGACGAGCCGCTGGCTCGATGCTTCCACAAGGACGTTCGGCAGGCCGTCGCGGTCGCCATTGGCGGCGACCCGGCAGGCCAGCGCAAAGAGATCGGCGCGGCGGTAATGATCGAGCACGTCTTCCTGCGCCAGGGCGCCCTTCCAGACGATGCGACCGGAGAGGCCGAGTTCGTCGGCCAGCGCCTTCAGTTTCGCAAGCTCCTCGCCGCCGCCGATGTGGTCCATGCGCCAGTGCAGGTCAGCGGGCAGCAGCGCCAGCGCCCGCAGCAGCACGTCGTAGCCCTTCTTCTCGACGGCTCGGCCGACGCTGAGGATGAAGGCCGGGTCGTCGGGGTTGGTGCCGGTACGGTCCGAACGCGCGCCGGCAAAATGGCCGAAACGGGCGAGATCGAGGCCGTGATAGCTTAGGTGCACCGCATCCTTGCGGGATGTCAGGCCCCGCATGTGCTCGTAGCCTGTCCTGGTGCAGGTGACCGCCCAGCGGGCGCTGCCGAGCTTCTCGTTGAGCTCCCAGTCCGGCGACGTCCAGATGTCCTTGGCGTGTGCCGAGCAGGTCCAGGGCGTGCCGGTGAGGATGCTCGCATATTCCGTCACCGACGCCGGCGTGTGGATGAAATGGGCATGCAGCCATTGCCCGCCGTCAGGCCATTCGCGCGCCAGCACCAGCGCCTGGCCGAGACGGCGGAAGCGGTTGCGCGAGATGTCGCGCTTGAGGTCGGCGAGGAAACGTTTGATCAGCGCCTTGAAGCCGGGTTTCGAAAAACCGGCGACGAGGCCCTTCAGCACGCGGATCGGCTCCTCATGCAGATATTCCGGCAGGTAGACGACGCGCGCTCGGATCTCGTCATGGACGGGGTGGCGCTTCTTGTCGGTCGGCCGGCGCATCGAAATCAGCGTCAGGTCGAAGCCGGCCTTTTCCAAGCCGAGCAGCTCCTGGGCGATGAAGGTTTCCGAAAGGCGGGGATAGCCTTTCAGAACGACGAGGATCTTGCGGCGTGGCGGCAAGGCTGTGCCCTATTCTGCGACGAGGGCAAGGTGGCTGGCGCGGCCGTCGATCCATCGGCCGACGGTCTGCGAAATATGATCGAGCCCTTCGAGGTGCATATTGCTGCCGCTCTTCGACGGCGGCAGGCGGGAAGGCAGACGCTTCAGCGCCTCGGACATGATGGTGGGATCGGCCGATTGGTCCGGCAGCAGCATATCGACGAGGCCGAGCGCGCTTGCCCGCTGGGCACGAAGCAGCTGTTCCTCGCGCGGCTTGACCCGCGGCACGATGAGGGCCGGCTTGTCGAAGGAGAGGATCTCGCAATAGGTGTTGTAGCCGCCCATGGCGACGACGCCGATGGCGCCGTCGATCAGCTCTTCCATGTGGTTGTCGAACTCGATCACCTCGATATAGGGAATGGCTTCGCCCTTCTGCACCAGCTTGGCGCGCTCGGCGGCCGGCATATAGGGCCCGAGCACGACGAGCGCCTTCTGCGTCAGCGTCGGATCGGCCTCATAGGCGTTCATCACGTCATGGACGAGATCGGAGCCGTCGCCGCCGCCGCCTGTGGTGACGAGGATGTAATTGTCCTTGCGGGCGTTGATCGAGGTCTTGCCCTTGGAGACGCTGCGCTGCAGGAAGCCGACGAAATCCATCTTCCGGCGCAGGCTGGCCGGGACGTCGAGGCCGACAAGCGGATCGTAAAAATCAGGCGGACCATAGACCCAGACGCTGTCGTAATATTGGTCGATCTTCTGCATGATGCCGTTCTTCTTCCACTCGGCCTCGAGCAGATGCGGCGCGTCCATGATCTCGCGCAGGCCGAGCACCAGCACAGAGCCGCGGGCCTTGAGATAGGCGAGCGTATCCTCGACCTCGCCCTTCAGCCCCATCGGCTCCTTGTCGACGATGAAGATATCGGGCTGGAAGGTTTCGGCCGTGTGGCGGATGCTCGATTCGCGCATCTTCAGCGTCTCGTGCAGGTCGATATGGCTGGCGAGCGACGTATATTCGCCGTTGCGCAGCTTGATGACGCTCGGGATCTTCACGAAATCGACACGGGCGCGGTAGTCGAAGGCGCCGGCGATCGTGGCGCCCGAAATGATCAGGATGTTGAGGCCGCGATAATCCTCGACCAGCGCATGGGCGATGGTGCGACAGCGGCGCAGGTGGCCGAGACCGAAGGTGTCGTGGCTGTACATGAGGATGCGTGCATCTTCGAGACGTCTGGCCATGGGCGTTTCCTCTGGGGCGAGCAACATGTTTAGCACCCCCACCGTCCGGAGGCCATGAGGCGGGAGCGATGCCGTGAGGCACCGCCGGGTTTTCTGCTATTTGTAGGGATCTGCCGCATCACGCAAGCCGTCTCCCAGAAAGTTGAACGCCAAAATGACAAGAACAACAGGAATGATCGGATAGAGCAGCCAAGGATAAAAGGCGATGACGCTGACGCTTTTCGCCTCGGTCAGCAGAATACCCCAGCTGGTGATCGGCGGGCGAAGGCCGAGGCCGAGGAAGGAGAGCGCGGTCTCGCCGAGGATCATGCCGGGGATCGAAATCGTCGCCGACGCAATGAGATGCGACATGAAACCCGGCACCAGATGCCGGCCGATGATGCGCGGCGTGCTGGCGCCCATCAGCTGTGCCGCCTGCACGTAATCTTCCTCGCGCAGCGCCAAAAGCTTGGAGCGCACGGCACGCGCCAGCCCGGTCCAGTCGATGATGCCGAGGATGACGGTGATGCCGAAATAAATGACGATCGGGCTCCAGGTCACCGGCATGATGGCGGCCAGCGCCATCCACAGCGGCAGGCTCGGCAGCGACTGCAGCACTTCGATCAGGCGCTGGACGATGAGATCGAAAATACCGCCCCAGTAGCCGGCGAGGCCGCCGATGACGATGCCGAGCACGAAGCTGATCGAAATGCCGATCAGACCGATCGTCAGCGAGATCCGCGCGCCGTAGAGGATGCGCGAGAGCACGTCGCGGCCGAGCCGGTCGGTGCCGAGCAGGAACATCTGGCCGCCGATCGCCGGGCAGACCAGATGATAGTTCGAAGCGACGAGGCCCCAGAATTTATAGGCGTCGCCGCGGCAGAAGAAGCGGATCGGCTGCACGTCGTTCGGCCTGTCGGTATAGACGCGGTGCAGCGTGTCGAGATCGAGCGTCATGCTGCGGCCGTAGACAAAGGGTCCGACGAATTCACCCTTGTTGAAGAAATGGACGCTTTGCGGCGGCGCATGGATGAAATCGACATTGCGCGTGTGCAGGCCCCGTAGGGCGCCAGGAACTCGACGATCAGGATCATCAGGTAGACGGCGGCGAGAAAGATGCCGGAGATCAAGGCCAGCCGGTGCTGCTTGAACTTCCACCACATCAGCTGCTTCTGCGAGGCGAGATGGATGCGCGATTGCGCCGCCGTCATGGTTTCGGTCGCATGCGGATCGAAAGGCGCCGTCGAGACGTAATGGGGAAGCGGCGCGCCGGGTGCGGGAAGGGGCGACATTATTTGGTGCTCCTGCCTTGCAGACGGATGCGGGGATCGAGGAAGCCGAGCGCGATGTCGGAGATCAGCACGCCGATGACGTTGAGGAAGGCCAAAAACATCAGGAAGGAGCCGGCCAGATACATGTCCTGGCTCTGCAGCGCCTTGATCAGCATCGGTCCCGTCGTTTCCAGCGACAGCACGATGGCGACGATCTCGGCGCCCGAGATGATCGACGGCAGGATCGAGCCGATATCGGCGACGAAGAAGTTGAGCGCCATGCGCAGCGGATATTTGAGCAGCGCCCGCATCGGATGCAGGCCCTTGGCGCGGGCAGTCGTCACATACTGCTTCTGCATCTCGTCGAGCAGATTGGCGCGCAGTCGCCTGATCATGCCGGCCGTGCCGGCGGTGCCGACGATGATCACCGGGATCCATAGATGAGAGAGGATCGACCGCGCCTTCTCCCAGCTCATCGGCGCCGAGATATATTGCTGGTCCATCAGATGACCGATCGAGATGCCGAACCAGATATTGGCGAAATACATCAGGATCAGAGCCAGCATGAAGTTCGGAATGGCGATGCCGAGCAGGCCGAGGAAGGTCAGCCCGTAATCGCCCCAGCTGTACTGGTGCGTGGCCGAATAGATGCCGATCGGAAAGGCGATCAGCCAGGTGAGCAGGATGGTGGTGAAGGAGACGAGGATCGTCAGCCAGAGGCGATCGCCGACCACGTCGGAGACCGGCAGCTGGTATTCGAAGGAATAGCCGAAATCGCCGTGCAGCATGCCGCCGACCCAGTAGAAATAGCGCACGATCTCCGGCTTGTCGAAGCCGTATTGCTGGCGCATCTCCTCGATTTCCTGGAGGTTGGCGGTTTCGCCGGAGGCGCGCAGCTCGGCGATCTGGCTCTCGAAGAAATCGCCCGGCGGCAGCTCGATGATGGTGAAAACCAGCGCCGAAATGACGAAGAGTGTCGGCACCATGGCGGCGATACGCCAGAGAATATATCTGAGCACGCCTCAGGCCTCCTTGTACCAGAATGTATCCGGCATGTAGATGCCGAGATAGGAGGTGGGATCGAAGCCGTAGAGGGCTTTCGCCGGCATGTTCTGCAGCTTGGCGGCGCGAAGGATCGGCTGCAGCGTGCTGTTGATCAGGCCGATCGAGAACACCTGCTGCGTATAGAGCGACAGCATCTTGTGCCAGATCACCTGGCGCTCCTCGAATTTTGCCGTCGAGCCCCATTGGCCGAGCAGATCGACCAGTTCGGCCGCTTCCGGCAGGTCGGGTGCTGCGCCCTCCTGACCGGCCGAGAGGTAATGCATGCCCCAGAGCGGCCATTGCAGCTGATCGTCGAGCGTCGGCGCCAGCCCCGAGGGCGACATGTCGGCTGTGGGAACGCCATTGTCGAGGCCGTACCAGATCGACATCATGATCGTGCCGCTCATGGCGCGGTTGCGGAAGACATCGCGCTGCGAGGTGCGGGTATAGAGGGCCAGGCCGATATTGGCCCAGTGATCGTGCACCAGCTCGAGCACGTCGGTATCGAGATTGCTCTCGCCGGCGGTCTCGACGGTGATCTCGGCGCGCCGCCCGTCCGGCAGCAGGCGGATGCCGTCATCGCCGCGTTTGGTCAGGCCGAGTTCGTCGAGCAGGCGGTTGGCCTCGTCGGGATCGAACTTGACGAAGGCATCGGCATATTCCTGCTTGAACAGCGGGCTGTCGGGCAGGACGGTATCGGCGCTCGGCGTGCCCAGACCGTAGAAGGCGACCATGTTGATCTCGTGCCGGTCGATCGCCAGCGACAGCGCCCGGCGCAGGCGCACGTCGCGGAACAGGCCGCGCCACACCTCGTCGGCGCAGTTGAGGTTCGGCAGGAGTGTGATGCGCGAGCCGCGCGCGACCTTCCAGAGATCGACCTTCACCGGGAAACGCTTCTCAGCTTCTTTCAGGAAGGTGTAGTCGTTGAAATCGATGCCGGTCGCCTGCAGGTCGGCTTCGCCGGCCCCTGCCTTGGCGGCGATGATCGACGATGAGGAGACGTTGAGGATGAAGCGGTCGAGATAGGGAAGCTGCCTGCCGGTCTCGTCGACCCGGTGGAAGAACGGATTGCGCTCGAAGACGAACTGCTCGGCCGGCAATGGCGTCCTGTTGTGCCAGGGATCGAGCGTCGGCAGGTCGGGATTTTCCGGCCGGTAGGACCTGGCCATCTTGATGTGCAGGTCCTGCCATTTCTTGGCGCGGTTGGCCTGCATCATCTGTTCCATCTTCGCCTGGTCGGGCTGATACTTCTTGTGGAACTGCTTGAGGTAGTGCGCCGGCCCGACGATGACGAGCGGTATGGGCCCTGCCAGGGTCGGCAGGAACATCGGGTTGGGTTTTTCCCAGGTGTAGCGCACGGTCAGCGCATCGAGCATCTCGAAGCGCGGCAGGCTGCCATGCGGGCGAAGCTCCAGCGCGCCGCCGCCCGGCGTCAGCTTGTCGTTCAGGATCACGTCTTCCCACCAGTAGCGGAAATCGTCGGCGGTGAACGGCTGGCCGTCGGACCATTTATGGCCTTCGCGCAGCGTGAAGGTGAAGACCGTGTCGTCTTCCGATTGGAAATCGGCGAGAATGTCAGGCTGGAACTGCAGATGCTTGTCGTAGCCGACCAGGCGGGCATAGCCGTAGATCGTCATGAAGCGGATGTCGCGCTGGCTGCCGATGATGGTGCGCACCGTGCCGCCGTAGCTGCCGGGTTCGAGCCCCATTTCCTTCAGATTGACGATGCGCGGGCGGGCAGGAAGGCGCTCGGCCATGCCAGGCAGGCTGCCCGAGGCCAGCCGCTCCTTCAGGAATTCCGGCTCACCGGCCTGTTGCGCCCGAAGCACCGAAGGCGCGATCGCCGCACCGACGAGGCCGCCCAGAAAAATGCGACGCGTCACCATGAGCGCAACTCCTTGGCATCGGCGCCCTTGCGGGCGCGCACCAGATGGCCGTCGCCGAGATCGGCATAGGCAAGCTCGGAGGCGTCGTCATGCTCGGCGGTGAAGGTCGCCCCCCAGTTCTGTTTGTCGGCGGCGCCGTTTTCCCGGAGCGCCTTGAAATCGAGCGGCCGGTCGAGATCGGGGAAGGGGACTGCGGCGAGCAGCGATTTCGTATAGGGGTGCACCGGATCGCGCAGGATGATCTCGCGCGGCGCGATCTCGACGATGCGGCCCTTGCACATGACGGCGATGCGGTCGGCCATATAGTCGACGACGGCGAGATTGTGCGAGATGAACAGATAGGTCAGCCCCAGCTCCTTCTGCAGGTCCTTCAACAGGTTGAGGATCTGCGCCTGGACGGAGACGTCGAGCGCCGAGACCGGCTCGTCGAGGATGACGAGCTTGGGCCCGAGCGCCAGAGCGCGGGCGATGCCGATGCGCTGGCGCTGGCCGCCGGAAAAACTGTGCGGGTAGCGGCTGAGATAACGCTTGTCGAGGCCGATCGCCGCCATCAAGCCTTCGACCTTGCGCTTGCGCTCGTCGCTGTCGCCGCGGTCGTGAATTTCAAGCGGTTCGCTGAGGATATTGCGCACCGTCATGCGCGGCGAAAGCGAGGAGACCGGATCCTGGAACACCATCTGGATCTTGGTGCGCAGTTCCTGCAGCTCAGTGCCTTTGACGGACAGTACGTCGATGATTTCCTTGCCGTCGTTGAACACGACAGCGCCGCCGTCGGGCGTGACGGCACGCATCAGGATCTTGCTGAGCGTCGTCTTGCCGCAGCCGGATTCGCCGACGAGGCCGAGACATTCGCCACGGCGGATGTCGAAGCTGACGTCGTCGACGGCGTGCACGACGGCGGCTTCCTGCTTGCCGAGGAAACTGCGTTTGCGCGTCCTGTAGGTCTTCGAGAGATTGGCGACCGAAAGCAATGTGCCCGGCGCTTCGGCCTGCAGCGGCTTCTTCTTGCCGACGAGGGTTTCGAGGTTGACCGGCACGTCGCGCAGCGCCTTCAGCCGTTCGCCGGGTTTCATGTCGAAATGCGGAACGGCGGCCATCAGCGCCTTGAGATAGGCATGCTGCGGGTTGCGGAAGATCGCCTCGACCGGCCCGGCCTCCATGATCTCGCCGTGATAGATGACGACCACTTCGTCGGCCATGTTGGCGACGATGCCGAGATCGTGAGTGATGAGCAGCATCGCCATGCCGAGCTTGGCCTGCAGATCGCGCAGGAGCTCGAGGATCTGTGCCTGGATCGTCACGTCGAGCGCCGTCGTCGGCTCGTCGGCGATCAGCAGCGCCGGCTTGCAGATCAGCGCCATGGCGATCATGGCGCGCTGGCGCATGCCGCCCGATAGTTCGAACGGGTACATGTCGTAGGTGCGGTGCGGATTGGAGAAGCCGACGAGGCCGAGCATCTCCTCGGTCCTGGCGCGTGCTTCCTGCTTGTCGACGTCGGTATGGATCAACAGCACTTCGCTGATCTGGTTGCCGACGGTGTGAAGCGGCGACAGCGAGGTCATCGGCTCCTGGAAGATCGTCGCCATGCGCTTGCCGCGCAGATCGCGCATCTCTTCGCTGTCGCGCGGCAGCGACAGGATATCGGTCGTGCTGCCGTCGAGCGGATCGGTAAAGAGGATGCGGCCCGACGCCTTGGCCGGGTTGGGCAGGATGCCCATGACCGACTGGCTGATCACCGATTTGCCGGAACCGGACTCGCCGACGAGCGCAGTGACCTTGCCCGGAAGGATGCGAAGATTGGCTTCTTTTACGACACGCAGCCGGTCGCCGAAAACCGAGAAGGAGACGTCGAGATTTTCAATACGCAACAAATCCGCTGCAGACGCCATACCAATGAAATTCCCCAGTCTTCTGTGTTCCCGTTAAGGCACACTATCGTACCGCAAACGGGGTGTCTAGCAGATGACAATTGAGGGAAAACTGTCGCGTTCCGCCAAAGTTCCCTTAGGCGAAGCACGCAGATTGAGGACGGAGTCTTGGCGTTTTACTGGATGAATTTCTCCATGCTCGTCTGCTTGACCTGTTTCTTGGCGTCGCGATGCAGGAGGATGACCTGCTCGGCTTCCGACAGCCCGTTCTGCACCGCCTCGCGGAAGCTGTCGTCGACATTGATCTCGGGGGCCGGGGCGCGCGGCTGCAGCACCGTGACCTTCTGGCGGATGCCGCGCAGCTTCTCTTCGCCGAGCCTCGTCCATTCGCCGCCGCAATAACCGGCGAAAGCCTGGCTGGCGACGACCTCGCGGCTATATTTCTTGGTGAGGATCTGCAGCCGCTGCACCTCGTTGACCGCCGAGCCGAAGGCGGAGAAGGTCAGCCGGTCCTTGAGGCCGACATTGCCGAACATGACGTTGCCGACATGCAGGCCGATGCCGTAGCCGACCTTGCTGAGGCCTTTCTGCTCGCGGTCCCTGTTGAGTTCGGCGACCCGCGCCTGCGCCTGATGGACGGCCGAAAGGGCTGCCTCGCAGGCGATTTTGGACGGATCCTTGTGGCGCCCGCAGGGATAGACGGCCAGGAAGCCGTCGCCGAGGAAGCTCAGGATCTCGCCGCCGTTGCGGTTGAAGGGAGCGGCGATCGCGTCGAAGAACTGGTTCAGCGTGTCGATATAGGCCTGACGGCCCTCTTTTTCGGCATACATGGTGGATTCGCGCATGTCGCCCATGACGAGGGCGGCGCGGATCGTCTCGCCGTCGCCGCGGCGGATCTGGCCGTTCAGCACTCGTTTGCCGGCATCGCCGCCGAGATAGGTGGTCAGCATATTGTTGGCGAGCTTGCCGAGCACCGCCATCTTGGCGGCGACCGCCAGATGGTTCTGCATCCTGATGAGCGCATCGATCATATCGTCGGAAAAGCCGTTATGATGGTCGGTCGACCAGGAGCCCATCATGCCCTGCACCGAGCCGTCGCCGAAGGGCTGCACGAAGGCAAGGTAATCGGTGATGGCGTCCTTGCGCAGGTCCTCGAAGATCGGGAATTCAGCCGGCCCTTCCTGCATCAGCCGGCGGCGGATGTGCTGCAGATTGTTGTCGAGCAGGTAATAATAGGGGCTCTGCAGAAAGCGGTCCGGCTTCTGCCCGGCCGGCATGCGGAAGCCCTCGATGGTGACGCCGCTGGCGCGCCGCCAGGTAAAGCTCAGCGCGTCATAGAGCGGATGCAGCATCGAAAAGGTCAGATGCACACGCGCGATCGGCAGGCCGGCGGCGGCGAGCCTCTCACAGAAGCCGCGCACGATGTTTTCAAGCTCGTCTCCGGCCAGCGAAGAGTTCGTCAGCCATTCAGCGACCCGATCCAACAGGATGGAGGACACGCTGGATTCGATCGTGCTCATTCTCGGTATGATCCTCATCAGGCACGTCCATCCCCAAGAGCCAAAAATCCCCCGGCCGGCACATTTTCATGCGCAGGTCAAAAGGAAGTCAGGATGTACGAGCGGTATTATTTGTCAACGATCTGCCGAGAGCCCGGCAGCGGCACCCCTCTGCTCCCCGGTCGGAGATCGGACGGGCAGTCCTTTCATGGCGGTTCACTGTCAAAAGTCAAAATAGGGATGCTGCAAATGCGAAACAATGGGATCGGGATTTTTTTGTGCGCTCAAGTTGCAACAAAGGATTGTGCCGGGGCATTTCGGCCACACCTGGGGAGGGGTCTTGGTCGCAAACCGATGGTATTGCCGCCGAGGAGAAGAGGAAGATCTGACATCGGGTTTAATTCACCGCGATCATGCATTAGATCAGCTTCCTGATTTTCCCGTTTGAGAGATCCCGCCTTGGCCACCTCCACCTTCGACACGCTTTTGCAGAAGATCGAAACCCGCGCGGCGCGTGCCGGCGTCATCGGGCTCGGCTATGTCGGCCTGCCGCTGGCGATCGCGGTGGCGCGCAGCGGTTTTGCGGTGACCGGCTTCGACATCGACCCTTCCAAGATGGTGGCGCTCGATGCGCGCCGCTCCTATATCGACGCCGTCAGCAACGAGGCGCTTGCCGCCGAGATCGAGGCGGGGCGCTTCCAGGCAACGACCGATTTCGCCGGTCTTGCCGCCTGCGACGTCATCATCATCTGCGTGCCGACGCCGCTGACCAAGCATCGCGATCCCGACCTTTCCTTCGTCGAGGCGACGTCGCGCTCGATCGCCGCGCATTTGCGCGCCGGCCAGCTCGTCGTGCTGGAATCGACCACCTATCCCGGCACCACCGACGATATCGTCAAGGTCATCCTCGAAGGCACCGGGCTGAAATCCGGCGCGGACTTCTTCGTCGGTTTCTCCCCAGAGCGCGAGGATCCCGGCAACCAGCATTATCATACCGCCACCATCCCGAAGGTCGTCGCCGGCGACGGCGTTGAAGCGCTGGCGCTGATGAAGGCCTTTTATGGTGCCGCGGTCTCCACCGTCGTTCCAGTCTCCTCGAACGCGACGGCCGAGGCGGTGAAGCTTACGGAAAACATCTTCCGCTCGGTCAATATCGCCCTCGTCAACGAGCTGAAGACCGTCTATGCGGCGATGGGCATCGATATCTGGGAAGTGATCGACGCGGCCAAGACCAAGCCCTTCGGTTACATGCCCTTCTATCCCGGCCCCGGCCTCGGCGGTCATTGCATCCCGATCGATCCCTTCTACCTCACCTGGAAATCGCGCGAGTACGAGCTGCCGACCCGCTTCATCGAACTGGCCGGCGAGATCAATTCGGCGATGCCGCGTTATGTCGTCGGCAAGCTCGCCGAAGCGCTCGACATCCACGCCGGCAAGGCGCTGAGCCGCAGCCGGGTGCTGGTGCTCGGGCTTGCCTACAAGAAGAACGTCGCCGATATCAGAGAAAGCCCGTCGCTGCGGCTGATCGAGATCATCGAGGAGCGCGGCGGCCGGGCAGACTATCACGACCCCTTCGTTGCCGAGATCCCGCCGACGCGCGAATACCAGGCGCTGAAGGGCCGCAGATCGGTGGCGCTGACGCCGGAAGCTATTGCCGGCTACGATGCGGTGCTGGTCGCGACAGACCATGACAGCGTCGACTATGCGACGCTTGCAAAAAGCGCTGCGCTGATCATCGACACGCGCAACGTCTTCAACCGGCTTGGCCTTTCGGCCGACCACGTTATCAAGGCGTGACGGAAACAGCCGAAAGCGCCTTGCCGGTCATCCGGCTGGCGGCCACCGCATAACCGCCTGATGCGCCATCGATGAAATGCATGTGGTCGCGCGAAATCGGCGTCGGCACGAAGCAGGTCATCAGCGCCGAGGCCTGCCGATGCAGGCCGTAGCGGGCAATGCCCCTGGCCTGCGCCGCTTCCAGCAGCGTCTCGATCCGTTTCAGGTGCTCGGCATCGACGTCGACGGTCATCTTCAGCCCGTCGTCGAATTTGCGGAAATCGGAATTGCCGGCGACGTCGCTCTTGTAGCGGCGCGCATCGAAGCGGCCGAGCGGGATGCCGAGCTTGTAGCATGCCACGGTGATGGCAAGCTGCAGGAAGATGATGAGCTTCTGCCGCAGCCGCCTTCCGGCCGGCGCGGTGGCCTTGGCCTCGCGATTGATGCCCTTCAGCGAGAAGGCGAATTTCGGCCCGTCGGCCGGCACCGGATGGCTGCCGCGGTTCTGCTCGGCGGTGATGGCGACAATGCCGTTGACGAGGGCGCGGAACTCTTCGCCCGGTCGGCCTTCGCCGGGCACGGCGATGATCGAGACGATTTCGCCGTTCTCGGCTTCGATCGGGCTCCAGCGGCAGGAGAGGCCGGTCAGATCCGGGCGGGTTCCGGCGGCGGCGCGCTCGACGCCATAACGGCCGAGCTTCATTTGTCGTTCGGCCCAACTGGTGCCGCCGCCCCAGAACATCGCATAGGTGACGTGCGGGCTGGCGGAATATCGCGCGACACGGACGTCCAAGCCCTCCGCACGGGTGTCGGCGACCGGAACGATGGCGATGCGCAGCATCAGGCTGAGATCCTCCTCCACCCAGACCTGCACGGCGGCGAGAGCATCGCGCGCCGCCTGTTCCAGCGAGCCCGGAAGCGCAATCAGCGCGCCGTCGCCGCCGAAGACGAAGGGATAATCGCCCTTGCCGACGGCATTCAGCACTGCCGATATGACGCTGGCGCCCGCCATGTTGACGTCCTTGTAACGGCCGCCGGCGATCGCCTGCGTCGAGCCGACGATGTCGGCGACCGCCAGAACCCATCCCTCGGGCAGCGGCCGATAATTGGCGGCATCGGTCACGCCCTCGAAGGCGCTGAAGAGCGGCACGGCGGCAAAGAAATCTTCGTCGGTTACGGTTTCCATGTCCTCGACCTTAGCACAGACCCATATTGCCACTGCAACGCCAATTCCCATTTACGGCAATCGACTTGGCAAGGTTTCATGTGTTAGCACGCATCCATGATTTTCATGACGGATACGGAATAGATGAGCCGCCTCGACAGCTTCATTCGCCGGTTGACGGCTCAACGCGATATTCTGAACGCGATCATCGGTCTGGTGGGCGAAATCGAGGGTCCGGTGCTGGAGTTCGGCCTCGGCAACGGCCGCACCTATGATCACCTGCGGGAGTGCTTTCCTGGCCGCCGCATCGTCGCCTTCGACTGGGAGGTCCGCTCCTATTCGGCCTCGACACCGGAGCCGCAGGACATGGTCACCGGCAATATCCGCGAATCCGGCCAGGCCTTCCTCGGCATCGGCGCCGCCCTTGCCCATGCCGATATCGGCACTGGCCATGACGAGATCGACGCGGTGACGCTGACCTGGCTGCCGCAGCTGATGGCCGGCGTGCTCGCCCCAAACGGCATCGCCGTCAGCGGCCTGCCGCTGGACCATCCCACCCTGGCGGCGCTGCCGCTGCCCGAGGGCATCAAGGAAGGCCGTTATTTCCTCTATCGCAAGAGGTAATACGCCAGAGCATCAGCCCTGGCGTATTCCGGTTCACGCCACCAGACCTTTGGTCAGTTCCAGCGCCTGCCGCTCGAACAGCCGGCGATAAATGCCGTTGTTCAGCCGGATCAGCGCCTGGTGGTCGCCTTCCTCGACGATGTTGCCCTTGTCGAAGACCAGCAGCCGGTCCAGCGCCCGCACCGTCGAGAGCCGGTGGGCGATGACAAGCGTGGTGCGGCCGTTCATCAGGCGTTCCATCGCCTGCTGGATCTGGACTTCGCTTTCGCTGTCGAGGCTCGACGTCGCCTCGTCGAGGATCAGCACCGGCGCATCGGCGAGGAACGCACGGGCAATGGCGACACGCTGCCGCTCGCCGCCCGACAGTTTGACGCCGCGCTCTCCCACCATGGTCTCATAGCCCTTGGGAAGGCCCATGATGAAGTCGTGGGCGCTTGCCTGTTTGGCCGCCTGCTCGATCTCGCGGCGCGACGCGTTCGGCCTGCCATAGGCGATGTTCTCGGCCAGCGTGCGATGGAACAGGATGGGCTCCTGCTGCACGATGGCAATCTGGCCGCGCAGGCTCGACTGCCTGACGCCTGAGATATCCTGCCCGTCGATGCGGATTGTGCCCGACGTCACGTCGTGGAGACGCTGGATGAGCTTGACGAAAGTCGTCTTGCCCGAGCCCGAATGCCCCACCAGTCCCACGCGCTCGCCCGGCTTGATGGTGACCGAAAAGTCCTCGTAAAGCGGCGTGGGATGCGCGCCATATTGGAAGGTGACGCGATCGAAGACGATCTCGCCCTCGCCAATCGCAATAGGCGTGGCGTTCGGCCTGTCCTCGATGCCGAGCGGCATCTTGTCGAGCAGCACCAATTCTTCCATGTCGTTGACGGCCCGCTGCAGATTGCGGATGTCCTGGCCGACATTGCGGAGATAGCCCTGCAGAACGAAGAACATCGCCAGCACGAAGGTGATGTCGCCAGGCGTTGCCAGCCCCTGCCGCCACATGACCAGGCCCGTGCCCAGAATGCCGGCCTGCATGGACACCATCATGAAGCCCTGGATCGTGCCGCTCGATGTGCCGCGCTTCCATGTCCGCCGCGTGCGGCTGTCCCATTTGGCGAGCACATGCCGCAAGCGTGCCTCTTCGCGGTTTTCGGCGCCGAAGGCTTTGACCACCGCATTGCAGCTGATCGCATCCGCCAGCGCCCCACCCAGCTTGGTGTCCCAGGCATTGGCAAGCCTTGCCGCCGGCGATACGAAGCCCATGGAAAGCGCCACGGTCACGCCGATATAGATCAACGATCCCAGGGCCACGATCAGGCCCATGACCGGCCAGTAGCTGCCGAGCACGAGACTGGCGCCGACGAGCATGACGATCGACGGCAAGAGGGCGACCAGCAACAGGTCGTTGAGCGAATCGAGCGCCCACATGCCGCGAGTGATCTTGCGCACCGTCGAACCGGCAAAACTGTTGGCATGCCAGTCGGTCGAGAACCGCTGTACCTTGTGGAAGCCGTTATTGACGACATCCGCCATGATGCGCAGCGTCAGCCGGATGATGCCGTTGAAGATGAACCAGCGCAGCGCCACGCTGGTCATGCCCAGAGCCACGACGACGACGAAGGCACGGAGCGCCCCATCCGCCACATTGCCGCCGGCAATGGCATCGACGATCCGGCCCGAGAACACCGGCACCATGACTTCGGCGAGCGTGCTTGATATCACCAGCACGACGATAATGCCCACCAGGCCAAGCCGATGGCGCCAATGATGAAAAACAAAGCCGAGCACGTTGCGATAGGCATCGGCGCGGAAATCGAGCTTCTTGCGAGTCATTTAACCAGCCCGGCCCATGTCGACGCCGGTCCTCAAAGCGAGAGTTAAAAGGCGCACAGCCCAAGCGGGAGATAAAACGATCCCGTCAGATCAATCGGGCTATGAAGGAAGAGAAGACCGCATGTGGCGCACCCGAGGCGGGCCGCGAATGGCAATGACCTAGCGTCGGGACATGCCACATGGGAAGGTTTCGATGATTGCTGATGTCATTCAACGCCTCCCTTGTTCGATTGAGCGGTGAGCGTTTTCTACCGAACCAATTCGCTGTTGCCAAGCGGATATTTGCAACCTGATGGAAAGTGATGCGGAAACGACACACCTTTTGCGGTTGCGGGCCAATGGCTTGCCCACAACTGCATCGCTAGCGGCCTGACGCTGGATCGGCAGTCAGGTGACCCGCTTATTGCAATTTATACGTTTGAATTGTAGCTGCTTTATCCGAAACGACTATCAAGCAAGACGTCGATATGTCTTTGGGCCATCGCGCTCATAGCAAGCAGCAATGGGCATTGAAATGAGTTTTTCTGAGGCTGTTCGAACAGTCTTGACGCAAAAATATGCGACCTTTTCCGGCAGGGCCACCCGCTCGGAATATTGGTGGTTCATGCTGTTCTGTTTGCTGGTGCTGCTCGCAATTGGAACCCTGGCAGGTGCGATCATTATGAGCGGAGCCGCGACACCGGCTGAAGCTTTCGTGGTCATTGGTGGATTGTTCGTACTCACAATTCTTTTGCCGCTGATGTCCCTGCAAGTTCGTCGCTCCCATGATCGCAACATTTCCGGCTGGTGGTATCTCGCGCTGGTTATCTGCAAGTTTATTCCCTATTTGGGCCTCGTCGCAGTCTTAGTGATTGTTGTTATTTCGATGCTTCCGGGCACCACGGACTCAAACAAGTTCGGGCCGGATCCGCTGCGACCGGAACTAAGAGCAGAAGTCTTTGCCTAGGGCATCTGGTCGGCTGCTGTGGCTCTGTTCCGCTGGGCGCAATTTCGCATCAGGCGGCGCGTGTTTGAAACAACCGACTTATTGCAATTTCTGCGTTTGAATTGTAGCTGTTTTTCATCTGATATTACTACTGTGGCAAGCCGATGGTGAATCTGCTGGTCACGGCGATTGCAAGCAGAAATGGGGGCATTTTCAAATGGGGTTTACTGAAGCTGTTCGGACTGTGCTGAAGAAGAAATACGCAACCTTTTCCGGCAGGGCTTCCCGGTCGGAATATTGGTGGTTCATGCTGTTTTATTTTCTGGCGATGGTCGTACTTGGGTTTCTGGGCGGTGTGCTCGCCTTCGCTACCAGTGGCGGCGGAGCTGTGTCACCTGCTAGCTACGCTGTAGTTATTTGCGGATTGTTCATCCTCGCGATACTTTTGCCGCTAACAGCTCTGCAGGTTCGCCGCTTCCATGATCGGAACATTTCCGGTTGGTGGTATCTCGCGCTGGTCATTCTGGGCTTTATTCCCTATGTCGGTTTCGGTACGGGTCTTGCGATTTTCATTATCGATGTGCTTCCGGGTACTGAAGGCCCAAACAAGTTCGGGGCGGATCCGCTGCGTCCGGAGATAAGAGCTGAGGTCTTCGCCTAGAGCATGATCATCCGCAAAGTCGGCCTGCTGGTGGCTCTGTTGCTCGCCACCTCGGCCCAGTTTCCGCCCGCACAGGCGCAGGACGGCGACAATCAGCAGGTTGAGGGCGGCGATCATCAGAAGAGCGCCGCCGCAGCCGAATATGCCGCGCAGTGCTCGCAGAACGGATTGCGCTGTACGCTCGTCTATGGCGACGTCTCGGCAAAAGCCGGGCCGACGTCGAATACGGCGACATCGTCGCCACAACGCCAGCCGCTGATCGTCCCGCGCGAGACCGCCGTCAGCGGCCCGCTGGCGGTTGCCGTGGTGCTTGTCGGTCTCATCGCGGTGATCGGCTTGTGGATACGCTTCGGAAACGGTGGTGTCTTGCTCGCATCGGCTCCCCGCGAAATGAAGCGGCAGGGCGAGGCGCCGGAAAGCTGGCGCACCTCACAGGGTGCGGCCGAGGAAGCGCCGAACGACTTCCTGCAGCGTATTGCCGCCATGGCGGATCGACGGCAGGCCGTTGTCCTGCTGCTCAGGCATTGTCTGCTGCATGCGGCTGATATGACGGGAACCCGTCTTTTCCGCTCGGACACGGAACGCGCCGTTTTCGCCCGCCTGCCGAAAAACATACCCGACCGCGAGCGTCTTGCAAATTTCCTCACTGCGGTGGAACTCGTGCATTACGGCGGCCGCGCCGTTGCGGAAAATCATTTCAACACCCTTCTCGCGACGGCGCGTGGCCTGCTGTCGATGGGCAGGTTGGCCAATGCGTAACGCGGCCCCCGCTTTCATCCTGGTTCTCTTACTTGGGCTGGCAGCGCTGGTATTTTTTGTGCTGCCGCGGGGCAGCGAGTACGACCGCTCACCCCTCGGCAACAAGGGATTGGAAGTGTGGCTGCAAGCCAAGGGCATAGCCGTTGTCCGATCCGATGCCCATGTCGCCCGATCGCGGTCCGATGTCTCATTGCGCATTCTTCCCTTGCCCATATCCCAAAGCGAGGCTGCCGCACCGCGGGCAGGCGGGGAATCGAATGCCGGTGGTCTTGAGGCCAGTGGTCTTGAGGATTGGATCTATGAGGCAGATTCCTACGAGCTGCCGACGCTGATCATCATGCCGAAATGGCGTGGCAGCGTGTCGAAGGATGGTATTGCCAGGCAATCGGACCTCGTTGATCTCAGCGACCTCCACGGCGAACTCGGCAAGATCGAGCTCTCTGATTTGCGCCTCGGTCGGCACGGGCCAGGTTTTGAGGACGCACAGTCAGGCTTGGCACCGGCCCAGTCAACCAGGATCGCCTTGTATCAGGCACAAACCTTCGTCCGGTCGAGCCTGCCGGGCGGCTGCAAAGAACTCGCCGGCATGCCGTCTGGCGCGCTGATCGTGGCTTGCGATGATCACCCTGACGTCTATCTTCTGTCGGATCCCGACCTGTTGAATAATCACGGAATGGCCCTGGCCGATAACGCCTCCTTCGCCGTGTCGCTCGTCACGCTGCTTCGCGGCGCCGACGAGACGCGGCCGATCTATCTGGATACGGCAGGCGAACCTCTAGACCGCGAAAAACCGGTGGACGAGGGTAAGTCCTATGAGCGTTCGGCCACCGATCTGAAGCGGTTTTTCGCCTATCCCTTGTCGGTCATCTGGGGAACGCTTCTCGTTGTCGCAGCGATCTGCTTCTGGCGCGGCGCCTATCGCTTCGGGCCGCCGTTGAGCGATACGTCCGGCAACATCGAACTGTCGAAGACCGCAGCGATCGACGCCACGGCGCGGCTCTTGCGCCTGTCGGGCAATGACGGGCGGATGGCCGGCCAGTTCGTGCTGCATGTGCTTGCCGATAAAGCGCAGTTGCTGTTCGGATCGGGCGCCGGAAATCAGGCCGGCATAGCGCGCCTGTTTCAGCGCCTGGCGCGCCAGGATAAGGCAGGCGCGCAGGCATTGCACGCCGCAGCCGAGGCGCTGATCGAACGCGGACATGTCATGACGCGCTCGGATCTGCATCGCAATCTTGAGACATTCAGGAAAATGTTAGGGAGCTTTGAGCTTGGATCTAGGTGAATTTCGCAATCTCATCGCTGCGGTTCGTGGCGAAATCGGCAAGGTAGTGCAGGGGCAGGACGCCATTGTCGATCTCGTCCTGATTTCGATCTTTGCCGGCGGGCACTGCCTCGTCGAAGGTCCTCCCGGCACGGCCAAAACCCTGCTTGCCCGCTCGGTCTCCGCCGCCATGGCGCTGGACTATCGTCGCATCCAGTTCACGCCCGACCTGATGCCCGGCGATGTGCTGGGGGTCAATCTTTTCAACTTCCAGACAAATCAGTTCCACCTGACCAAGGGCCCGGTCTTTACCGACATCCTGCTCGCCGATGAGATCAATCGCGCCCCGCCGAAGACGCAATCGGCTCTGCTGCAGGCGATGAACGAGCGGATGGTCACGCTTGACGGGGCCGATTACTCCCTGGGCTCGGATTTCTTCGTGCTGGCGACGCAGAACCCGATCGAGCAACAGGGCACCTATCCCTTGCCGGAAGCACAGCTCGATCGCTTCCTGTTCAAGCTTGTCGTCGATTTTCCCAACCGCGACACCGAGATCGCCATCCTGTCCAGGCACGCCAGCCAGGCGCTGAAATCGGATCTGCGCAATGCCGGCATCCGTCCGCTCGTCACCAGCACCGCGCTCGCCGAGGGACGTGCGCTGATCGATGCGATCCGCCTGGACGAGACGATCCTGACCTATATCGTCGATCTCGTGCGCGCCACCCGCTCCGATGCCGATATTCTCTACGGCGCATCGACGCGCGCGGCAGATGCTCTTGCCTCGGCCGTGCGCGTGCGCGCAGCCTTCGAGGGCCGGGATTACGGCTTGCCGGACGATGTTCAGGCGTTGCTGGTGCCGGCATTGCGCCATCGCATCATTCTGTCGCCCTCGGCGGAAATCGATGGCCGCACGCCGGACGAGGTGTTGCGGAACATCATAAACCGCGTGGATGCGCCCCGTTAAATGCGGCCATCCCGGTATCTGATCGCGCTTGTTCTGATTTTGGCTGCGGTGACGGTCTTCGTCAGCGTCTGGTGGCGCGACATGAATTATCCCCTGCTCGGTCTATGGGCGGCGCTTGCCGCATTGACGGCTGCCGATCTGGTGATATCGACCGTGTCGAGCCGGATGGCGATCGAATTCGACCTGCCGCGGCAGGGCTTTGTCGGCCACACCGCGGCGTTGACGATCGGCATAAGCCCGCAAAAGGGCGCGTTGCCCGGGAATATCGAGATCCGCCTCGATCTCGCTCCCGAGCTTGTCGTCGGCGAAAGCCGATTGCCGGGCGCACCTGAAGACGCCGGCGAAAAACAGGCCAAGGCCGTTCTCGATCTTCGCCTGACGCGGCGCGGGCAATACGCGGTCCATGACCTGTGGCTGAAATGGCCATCGCGGCTCAAGCTGCTCGACATCATCGCACGCATGCCGGTCGGACAGGAGATCGCCGTTCTGCCCGACATATCGCCGGTGCTGTCTGGGGCGATCAGGACCCAGATCCTGCCGCTGGAAGCCGGCCAGAAAGATCTGCGCCTGCGTGGCGAGGGATCGGAATTCCATCAGCTGCGCGAATTTGCCAACGGCATGGATCCGCGCAGCATCGATTGGAAGCGGTCGGCGCGCATGCGCAGTCTCGTCGTGCGCGAGATGCGGGCCGAACGAAACCACCAGATCATCCTGTGCGTCGATTCCGGGCGGCTGATGGCCGAGCAGCTTGGCGGCTTCACCAAGCTCGACCGCGCCATCAATGCGGCGCTTGCCATGTGCTGGGGGGCGGGGCTCGCCGGCGATCTCGTCGGCTTCTACAGCTTCGACAGCCGTCCGCGCCTGTTCGTGCCGGCCCTGCCGGGGCGATCGGCCTTTCCCAGATTGCAGACGGTTTGCGCCGGGCTGCGCTATGAAACCCAGGAAAGCAATCATACGCTGGGGCTGACCCATCTGTCGGGACGCCTGAAGCGGCGTTCGCTGATCGTGATATTCTCCGATTTCGTCGACAGCATCACGGCGGAACTGATGATCGAGAATATACAGGTGCTCGCCCGGCATCATTTCATCGTCTATGTCGCCTTGCGCGATCCCATGCTGCAGAAGCTTGTCGAACCCGAGGAGATCAGCATGGACGCCGTCGCCCGCTCCGTCGCAGCGCGCCAGATCCTGCAGGAGAGGCGGGCCGTCATGGAAAAGCTCGGGCGCCTCGGCGTGCTTTGCCTCGACAGCACCCCGGAGGCGCTGACCTCGGACCTGATTGCGCGCTACATCGAAATCAAATCCCGTGAGATGATATGATGGATATCGGTATCGATGGCAGGATAGACAGGCCCCCGACGGCGGATGCCGGCGCCGGCCAGACCGATATGCTTCGCTCGGCGCGCTTCCGGGTGGAGCGCGAGGCGCATTGGCGTCAACTGGACGAGTTGGTGACGCGCGCCGAAAAAGGCGGCGTAGCCGCGCTCGGTTATGATGAAGTCCGCAATCTTGCCGCCGGCTACAGGCAGGCGATGAATTCGCTGAGTGTCGCGCGCGACATCTCGCTCGATCGTGCCCTGATCGCCTATCTGGAAAGCCTCTGCGCCCGGGCCTATCTGGTCGTCTACGCGCCGCAGGAAAGCCTGGGCGGCCTTGCGACCCGTTTGCTGCTGCATGGCATTCCGCAGGCGGTGCGCCGATCGGCCCTGCCGCTGTTCATCGGCTTTCTCGCACTCATTCTGGGGGCCGTCGCCGGATACAGGCTCTACCAAAACGACCCAAGCTGGTTCTATACCTTCGTGCCTCCGGAGATGGCCGATCAGCGCACGCCCGATGCATCGGTCGATTATCTCCGCTCGACGATCTATGGCGACGAACGGCATGACAGCGACCGGCTGGCCGCATTTTCTACCTTTCTGTTTTCCCACAACACCAGCATCGTCGTCCTGATCTTCACACTCGGTGTTTTCGTATCGCTGCCGAGCTTCGTTCTGACCTTTTACAATGGCCTTATCCTCGGCGCGTTCTTTGCGATGTTTGCGCGGAGGGGGCTGGGTTACGACGTGTTCGCCTGGCTCTCGATCCACGGCGTGACCGAGCTTGCGGCCATCGCCATTGCCTGTGCGGGCGGCGCGAGGCTCGGACTTGCCGTTCTTCTGCCGGGCGCGCGAACGCGAAAGGAAGCGTTGCGCCATCAGGGGCATGATGCCGTCAAGCTCGCGATCCTCGCGGCAGTGATGCTTGTTGTGGCAGCCTTGATCGAGGGATTTTTGCGTCAGCTGATCCAGGATCCGGTCTGGCGCCTCGCCATCGGCTGGGGAATGGGTCTCTTTTGGATATGCTGGCTGCTGCTCGGCGGCCGCGACAGCAACGTTTCGCGTGGGCCCGCGCGATGAACCAGCCAGTCACGGACGGCAAACGCGTCGAACAGTTCATCCCGCCGGAGGGCGTTCCGATCAGTTTCGCGATCGGCGCGCTCGGAACCCGCTTCGGCGCGCAATTCCTCGACATTCTCTTCACTACTCTGTTCATCTTCGTCTGTGCGTTCGTTATCGGCTTCACAGGGCTCCTGCCTCCGAGTGCCGAGACGATGCTGGTCATCCTGCTGGGTTTTCTGGTGCGGACCCCCTATTACATTCTCTCGGAGCTCATCTGGAACGGCCGCACGCTCGGAAAAAAGATAACCGGCATCCGCGTCATCAACGTCAACGGACGGCGGCTGACACCACACCAGGTGACCGCGCGCAACCTGATGAAAGAGGTGGAGATCTTCGCTCCCATCACCCTTCTGGCGTCGATAGAATATCAATCGGCGTGGGAAAACGGTTTGACGTGCGCCTGGCTTCTGGTGGTCGTGATCGTTCCCTTGGCCAATCGGCGCCGGCAACGGCTCGGCGACATCATCGCCGGCACCCTGGTGGTCGACAATCCGCGTTCCGTGCTGCTCTCCGACCTCGCACTGCCTGCGTTTGCCGCCGCATCGTCGCAAGCGGAATTCGAATTTCTGCCGGAACATCTCGATGTCTACGGCAAATATGAGCTGCAGACGCTGGAGGACGTGCTTCGCGACTCGACGAAGACGTCCAACTACAAGGAGATCGAACAGATCGTGCGCACCATCACACGGCGAATCCGCTATTCGGACGCCGTGAAGCCCAGCCAGGAGCTGGTTTTCCTCAACGAGTTCTACCGCGCCCAGCGCGAGCATCTGGAGAGCCTGAAGCTGTTTGGGACGCTACGCGAGAATAAGTATCACGAGCATACGAAAACAGAGGCGAAGAAGTTGATTTGAGGCGGGGCGAGTGCGCGGGTGAATCTCGATTATCGAATGTCAGCTTTGCTGATCGGGCTATATCGGACATAGCGTGTCTGACGCATGGCAAAAGGCTTGATCTAACAACCGCTCTCCCGAACAAGCTCCCACAGATCAACCTTCTCGGCCCGCCCCTTCACCTGCACCAGACCCAGCGGCCGAAATTCGAAGCGATCGCCAACGGCGTCATGGATGGCGGCACTGACCAGGATCGAGGTGTGGTATTCCTTGTTCAATCCTTCCAGCCGTGAGGCGACGTTGATCGTATCGCCCATGGCCGTGTATTGCTGCCGCGAAATCGCGCCGAAGCTGCCGACGACCGCGGGGCCGGTGTGCAATCCAAATCGCGTGACCAGCGCAGGACGGCCGTTCTTGCCGTTTTCCGCGTTCAGGCCGTCGACTGCCGCTTTCATGGCAAGTGCGCATCGACAGCCGTTTTCGGCATGCCTTACATCCGGGACCGGGGCGTTCCACATGACGAAAATGGAGTCGCCGAGATATTGGACGACTGTCCCGCCATGGCTCTCGGCGATGGTGTTCAGCAGTTCGAAATAGGCCGACAGCGTATCGACCACATCTTCGGGCGAGTTGAGCTCGGATATGGTCGTGAAGTCTCTGATATCGGTGAACAACACGCTCACATCCTGCCGCTTCGCCTTGACGACCGCTCGCCCTTCCGGGCTGACGATCCGCCGCACGACTTCACGCGGGACATAGAGGGCGAACTGGCCGATGGCGTGGCGGCTTGCCGAGAGCGCGCTCGCCAACGTGTTGATCTCGCTGATCCACGAATGCGACAGGGCTTTCTCGCCGACATCGAGATCGCCGATCCTGCGCGCCTCGTCGGCGAGCCGATAGAGAGAGCGGCTGACCATGCGTGAGAGAACCACCGATGCAGCGACACCGGCAAGCACGAAGGCGCCGGCAATCAGGAGATTGCGCACGAGCAGCCGGTTGGCCTCAGCCACAAGGTCTTCCAGCGGCACGACGATTGCGGCGGTGCTTCCCTTGAACAGACCGGATATGCTGACGGGAGCGATCTGCACGAGATAACTTTCCCCATCGAGATCGAGCCGCGCCACGCCGCCGTTTGCAAAAGCGGGATCCCGCCGCAGCCTGATGACCGTTTCAAGACTGGTGTCGAAACCGTTTGTCGTCATGGCGAAGGCGCCTGATGTTCTCGACCATATTGCGATGATCCTGCTCATGATATCGGGGTCGGAATGGGCAACGAGCTGACCGCCGCCATCGATGATGTACGCGCGGGCATGCGGCGAAATCCCCTGCGCATCCAGCAGGCGGCTGATGGTCTGCAGGTGAATGTTGATGCCGACGACCACCCGGCCGTCGCCCTTCATCGGCGCCGCGATCGTCAGCGTCGGAACCTTGAGCGTTCCGGTCACATAGGGTCCGACGGAGACCGGAACCCCGTCCTGAACGGCGGATTGATACCAGGGGCGTTGCCGAGGATCGAAAGACGCATCTTCGACGTGCCGCTCGCCGATCGGTCTTGCCGTGCTGTCGAGAAAGCGGAACGTCGACAGGACGTCCGCGCTTTGCCGCTCCGCGATCGTTCTGATCGCGAAGGCCGCATCGTCAGGCGCCGCGAGTGTCTGGCGAACATCCCTCCTTGCGGCATTGATGACCTGCAGGTACGAGCCGTCGGGATATCCGGTATAGATGCTCGTCGCTTCGGGGACGTTTCTCAGGACTTCCAGAAAGAGTTCCTGTTTTGCCGCGATATCCCGAGGCGGCGGGGAGGCGAGCTGCGGCAGGGTCGATGCCAGCGCGATCGCCTCGGTGCCTCCCTCCAGCGTGCTGCGGTATCCCTCGATCAGCCGCAGGCTCATCCCGCGCATCTGCTGCACGCCGGCATTCACCGCAGCATCGCTTCCCTGCCTGAATGCCATCCAGATGATCGGCATCGACGTGCAAAGCAGCGATGCGACGACCAGGACGCCGAGATGCACTCTAAGCGGTTTGGACCAGCGCACGAGATTTCCCTCGAAATGCGGACACCTCTCAGCGCAGCTGTCGCCCCAAGGCTCGTCTAACCGTGCATGAAGAGCGTCCCCAATGACGGCAGCTAACCGCTTTTTCCGGGCTTGCACAAGATCCGGTCTTTGGCGGCGGCGCAACAAGCCGGGACCTTCTCCTCCAACTGGTTCTGGCGAATATTGACGGCAGACGCGGGGAGGTCCGGGCGCACGCCAAGCTGGCCGGCAGGGGCGCTCGGGTATATAATTGTCGGTCACCGTGTTGGCGGAGGGAGAGCCGGATGCGTGAACTGATCGGAAGCGCGCTCATCTATTTGGGTGCTCTCACAGCCGCCCAATGCGGTCCACTTCACGAGGCGGTCAAGAGCGGCGACCTGACGGCCATCGCGGCGGCCCTCGATGCCGGCGCCGACATCGAAGAGCAGGAGAAGGGGGTCACGCCGCTCTTCCTGGCGGTTCGCAGCGGCCATCCCGAAGCCGTCGAATTGCTGATCGAGCGCGGAGCGGGCGTAAACAACCCATCGGCGCTCGGCCTGCCGCTCACCGGCGCCGTTCTGCAGAACTCCGCCGACCTCATGCGGCTGCTGCTGGCGCACGGCGCCGATCCGAACGCCGCATCGAGGGGCGAGCGCATGCTGCATTTCGCGGTCGCGAACGGCTGTCTCGACTGCGTCAAGGTGCTCGTCGAAGCCGGCGCAGACGTCAACGCCGTCTGGACCCGGGGTGACCCCGCCCGTCTGCCGGCCATTATCACGCCCTATCACCTTGCCAAGCATAATGATCAGGCCGAGATCGCCGCCTACCTGCTGGCGCATGGCGTCACCATTCTGAAACCCGAGCCGATTGCCGCGAAGCTGGCACAGGGCGACCCGGCCAAAGGCGCGGCCTTCTTTGCCCCCAACTGCTCCTCCTGTCATGCCACCCGTGCCCAGGGTGGACCCACCCGGGGGCCGAACTTGTGGAACGTCGTCGGACGCGACAAGGCCTCGACCAAGTTTGGCGGCTACTCCAAAACGCTGTCGGCATGGGAGGGGTCCTGGACCTACGAGGATCTCAATATCTTTCTTGCCGGTCCGACGCTGACGACACCTGGCGTAGACATGGAAATCCGCGCCGCGCCGGATGAAGCCGATCGGCTTGATGTGATCGCCTATCTCAGAACGCTTGCCGACACACCGGCTCCGCTGCCTTGAGGAGCCGGCGCGCGAGGCTCGAGACTTGAGAGGGCGTGCCGTGCGGCACGGCGGCAACCATCAGCTGCGATGTAAGCCTACGGCAAAAACAACACATTATACTGGTCGAACTCGCCCGGCAGATCCCTCACCTTCATCTCCACTTCGCGGTCCTCGAACAGCACGAGGCAATCCTCGTAAAATCCCGACAGCATCGATATGAAGGCCTTCGTGCCCTCGGCGCCGTAGAACAGCGGCGTGAATTCCATATGCAGCGGCACGCGGCGGGCAAGCAGCGGCTGCATCGAGCGGCAGGCGACCGGCTCGTAGCCTTCGATATCCATCCACACCAAGCCGATCGAGGCGGGGTCGATCGCAAGGCCGGCGAGGATCTCGGATACCGGCTTCACCGGCACGCTGATCTTCCTGTCGGTCGGGCTCTGGCGGATGGCGCTGCTCTTGCCGTGATTGTTGAGGTTGAGGAAAAAGTCGATCTCGCCGGCGAACTCGCCGGCAGCGCAATTGATAAGGTGGACCTTTTCCTCCAGCCGGTTCTGGCGGATGTTGAGTTCAAGCAGCGGGAAATTGCGCGGATCGGGCTCGATGCTGACGATATGGGCATAGGTGTTGCTCAGCGCGAAGTAGACGGTCTGGGTGCCGATATTGCCGCCGATCTCCAGCAGCGTGGCATCCTTTCGCAGCAGGCCACGCTCGCGCAGGATGACGATCAGCCGGTCGACGGCCTGACGCTCGAAATGGCCCTTCCGGAAGACCTTGCGGCCGATATAGTCGCCGGGTGAGAAGGTCATCAGATGGTCGCCCGCGTCGACCGTCATCGAGGTAACGCGCGGGCCGATATTCTCGATCAGCAGGCGGCGGCCGAAGCGGGTGTCGAAGAAGCGCGAGACGGCTCGATTGCGCGCCTTGCGCAGGCGGCGGCTCCAATAGCGGGCGGTGAGCCAGGGTTTGCCGGGCATCAGTCTTTTCCTTCGAGCGGTTTTGCCGCTTTCTCTGGCGGAATGACATAGACTTTCAAGGGCAGGGCGCGGCCGCGCACGCTGATGTCGCGGCTTTCGATGCCGGAAAGATCGGCGCCGGAGAGGGTTGCCACCGGTTCGGAGATGACGATTGCCGCCTCGAACTCCTTGGCGGCACTTTCCAGCCGGCTCGCGACGTTGACGGTATCGCCGATCGCCGTCATGCTGCGCACCCGCCCGTAGCCCATCGTGCCGACGACGGCGGGGCCGGTGTGAATGCCGATCGCGATGCGCAGCGGCAGCGCCAGTTCCTCGGCGAGTTCGGCGGCGAGTTTCTCGATCTCGGCAACGATTGCCGCAGCCGCCGTGAGCGCCTGGCGGCAGGCTTGCTCCGGCGCGGTGTTGAGGCCGAAGAGAGCCATGGCGCCGTCGCCGATGAACTTGTCGAGCCGTCCGCCCGCCTGCTCCACCGCCTTGCCGATGATGGCGAAATAGCGGTTCAGCAGGAAGACGACATCGAAGGGCAGGCGGGTTTCCGTCAGCGTGGTGAAATGGCGGATATCGACGAAGAGCACGGCGATCTCGCGCTCGCGGCCGGGGCTGGTTTCCTGGCTGTTGGCGGGAAGGGCGCCTTCGAGCGCCGGCACAAGCAGCGGCGCGACCGCGAGGTCGCGGTCGGGGCGAAGCTGGCAGGCAAGCCGGACATCCGGCCCGGCATTGATGCGCCGCAGCGTCGTCTGTTCCATCTTGTCGGGGGCCGGCAGGGCTTCGTAATCGCCGAGGATCTGCACGCGGCAGGTGGAGCACTGGCCCTTGCCGCCGCAGACGGAATAATGCGGCAGGCCGCCGAGCCGGCTTGCTTCCAGCACCGAGAAGCCACGCGGCACACGGATCACTTCGCCGCCCGGATAATGCACGGCCACCTGGTCGAGGCGCTCCTTCAGCTTGCGCCGGGCGCGGGCGATGACGACGACGAGCAGGGAGAGCGAGAAAGCGCCGTAAAGCACGGCTCGGATCTCAGAGACTTCACGGTGAATCCCGGGGTTCGAGGCGAAATAGCTGTTGACGGTCGCCTTGTAAGGGCTGTTGGCGATGGCCTGCTGGTAGGAGGGGTCGGCGAGCGTGCGGCCCATTTCGACGAAGCCGAGCAGCGACAGGACCGGCACGAGGATCGCCAGCGCCAGCAACAATGGCGCGAAGCTCGGGTACCAGGGGCGGTAGCGCAGCCAGAAATGAATGCCGATGCAGCCGTGGATCCAGACGGCGATGACACCGAGCCCCTGGCGCAGGCCGTTTGTCGGGTTCCTGATCCACAGCATAGTCACGACCGTCTCGTAGTCGTCGATATAACCGTAGAGCTCGTGGGCAATGCGCGTGCCGATGACATGATCCATGAGAAGCAGCGGGATCAGCAAGCCGAGCACGATCTGCGCCATTTCGCCCTTCGGCATGACCAGGCTGCGGCGCATATAGATGGCGCGCAGCACCAGCGCGATGTGGGTCAGAATCGACGAATAGAAGATGGCCGTCCCGACCGGATTGCGCCAGATCGCCAGGAAAAGGCGGGCGGCCTTATCGGCGGCGGAGACCGAAATCAGGCCGATCGCATGGTTCGACAAATGCAGCAGGACGAAGACGAAAATGACGAGGCCGGAACCAAGTCTTGCCCTTCTGATCGAGCGCTCCGAAAAAATCCCTGTGACTGAGGCCGTCGTCATTCATTCCCGTTCTTGTCGATGCAATCGCGCGCCCATAGAGATTGGCAAAAAGGCGGAATTGTTTCGATCGCGATCACATTCCATATGCTTATGCGCAAGTTTTCGGGAAATGGACAATAGCGGAGTTGCGCCGGCGGGCATGCCGGGTGGAAACAGTGTGTCTCTAGATGAGGGTTATGGATGCGGGTGGCTTTCTACGCGCCGATGAAATCGCCGAATCATCCGGTGCCGTCGGGTGACCGGCTGATGGCGCGGCTGTTGATCCGGGCGCTGGAGCGTGCCGGCCACGAGGTCGAGATCGTGTCCGAATTCCGCGCCTATGCCGCGAGCCCGGAGGCGGCAGCGGCGCTCGAACCGGCCATCCGTATCGAATTGCAGCGGCTGCGGGAAAAATGGGCCTCCGGGCCGCGCCCCGAACTCTGGTTCTGCTACCACCCCTATTACAAATCGCCCGATCCTTTCGGGCCGGCGATATCGGCTGAATTGGCCATTCCCTATGTGACGGCGGAAGCCTCCTATGCGGCCAAACGCGACAGCACCGGCTGGGCCGCCCAGCAGCAGCGCGTCGCAGAAGCGATCCTGCAGGCGGCGGTCAATATCAGCTTCACCGAGCGTGACCGGGCAGGGCTTTCCACCGCCTTTCCGCAGGCCCGGCTTGGCCGCCTGCCACCCTTCATCGACACGGCACTGTTCGAGGCGGTATCGCCGGCGCCGGATCCGCACCGGCTGATGACGGTGGCGATGATGCGGGCCGGCGACAAGATGAAGAGTTATGCGATGCTGGCAAAGGCATTGCGGCTGATCGAAGACCGGCCCTGGACGCTTGCCGTCATCGGTGACGGCCCCATGCGCCAGGAGGTGCAGGCGCTGTTTGCCGACCTTCCCGCAGACCGCATCGAGTGGCTGGGCGAGCGGGATGGGGCGGAGATCGCCGGCCTGCTCGGGCGCGGCGGCGTCTATGTCTGGCCCGGCTGCGGCGAGGCTTACGGTCTTGCCTATCTGGAAGCCCAGGCCGCCGGCCTGCCCGTCGTGGCGCAGGAAACGGCGGGCGTGCCTGCCGTGGTCGAGGCCGAGGTGACCGGCCTGCTGACCCGGGATGGCGATGTGGCCGCCTATGCCGGTGCCGTGGCTGCCCTGCTTGATGATGGAGAGCGGCGAGAGCTCATGGGGCAGGCGGCGCGGCGCTTCGTGCTCGATGAGCGCTCGCTGGCGATGGCGGCGGAACGACTGGACGGAATTTTGCGGGACCATGCGGGAACAGGAGTGAGGTGATGACCGATCGGATGGACTGGGAGCCGCTGCGCCGCGAACTCGACCGCTGGCAGGCCGCCGGCCGGGTGGCGCGGCTCTGGCTGCGGGACGACGATGCCGTCGAGCCGACGCCGGCGCTTGAAACGCTGCTGGCGCTGGCGGGTGAAAGCGAGGTTCCGCTGACGCTTGCCGTCATTCCCGGCCTGACCGGCCAGGCTCTGGCGGCGCGACTGGCGGCGGAGGCAGGCGTCACTGTCGCCGTGCATGGCTGGTCGCACACGAACCATGCCGGGCCGGAGGGCAAGAAGCAGGAACTCGGCGGCGAGCGGCCGGCAGACGTCGTGCTCGGCGAGTTGCGCGAAGGGTTGCGGCTGCTGGAGCGGCTGCATCCGGCCCGCTTCCAGCCGCTGCTGGTGCCGCCGTGGAACCGCATCGCCGCGGCTCTTGTCCCGGCATT
Organism: Rhizobium sp. CIAT894; assembly: GCF_000172795.2. Lineage (NCBI taxonomy): Bacteria > Pseudomonadati > Pseudomonadota > Alphaproteobacteria > Hyphomicrobiales > Rhizobiaceae > Rhizobium > Rhizobium sp. CIAT894. The sequence continues at coordinate 93,694 of NZ_CP020951.1, forward strand.
GCCGGGGCTTGGTTTTGCAGCGCTGTCGGTCTATGGGCGGGCAAGGCAGGATCGTCCGATGCCACTGCTCAACACCCATATCGACATCATCGACTGGCACGGCACGCGCGGCGGGCGCGGCGAGGCGGAACTGGTGGCCGAGCTGGTGGCGGAATTGCGCGACCGCTTTGCCGGCAATGACGAGCCGATCGGCGTGCTCACCCACCATCTGGTGCATGACGCGGCCGCCTGGGACTTCCTGTCGGCCTTGTTTGCTGTGACCGGCCGGCATCCTGCCGTCCACTGGTCGGCGGCATCGGCACTTCTCAAGCCGTGAGGCTTGCCATCGGAAGGTCGCCGATGTCCCCACTCATCGTCGGTCTTCCTCAAACTGCTCGGCGCCCTCGACCGGCCGCAGCCAGGGCTCGCGGCGCTTGATCCAGAGTTCGTAGCGCGGCACGAGCGGCGTCGGGGCTTCGGAGAGAATGCCGAGCTTGATCTCCGCCTCTTCGGCGTCGGCGGAAAACAGCCGCGAGCCGCAGCGGGTGCAGAAATGCCGGCCTTGGAACGCGCCGGTTTCCCCCGTGTGCTCGAATTGGCCGGCGGGCCAGATCCCATAGAAGGTAAAGGCCGAACCGCTGTCCTTCCTGCAGTCGGTGCAATGACAGATCCCGACGCGCAAAGGTTCGCCCCGAACGGAAAGCCGCACCTGGCCGCAAAGGCATTGTCCGGAAAACACGGTCATGGCTGTCCCCGTTTCATTGATCTCGCGCGGGGGAAACGGTCTGGTTCGGCATCCGTTCCGCAGAGCATGTCGCGCAAAACTGTGCGACACTACGAAAGATCGCGACGCGCTTTAGATCACAACGGTCTGGTTGTCGCGGGCGGCGAAGGATTCGGGGAAGGCGGCCTGCGCCTGGGCTTCCATCTCCGCCAGCTGTTCGTCGGTGCGCGAGGGGGCGTGATGGAACAGGGCGAAGCGCTTGGCGCCCGCCATCCTTGCCAGCTCGGTGCCATGCTCCCAGGTCGAATGGCCGAAGCCCTTGAAACGCTGCATCTCGTCTTCATTGTAAGTGCAGTCGTAAACGACGAGATCGGCGTCCTGCATCATCTCCAGCGAGACCGGGTCGTGGCTGCCGGGAATATGCTCGATGTCGTAGATCAGCGCGACCGAACGGCCCTGCCACTCGATGCGATAGCCGATGGCGCCGCCCGGATGGTTCAGCATGAAGGTCTTGATCGTGACGCCCTTGTGGGGCGTCAGCACCTGGCCGGGGTGGAAGTCGCTGAAATTCATCGTCGCCTGGCAGATATCGGTTTTGACGGGAAACCAGGGCGGGCTGATGAACTGCTCGACCATTTCCCGCGTGCTCATCTTGCCGTCGAGATGGCCCGACCAGATGTTGACGTTGATCGAGGGATAATAGATCGCCTTGAAGAAGGGCAGGCCAATGATGTGGTCGTAGTGGCAGTGGCTGAAGAACAGGTCGACATCGCTGACGCCGTCGGCAAGCAACGACAGCCCCGCCTCGCGCAGGCCGGAGCCGGCGTCGAAGATCATCCGATGTTTTCCGCAGCGAATTTCGATGCAGGACGTGTTACCGCCGTAGCGGTCGAACTCGGGGCCGGATACGGGAATACTGCCGCGGACGCCCCAAAATTTTACCTGAAACAGTTCTGTCGTCATCTTTCTTCAAACCGGCCTTCCCGCATCGCCATCGTAATCATAGTTCATCCCGATGCGAAGCAGCAGAATTCCACGGGTTTGCCTGTGCCCCCTTTCATTCTCCTCACCGCTAGCGGAAGAAGGAGTAGATTTTCCTAAGCAATCGGCTTTCGCGTCGGAAAGCAACCCAGTATGGTTGGTTTTCGGTAAACGGGCTGCTGGGGCGGGACAATTTTCCCGTAACACACGCCTATTAGATGGTTGCGCGCGATTGAAAAAACAATTGCCGCCGCTCCAGGCCCGAATGCAGTGTCGAGCCATTCGCGCTAAAAGTCTCTGCGGCAGCCTGAACGTCGCTGCATGCGCCGGTGCGGCGTGAGCCGATTTCTCATCCGCATTCCATGTCGGCAGAAAACAGCATCCTCTGAGAAAATTGTCTTCGCTTCCGCGCGAATGTTTTCTTGATCGTCGTCGCCGAAAAGCGATATATCCGATGATAATAGAAATATAAGAGACTCGGTGATGCTGCAACCTGTCGTAAACGAGACCATTGCCGAGAGCAGCTACCGGCGCATTCGGGCCGACATCATTTTCGGGCGGCTGGCGCCTGCCCAAAAGCTGAAGCTGGAAAGCCTGAAGGAATCCTACGAGACCAGCATCAGCACGTTGCGGGAGGTGCTGAACCGGCTCTCCTCCGAGGGGCTTGTTGTCGCCGAGGGACAGAAGGGGTTCGAAGTGTCTCCGGTGTCGGTTTCCGACCTCAGGGAGACGGCGGCCATGCGGCTGCTCCTCGAGAGCCATGCCCTGGAGCAGTCGTTCGCGCGTGGAGACGTGGAATGGGAAGCGCCGCTGGTCGCGGCCCATTACAAATTGGCGCGAATGGAGAAGGTCATGGCGTCAGGCGACACCAGCAGGGCCGAGGACTGGAAGCGTTACGACTGGGAGTTCCACCAGGCGCTGATTTCCGCCTGCGGGTCGAAACTGCTAATGCAGACCCACTCGGTGATCTTCGACAAATATCTGCGATATCAGATGGTCGCCCTGTCCTACCGGGGCGACGTTGCCGCGGAAGAACACCAGCAGCTTCTGGATGCGGCCTTGCGGCGGGATGCGGAGACGGCGAAGCGGGTGCTTGCGTTTCATATCGAAGGCGGGGTGGAACATGCGCTCGCCAAAGGGACGCTGAAATAGCAACGGACGCCTCTTCGAGGTTCAGGGCCATCACACCTCTCGGCAAACCAGGAAAAGCCATGCTCAAGCAAGTCCATGACCCGGCCGAAACCGTAAGCGATGTCGTTTTCCGGCAGATCCGCGAGGATATCATATCGGGGGTATTGCCGCCGGGGGCCAAGATCAAGCTGGAGCAGGCCAAGGAGCGCTACTCCATCGGCATTTCGTCGCTGCGCGAAATTCTGAGCCGCCTGACCACGGAGAATCTCGTCGTCGCCGAAGGACAGCGTGGTTTCGAAGTCAGCCCGGCTTCGCGGCGGGAACTGCTGGAGCTCGCCGACCTCAGGATCGTTCTTGAAACGCACGCGATCGGCCTTGCATTCGCTGCGGGAAATCTCGAATGGGAAGGGCGCATCGTCGCTGCCCATCACCGGCTGGCCGCCGCCGAGCGCAAGCTGCTGGCCGGCGATATGTCGCGCACGGTCGACTGGGTCCGCTACGATTGGGAGTTCCATCAGGCGATCGTCTCGGCCTGCAATTCAGAGACGCTGATGGCGACCCTTTCCTCCGTCTTCGACCGCTTCCTTCGTTATCATATGCTGGCCGAAAGCTTCCGCGGCAAGCCTGTCGTCGATGACCACCGGCTGTTGTTCGAACTGTCCATTCAACGTGACGTCGCCGGCGCGACCGAAGTGGTCAGACGGCACGTTCAAAGCGGCGTCGCGCATGTGCTGAAGAGCGGCCGCATTCTCTGATTTAAAGCATGTCGCGCAAAAGTGTGCAGCGGTTTTGCGGCAACGACATGCGCAAAACCAAAGAGCTAAAGCGCGAGGAGCGTATCTGAAAGATCGAGCCGCGCTTTAGTAGGCGTCTTTCGGAATTCCTTCCGGGCGCATTTGTCTTTTCAGCGCGGCGATGCGGAAAATTGCGTTCGGGGCGCCATAGCCGCGATAGCCGCGGCGCTCGACGATCTCGAAAAAGAAGCCCTCGCCATAGGTGCCGCTGTAGAGCTGGAAATACTCGCCGTGCTCGTCCCGGTCATAGAGGATGTTCTCCGCTTTCAGCCGCTCGGTCATGACGGGATCGAGCCCGAAGCGGGCCTCGACATCGTCGTAATAGTTCGGCGAAATATGCAGGGATCTGAAACCGCAGCTGCGAAGTTTTTCGGCGGTTGCAAAGATGTCGTCGGTCGAAAACGCCAGGTGCTGGATGCCGGACCCGAACTTCTCGGCAATGAAATGTCCGGCCAGGGTGCGGCGGTTTTCGGCTCCGTTCATGGTAATGCGCAGCGCGCCTGACTGGTTTTCGACGACCTGGCTGCGCACCACCCCGGCTGGATCGATGATGTCGACCATCGGGGTTTTATGGGTTTCGAAGATCGACGTGTAGAACAGAAGCCAGGTGAGCATTTCATCATAGCCGACCGTCTGGGCGACGTGATCGACGCGGAGAAGGCCGGCAGACGCCGTGCCGGTGTCGTCGGAGACCGGGTGGAAGTCGATTTCGGAAAAGCGGCCGAGAGCGCTCTTGTCGTCGATCAGATAGACGATGCCGCCGCCGACGCCCCGAATGGCGGGCAGCTCGAGTTCACCCTCCACCACAGGCTGGGCGAAGGGCTCGGCATCGAGAGCAAGCGCACGCGCATATGCCTTTGCGGCATCGTCGACGACCAGGGCCATGGCATAGGCAAACGTGCCATGCACGGCATAGGCCGCATTGGCGAAACCCGCCTGATCGACATTGACGAGAATACGGATCTCGCCCTGCTCGAACAGGGAGACCTTCTTGGTGCGGTGGACGGCGGTCTGTCTGAAGCCGAGGGTGCGCAGCAAGGCCACCAGCTCGACTTCATCCTGTTCGTCCGTGGCAAACTCCACGAAGCCGACGCCTTGAACGGCCGCTCTTTCCGGCATCGCCGCCCCGGTCAAGCTGCCGGTGCCGAGATGGCGCCGCACCTGGTCGCCGAGATAGATCAGCGAGCGGTGGCCATCGGCGGCGATCGCACGCGACAGGCCGCCTCGAAACTGGTCGTTGAAGATCTCCAGGGAGAAATACCCGTCGTAACCTGTGGCGGCGACGGCTTCGGTGAACGCGGTGACGGGAAGGTCGCCTTCTCCAGGCATGTTGCGGAAGTGGCGGCTCCAGTAGAGCAGGTCCATGTCGATATCAGGCGCATCGGCAAGCTGGACGATGAAGATCTTCTCCTTGGGAACCGAGCGGATGGAATTGACGTCGATCTTGCGCGACAAGGTATGGAAGCTGTCGAGGATAAGGCCGACATTCGGATGATCGGCGCGCCGCACGATCTCCCAGGCGTCGCGGTGGTCGCTGATATGGCGGCCCCAGGCGAGCGCCTCGTAGCCCACGCGCAGTCCGCGCCGGGCGGCGCGTTCGCCGAGTTCCCGGAAATCCTCGGCCGCCCGATCGATGCCGCCCAAGGCTGCCGGCGAGACATTCGAGCAGACGAGCACCAGATCCGTTCCGAGTTGCTGCATCACGTCGAATTTTCGTTCGGCGCGATCGAAGGTGCGGCTTCTAAGCGGCTCCGGCATGCCCTCGAAATCCCGGAACGGCTGAAACAGGGTGATCTCAAGGCCATGGTCGCGCACGAGTTTTCCGACATCGGTCGGACTGCCGTCGAATGCCAGGAAATCGTTTTCGAAGATCTCGACGCCGTCGAAGCCCGCTCGGGCGATCGCCTCCAGCTTTTCCGGCAGTTCGCCGCTGATCGTCACAGTCGCAATCGAGGTCTTCATTATCAAAGCCCTTTCGGTATCCGAACCGCATGCGGGGAAAATCGCTCTCACCTATTATTGCAAATCTCGTGAGGAATTCAAATAGCTTGAGGCATTATAAAATCTCATATGATTTTGAAAAACTATGTTGATTTGCGCGTCCGTCTCTGGCAATCATTCCTCCCACAGTCAAAAGGTGAGGTGGCTGTCCGGTCGAACGACCGCCAAAGAGGAGGAAACATCATGTTTAAATCTATGCTGACGCGGCGAAACGCCATGCTCGGAGCCGCGGCCCTGGTGGCTGCCGTCACCTTGGCGCAACCGGCCGCCGCCATCACGCCTGACGAAATCAAGGCTCGCGGCAAGATCATCGTCGGAATCCAGGGTGACAATCCGCCTTGGGGCTTTGTGACCAGCGGCGGCAAGCAGGACGGTCTCGACGCCGACATCGCAACGCTGTTCGCCAAGGAACTGGGTGTTTCCGTCGAATTCGTGCCGCTCGAAGTCAACAACCGCATTCCGGCGCTGACGGCGGGGCGCGTCGACGTTCTGTTTGCGACCATGGCCATGCTGCCGGATCGCGCCAAGGCGGTGCAGTTCAGCAAGCCCTATGTTGCCAACGCCATCGTGCTGATCGGCCCCAAATCGGCGGAGATCAAGACGAATGCCGACATGGCCAAGTTCACGGTCGGCGTCGCCAAAGGCGCTGCGCAGGACACGCAGGTGACGAAGAACGCGCCTGAAGGCACGACGATCCGCCGCTATGACGGAGACGCCGCGAGCGTTCAGGCCCTGGTGTCCGGCCAGGTCGATACGCTGGGCGGCAACATCTTCTACATGGACCGGGTGAACAAGGCGCGTCCGGGCGAATTCGAAAACAAGCTTGAGTTCCAGAAGCTCTACAACGGCGCCTGCACGCGTCTCGGCGAGAAGGAAATCAATGCGGCGCTCAACACCTTCATCGACAAGATCAAGACAAACGGCGATCTCAAGGCCGTCTACGACAAGTGGATGAAGGTTCCGGTGCCGGAATTCCCGGAAACGCTGGAAGGCATTCCGTTCGCGGCGAAGTGAGTGAGCGGTAAAGGGTGGCTGCCGTCCGGTTCGCGTTGGTGGCTGCCGACTGCCCCTCACCCTAGCCCTCTCCCCGTAAGGACGGGGAGAGGGGACTTGCCCTGCGAAGGGTCATGGGGACGGAGAGGTCACGGCACATCCCCTTCTCCCCGTTTACGGGGAGAAGGTGGCGGCAGCCGGATGAGGGGCGGCGGCGATCTCCCGGCGCGGGATTTTGACACCAGAGAAAGACCAAAATGAAGGCGGGCAGACCAATGCCCGTCAACGCAACCGCCATGCCCAGGGCCCTGAGGTGCGCGACATGACCAGAACCATCTTTGTGCTCAACGGACCGAACCTGAACCTGCTCGGTGAGCGCGAGCCGGCGATCTACGGCTCGGCGACGCTGGGCGATATCAGGGACAAGTGCCTCGCAAGGGCGGAGAGCCTTGGCTTTGCCATCGACTTCCGCCAGACCAATTTCGAGGGCGAGTTGGTGGAAAGCGTGCATCAGGCCCGCAAGGAGGCTTGCGGCATCATCATCAATCCGGCCGGCTATACCTTCACCTCGATCGCCCTGCTCGATGCGCTGAAAACCTTCGATCCGCCGAAGATCGAGCTGCATATTTCCAACGTGCATGCCCGCGAGGAGATCTATCACAAATCCCTCGTCTCGCGGGTCGCCACCGCCATCATGATCGGTTTTGGCCCCCGCGGTTATGAACTCGCCATCGAAGCGATGGCCGGCATGCTGGGAGCAGCGAAGGCATGAATTATACGCTGGATTTCACGCCCGTTATCGATGGCCTGCCGAGCCTCCTGCTCGGCTGCCTCGGGACATTCCTGCTTGCCATTTGCGGGATGCTGCTGGCGATCGTCATCGGAATTGGCGGGGTTGCCTTGCGCGACTCCGCTTTCAAGCCGGCGCGCTGGCTGGTCATCGCCTTCGTCGAACTGATCCGCAACACGCCGTTCCTGGTGCAGATCTTCTTCATCTACTTCGCGCTGCCGCTCGCCGGCATCCGGCTGGATCCGACGCCGACGGCGATCATCGCGCTTGGGATCAACGGCGGCGCCTACGCCATCGAGATCATTCGCGGCGGCGTTCAGTCGATTGCCAAGGGGCAGATGGAAGCGGGTCTCGCCCTTGGTCTGCACAAGGCGCAGGTCTTCCGGCTGATCATCCTCAAGCCGGCATTGCGGGCAATCTATCCGTCTCTGACCAGCCAATTCGTGCTGTTGACGTTGACCACCAGCATTGCCTCGGCGATCTCGGCCTATGAGCTGACCTCGGTGTCCCAGCGCATCGAGTCGGAGAGCTTCCGCAGCTTCGAGGTCTACTTCACCGTCACGCTTTTCTATTTCGTGATTTCCTGGGTGATGATGCGCCTGTTTGCGCTGTTTTCGGCCCGCTACTTCAAATACCCCGTCAAGTAGGAGGAATTCCATGGGTCACGACGAATTCGTCTTCCTCCTGATCGGCCTGAAATGGACGGTGGTCCTGTCCGCCGTCGGCTTCGTCTGCGGCTGTATTGCCGGGCTCGGCGTCGCTCTTGCCCGCGTCTCGGGCAACCCGCTCTTGGAACGCCTGACCGCCGGCTATATCGCCGTCTTCCAGGGAACGCCGCTGCTGATGCAGCTTTTCGTGGTCTATTACGGCCTGGCTCTGCTCGGGCTGATGCTCGATGCCTGGGTGGCCGTCGCCATCGGGCTGACGCTGCATGCCAGCGCCTATCTCGGCGAGATCTGGCGCGGATCGATCGAAGCGGTGCCGCGCGGCCAGACGGAAGCGGCAAAGGCGCTCAGCCTCAGATACGTCTCCCGCATGAGGGACGTCATTCTGCCGCAGGCGCTGCGCATCTCGCTGCCTGCCACGATCGGCTTCCTCGTGCAGCTGATCAAAGGCACCTCTCTTGCTTCGATCGTCGGCTTCACTGAGCTGACGCGGGCCGGCAACATCATCTCCAACCAGATCTTCCAGCCGCTGACGGTCTTCGGCGTCGTCGGCATCCTGTACTTCCTGATGTGCTGCCCGCTGACGATTCTCGGCGCGCGCCTCGAGCGGAAATTCGCCGCCTCGGCGCGCTGATCCGCAGCCTTTTTTCTTCGATGCGGCCTTGACCGCCAATCCTGGAGTTCTACCGATGACCAGACCCGTTCCCCCCCAACGCGCGGAAGCCATGATCACCATGGCGCACGTGGAAAAGTGGTACGGCTCGTTTCAAGCCCTTCACGATATCAACATGACCGTTCGCAGCGGCGAGAGGATCGTCCTGTGCGGCCCTTCCGGCAGCGGAAAGTCGACGCTCATTCGCTGTATCAACCATCTCGAGACCTACCAGAAAGGTCAGATCCGGGTCGGCGGCATCCTTCTCAGCGACCAGGCCAAAACCATCGATGCGATCCGCCGTGAGGTCGGCATGGTCTTCCAGCAGTTCAATCTGTTTCCGCATCTGACCGTGCTGCAGAACTGCATGCTGGCGCCGATGAAGGCGATCGGCGTCGGCAAGGCGGAAGCCGAGGAACGCGCACGCGGGCTGCTCGAGCGGGTCAAGATCCTGGAGCAGGCCGACAAATACCCGGTCCAGCTTTCCGGCGGCCAGCAGCAGCGCGTCGCCATTGCCCGCGCGCTCTGCATGCGGCCGAAAGTGATGCTGTTCGACGAGCCGACCTCGGCGCTCGACCCGGAGATGGTCAAGGAAGTGCTGGATACGATGATCGCGCTGGCCGACGAGGGCATGACGATGATCTGCGTCACCCACGAAATGGGCTTTGCCCGCCAGGTCGCCGATCGGGTGATCTTCATGGCCAGCGGCGCGATCGTCGAGGAAGCCCCGCCCGCCGAATTCTTCACCAACCCACAGCACGAGCGGACCCGGAAGTTTCTCGGAGAAATCCTGCGGAAATAAGCGGTCTCAAGGCCGATATCTCGTCAAATTCCGGAGCCGATCATGAAGCCATTGAAGATTGCAGTCATGGGAGCCGGCCTGATCGGCAGACGCCATGCCGAGCGGGTCATATCCGAGCCCGGAACCATTCTCTCCGCCGTGATCGATCCGTCTGCGGCCGGCCGCGACTTTGCCCGCAATGCCGGCATCCGATGCTACCCGTCGTTCCAGGCCATCCCCGGCGAGGACAGGCCCGACGGCGTCATCGTGGCAACGCCGAACCAGCTTCACGTCGAGAATGCCATGGAGCTTATCGCCGCCGGTATTCCTGTTCTGATCGAGAAACCGATCGCCGACGACGTCGACGCTGCCGCAGCGCTCGTTGCCGCCGGGGAGAAAGCAGGGATACCGCTGCTCGTCGGCCATCACCGGCGCCACAACCCGATGATCCAGACGGCCAAACAGATCGTCGACGGCGGCAGGCTTGGCCGGATCGTCACGGTGCACGGCACCTTCTGGGTCGCCAAGCCCGACGACTATTTCGACATCCCCTGGCGGCGGGAAGCCGGCGCCGGCCCGATCTTCGTCAACCTGATCCATGATGTCGACCTGTTCCGATTTCTGTTCGGCGAGGTCGAGGCCGTGCATGCGATGGAATCGCACGCCGTGCGCCACCACGCCGTCGAGGATACTTCAGTCGTCTCGTTGCGGTTTGCAAACGGCGTTCTTGCCACGCTGACCGGCAGCGACGCGGTGGCCGCACCCTGGAGCTGGGAGGCGACCACCGGCGAGAACCCTGCATTTCCCCGCTATGCCGGACATTGCTATCAGATCGGTGGCACGAAGGGGTCGCTCGGCATTCCCGATCTGACGCTTTGGACGAGCACGGCCGAGCCGGATTGGCTGGCGCCGCTTGCCGAGGAGCGCGTCGCCTGCGAAACCGCCGATCCGCTTTGCCGTCAGCTCAGCCATTTTTGCGATGTTATCCGTGGCGATGCCCCGCCTCTCGTGAGCGGGCGGGAGGGCCTTGCCACCCTCAGGGTCGTCGAAGCGATCAAGCGGTCGGCGCGCTCGGGGCAGATGATCCACCTCTCTGACGCCGGCGCCTCTGCCGATCCTGAGAAAGTCTAGCCACATGATCACCGGCACGACCAAACTCATTGCCCATCTCGGCTACCCCACCGAGTCCTTCAAGGCGCCGCTGATCTACAATCCGTATTTCGAGAAGAACGGCATCGACGCGGTCGTTGTGCCGATGGGCTGCAGGCCGGAGGATTATCCGGTGTTTTTGAAGCTCGTCTTCCGGCTCTCCAATATTCACGGCGCGCTCATCACCATGCCGCACAAGATTGCGACGATGGCGCTGCTCGACGAAACCTCGACCAACGCCAAAGTCGCAGGCTCGTGCAATGCGGTGCGCCTCGATTCGAACGGCAGGCTGATCGGCGACATGTTCGATGGGGAAGGCTTTGTGCGGGGCGTTCTGCGCAAGGGTAAAAAGGTCGAAGGCGCAAATGCGCTGGTTATTGGCGCCGGCGGCGTCGGCTCGGCGATCGCGGCATCCCTGGCGAAGGCGGGTGTCGCCCATCTCGCGCTCTTCGACGCCAACGAGACGACCGCGACCGCGCTGTTCGACCGGCTGAAGACACATTATCCGCATTTGCGGGTGACGATCGGCTCACTCGATCCGGCCGGTTTCGACATCGTCGTCAACGCGACACCGCTTGGAATGCGGCGGGGCGACCCTTTGCCGATCGACGTCGACCGCATCTCCCCCTCGACTTTCGTGGGCGAGGTGGTGTTGAGCAAGGAGATCACCCCTTTCCTGGAGGCCGCCCGGGCGCGGGGCTGCACCTTTCAGGTCGGCACGGATATGCTGTTCGAACAGATCCCCGCCTATCTCGAATTCTTCGATTTCCCGACAACGACGGCCGACAATCTGCGGGCAATCGCCAAGCTCGGTTGATGACTGGAGCTGGAGTTGGCCGGCGTTTCCCGCTTTGAGATCCAGGTCACGCCTGACCTTGATAAGTATAGCACCTAGTGCTACATAACATCATGGCCGCACGCATATACAAGACAGGTTGGTTTACCAAAGCGGCGCGCAAGGCACATATATCCGATTCCGAATTGCGCGAAGCTATCATGCAAGTGGCGGAGGGTAAGGCCGACGATCTGGGCGGCGGTGTTTTCAAAAAGCGTCTAAAAGACAACCGGCATCGTTCGATCGTTCTGGCGAATGCCGGGCGATTTTTGGGTGTTCGCCTATCTTTTCGCCAAGAAAGATCGCGCGAATATCGATGACGCGGAACTGGCGGCTTTTAAGGTGCTTGCTGGTTTGTACCGCAAGAAAACGGCCTCCGATATCGAAACCGAACTTCGAGCGGGCGCGCTCGTGGAGGTAGATAATGAAGACGAAGCGTAAATTCAAAAGCGATGCTTTCGAGGCGATCCACAGTTCAGTCGAAGCAATGTACAGTGCCGGCACGGTCGACAAGGAAACAATGCGCTCCTTCGATGAAACTTGCCTCGTTTCGCCCAGCGTACTCGATCCTGAAGAGATTAAGGCGTTACGGGAAACCAATCACGTCAGCCAACCGGTATTCGCACGATATCTCAATACCAGCGAATCCACGGTGCAGAAGTGGGAAAGCGGCGCCAAGCGGCCGAGCGGAATCGCGCTGAAGCTGCTTTCGATCGTACAGAAGCACGGCCTTCAGGTTCTGAGCTAAACCGCTCCAAGCCGCCTGATATTTCCTGCTAGCTCCTCGGCCAGCCGCAGCGAAGCGGCCGTTGCCATCGCCATTTGCGGCAGCAGCAGCCATTCGAGCGTCCAGGCAGCACCCGAGCGTTCCTGTTCGTGGACGAGGGACTGGTGGACGCCGGACAGCGCCGTCGCGTTGAAGCGGGCGAGCGTGACCAGGGTTTCGGCGGCGACCGGGTTCTGCTTGTGGGCCATCGCCGACGAGGTGCCGCCGCCTGCGATTTCGATCTCCTGGCCTGCCTGGGCAAGCAGGGCGATATCCTGGCCGATCTTGCCGAGGCTGCCGGAGATCGAGGCAAACAGGCCGGCGATATCGGCGATCGGCAGACGCCCGCTCTGCCATTGCCTGATATCGGTGAGGCCGAGTTCTTGGGCGAGCGAGGCGCGGATTGCCGGGCCATGTGCCCCGAGCTTGTCGAGCGTGCCGGCGGCGCCCCCGAACTGGACGGGAAAACTCTGCTCGGTCAGGCGGTCGCGATAGGTGATCAGCGGTGCGCGCCAGGCGTCAAGTCGGTCGGAGACGCTGATCGGGATCGCCGCCTGCATTCGGGTGTGAGCCATCAGCCGGCTACGGCCAAACTGGCGATCGAGACCATCGAGCGCTCCGGCAATCGTGGAAAGCCGGCCGGCAAACAGGAAGGTGATGGCCTTCATGCGGATCATCAGGCTGGTGTCGATCACATCCTGGCTGGTGGCGCCCAGATGCAGGCTTTTGGCCGCTTCCTCGCCGACTTCGGTGCGCAGTTGCTTGACGAGATCGGGGACGACGACGCCGTCCCTTGCCGTTGCCGATCGCAGGCTGGCGAGATCGGGGGAAAAGCCGGCGCAGGCCTCGGCGATCCGCCTTGCAGCTTCGGCAGGGATGAGGCCATGGGCGGCCTCGGCTTTGGCAAGTGCTGCCTCGAAGGAGAGCATGGCGCGAAGATCGGCCTCGGCGGAGAAATAGGGCGCGATTTCATCGTCGCCGAGCAGGCCGGAGAGGAAGGGGTGGTCGAAGGGCGATGCGGTCATGGATTGCTCGTTTGTGGTGGTGGCCCCCTCATCCGGCTGCCGCCACCTTCTCCCCGAGGGGAGAAGGGGTTTGGAGGCAGCGCCGGCGCCTATGGGCATGTCATCTCGTCTGGCACATCCCCTCTCCCCTCGGGGAGAGGGCAGGGTGAGGGGGCTCCTTGCACTGAACCTCAAGGACAAGCCGCTGGCCAGCCCCCTCAAATATCCAGAAACACCGTCTCGTTGGCACCCTGCAGATGGATGTCGAAATGGCAGGTCGCGCCGTCGCGGGTGGCGATCATCGTTGCGACGCGCTCGCGATGTTCGATGCGGGCAAGCAGCGGGTCGCCGGCATTGGCCTCGGCCTCCTCCGGGAAATACATGCGCGTATGCAGGCCGACATTGATGCCGCGGGCGACGATCCAGAGGGTGATATGCGGGGCCTGTCTGCGGCCGTCCTTGAAGGGGACGCGGCCCGGCTTGATGGTCTCGAAGCTGTAGACGCCGTCTTCGGCTCGTGTCGGGCAGCGGCCCCAGCCGGTGAAATTCGGGTCGGCGGCGCCGCGCAATTCCGAGGGGCTGTTGTAGAGGCCGGCGCTGTCGGCCTGCCAGATCTCGACAACGGCATCGCGCACCAGGGCGCCGGCGCCGTCCAGGACGCGGCCGGTCACGGTGATGCGCTCGCCGAGCGTCTTGTCGTTGACCATCGCCGTGCCGAGATCGCTGTCGTAGACGCCCGTTATGTCGCAGAAATTCGGCGTCAGGCCGATATGGACATAGGGGCCTGCCGTCTGCGACGGGGTTTCCTTGAGATAACCGAGCTGCTGCATGGTCAATTGCCCTCCAGCCTGTTTTCGAACATCGTCGAGCGGCGGCCGCGCAGCACGATATCGAATTTATAGGCGCGTGAATCCATCGGGATGGTATTGCCCCAGTCGAGCGGCGCGATCAGCTGCTCGATCGCCGCCTTGTCGGGGATGGTGCCGACGATCGGACATTTCCAGATCATCGGATCGCCTTCGAAATACATCTGGGTGATCAGCCGCTGGGCAAAGCCGTGGCCGAAGATCGAGAAATGGATATGGGCGGGGCGCCAGTCGTTGACGCCGTTCGGCCAGGGATAGGCGCCGGGCCGCACCGTGCGGAAATGGTAGCGGCCTTCCTCATCGGTGATGGCGCGGCCGCAGCCGCCGAAATTCGGGTCGATCGCTGCGAGATAACTTTCCTTCTTGTGGCGGTAGCGACCGCCGGCATTGGCCTGCCAGAACTCGACCAGCGCACCGGCAACCGGCCTGGCGCGCTCGTCGAGCACCCGGCCATGGACGATGATGCGTTCGCCGATGGCGCTTTCGCCCGGCCGCGCATAGTTGAGGATCAGGTCGTTGTCCAGTTCGCCGATGATCGAATGGCCGAAGACCGGGCCTGTCGTTTCGGAAATCGTGCCGTCGAGCGACAGCAGCGCGCGTTGCGGTGCGCGCAGCACCGAGGTTTTGTAGCCGGGGGTCAGGGCCGGCGCATGCCAGGCGCGGTCGCGGGCGAAGAAGGCGCCGGTCTCCGGCTTTTGGTTGGGTCGTTCGGACATCTCTCTCCTTCAGGCCGCCTTCTCGGCGTCCATTTGTGCAAAGGCCTGCTTGGCAATCTTGATCGCGTGGTTGGCGGCGGGGACGCCGGCATAGATCGCCACATGCAAGAGCGCCTCGCAGATATCCTCGCGGCTTGCTCCCGTATTGGCAGTGGCGCGCACATGCATGGCGACTTCGTCATCCTGGCCAAGTGCGGCCAGCAGGGCGATGGTGACGATCGAACGCTCACGCTTGCTCAGCGCCGGGCGCGACCAGACATGGCCCCAGGCGGCTTCGGTGATCAGCTCCTGGAAGGGGCGGTCGAACTCGGTCGTTGCCGCTGTGGCGCGCTCGACATGGGCGTCGCCGAGCACGGCGCGGCGGGTCGCCATGCCCTGCCGGTAACGCTCGGAGGAGGCGGTCTCGTTCATCGGTTGGTGTCTCCAGGTGGAATGGATGTGAGGAAGGCGCGGATGATCGCCGTCAGCGCCTCCGGCTGCTCGACGCAGGGAATATGGGCGCAGTCGGCGATCACCTCGTAACGGGCGCCCGGGATCAGCCGCGCCGTCGAGAGCACGAGATCGGGCGGCGTCGAACCGTCCTGGTCGCCGACGATGCAGACCGTCGGCACAGCGATCGTCTTGGCCGCTTCGGTGAAATCGGCATCGCGGATGGCTTCGCAGGCGGCGATATAACCCTCGACCGGCTGGCGCGTCAGCATGTTGCAATAGCCCGAATAGGCGGTGTTTTCGGGCCGGCGGAAGGCCGGGGTGAACCAGCGCTCCATGATGGCGTCGACGATGCTGGCGATGCCGTTTTTCTCAACGGCGGCGATGCGGGCATTCCAGCTCTCGGCCGTGCCGATCTTGTGGGCTGTGTCGCTGAGGATCAGGGCGCCGACCAGATCCGGCCGGCGCTGATAGAGCGACTGGGCGATCAGGCCGCCGACGGACAGACCGCAGATGACGGCATTTTTCACCGACAGCAGATCGAGCAGCCCGGCGAGATCGGTCGCATGGTCTTCGATCGACGCGGGGAGCTGGCCGACATCGGACAGGCCGTGGCCGCGCTTGTCGTAAAGCACGATGGCGTAGTCACCGGCAAGCCGCACCACGACATCGCGCCAGATGCGGAAATCCGTCCCGAGCGAATTGATGAAGACGATCACCGGCCGGTCGGCAGGCGCGCCGATCACCTGATAATGGATCGTCACGTCGTTTATGCGGGCGAATTGCACGTCACGTCCTCATCAGGTTGGCTCGGCCGAGAGGCCGGCATTGTTTGGTTCCGCTGGCGGGGCGCGACAACGCCGCGATGGCTCTGTCCGTCCCCCATTTCTCCGTCATGCTCGGGCTTGACCCGAGCATCCACGCGGCACCCGCCAGCAGCCGCGGTATGGATCCTCGGGTCAAGCCCGAGGATGACGGAGAGTGGGGTTGGTTGGCCCTCACAAATTGCACGTCACTCCCTCATCAAGTCAGTTCCGCCGGCAAGTGCGTTTCCGACACGGTCGTCAACGCCGCAATGGCTCCGTCCGTCCCCCCAATTCTCCGTCATGCTCGGGCTTGACCCGAGCATCCACGAGGCACCCACCAGCGCCGCGGCATGGATCCTCGGGTCAAGCCCGAGGATGACGGAGAGTGGGGGAGGCTCTTCGCCAAACTCGTCCCGGCATAGAAGGCCCATCCAACGGCACACACTCCTAATCGCAAAACTGACCGGTTGATCCGGTTAAGTAAAATGATATTTTCAGGCATTTCGATAACCCCGGAGTTATGGAATGATCGACAGCCGCGTCAAGTTTCGTCATCTGCAGACCTTTGTCGAAGTGGCGCGGCAGAAGAGCGTCATGAAGGCGGCCGAATTGCTGCATGTCAGCCAGCCGGCGGTGACGAAGACGATCCGCGAGCTGGAACAGGCGCTGGGTGTTGCCGTCTTCGAGCGTGATGGCCGCGGCATCAAGATCACCCGTTACGGCGAGGTCTTCCTGCGTCACGCCGGGGCGGCGCTGACGGCGCTGCGCCAGGGGCTCGATTCCGTCTCGCAGGAGCAGTTCGCCGATGCGCCGGCGATCCGCATCGGCGCGCTGCCGACGGTGTCGTCGCGCATCATGCCGCGGGCGATGGAGCTCTTCCTCAAGGAGCGGACCTGGAGCCGGGTGAAGATCGTCACCGGCGAGAATGCCGTGCTGCTGGAGCAGCTTCGCGTCGGCGATCTCGACGCCGTCGTCGGACGCCTGGCCGGGGCGGAGAAGATGGCGGGCTTTTCCTTCGAGCATCTCTATTCCGAGCAGGTGGTCTTTGCCGTGCGCCCCGGCCATCCGCTTCTCAAGGGCGGCCAATCGCCCTTCTCGGGTTTCGGTGATTACACCGTGCTGATGCCGACGCGGGGTTCGATCATCCGGCCGGTGGTCGAAAATTTCCTCATCGCCAACGGCGTCTCCAGCCTGCCGAACCAGATCGAGACGGTCTCGGATTCCTTCGGCCGCGCCTTCCTGCGCTCGAGCGACGCGATCTGGATCATTTCCAACGGCGTGGTGGCCGGCGACGTCGCCGACGGGCGGCTGGCGCTGCTGCCGGTCGATACCGGCGAGACCAGAGGCCCGGTCGGCCTGACGATGCGCGCCGATGCCGTGCCTTCGGTGCCGCAATCGATCCTGATGCAGACGATCCGCGAGGCGGCCGGGGAGCTTTCCTAACGGCTCAGCCCCTTAAATCTGCTTGTCGCTTGCCCAGATTTGGACTATGTCTAATTCAAGACAGGAGGCTATTATGCAGCATGCACGACGCAGCGAGCGGGAAAGCCAGGGGCCGCAGCGGCTTGAGACGGACAGGTTTGCGCCGGCAAATCGCAAAAGGCTGAGTGCACCGGCCTTGCGAACCTTCCTGGCGATTGCCGATCTCTGGGGCTTGAGCGAAGAACAGCGCCTGCTGGTGCTCGGGTATCCCTCGCGGTCGACCTATCACAGTTGGGCCAAGCAAGCGCGCGAGCACGGGGCTTTCACCCTCGATGTCGATACGCTGACCCGGATTTCCGCCGTGCTCGGCATCCATCAGGCGCTCGGCGTACTGTTTGCCGACGAACGGGCCGGCGTTGCCTGGCTGCGCGTGCCGCATCAGGCGCCGGTGTTCGGCGGCCATCCGCCGCTTGATATCGTCACCAACGGAACCCAGGACGGGCTGATGACCGTGCGCCGCTTCCTCGATGGCGCCCGAGGCGGCGTCTATATGCAGCCGAACAAGCTCGACGAAGCTTTTGCGGTTTACGAAGATGCGGACATCGTCTTCCGGTGAGTGAGCGCTTTGCCGAGGCGCCGCGTCCCTCCTACCGGCTGATCCCATCGCAATTTCCGCCGATCGGGCTTTTCGAGACGGTGGCGAGGGCGGCCGATCTCGAAGCGGTGATGGAACTGGTCGGCTGGACCAACGACCGTCTCGTTGCCGACCGCATCCAACGGCTTCCCAGGGATGAGTGGGTTTACGGCACTGCAAACGCCAGCATCGTCATGGCGGCCTTCCTGCATGTCGCCCCCGGCGGCATGCGTTTCAACGGCCCCGATCTCGGTGCCTGGTATGCCGCCGACAATCTGAAGACAGCCGCCGCCGAGGTCGGCCATCATCTCCGGCGCGAGGCTGTCGCGCGCGGGGTAGCGACGATGGCGCGTACCTATCGAAGCTATTCGGCCATCCTGATCGGCGATTACCTCGACATTCGCGGCGAACAGGCGCTGCGGCCCGACGTCTATGACGGCAAAAGCTATAGGGCGTCGCAGGTGCTGGGCGAACAGGTGCGCTCAAGCGGCGGCGCCGGCATCCTCTATAACAGTGTCCGGCTGCGAGGCGGCGTCAACATCGCCGCGCACCGGCCGAGGAACATCCGCGACGTGCTGCAGGCCGATCATTTCGAAATCACCGTTTCTGCCACCGAGCGGCGCATCGATGTCAGGAAGCTTGCAACCCGACGACGACAGCCCAGAGATAGCGCTTAAACCGGCAGACCTTCGGCCCAGGCCTTTGCCGCCTTGGCCATCGTGGCGAGGTGATCGGCAGTGGAGAAGCCGGAGATCGTCTTGCGCGGCTTGAGGTCGTGGTCGCCGTCCTCGAGCCAGAGGATCTCGATCCTGTCGGAGAGATCATAGCCCGGCACCTCGTCGCGGGTGCCGAATTCATCGCGGGTCCCCTGGCAGATCAGTGCCGGCGTCGTGAGCCCGGTGAGATGGCCGGTGCGCAGCTTCTCCGGCTGGCCGGGCGGATGGAAGGGATAGCCGAGGCAGAGCAGCCCAGCGATTTTTTCCCTGCGATAGAGATCGTCGGCGATCATGCTGGCGACCCGGCCGCCCATCGACTTGCCGCCGATGATCAGCGGGCCACCGGCACCGAGCGCGGTTATCGCCGCCTCATATTCGGGATTGAGCGTTTCGGCCCGCGGCGGCGGCTTGCGGCCCTCCGCCGTGCGCCGCGCCGCCATATAGGCGAATTCGAAACGGGCCACACGGAAACCAACCGTGGCGAGCGCCTCCGCCGCCGATGTCATCGATGCCGAATCCATCGGCGCGCCGGCGCCATGCGCCAGCAGAATGGTGAAGCGGGCATCACGGGGGCCTTGAAGCAGAAACCTGTCAGACATCGGCAAAACTGTCCCTTGAAAGTCAGGCCGGAAGGGTCCATATACGGCTCCTGCCTGAAAAATGGATGCGCGCGGTATCGACGTCGTCGAACTGTTCGCTGTCCGACAGGATAAGGGCGCTCCCCGCAAGGGTCGAGCGCCCTTTTTGCTTTTCGGATATCGGCTGGAGTGACGGCCTTGAGTTCATGCTGGTGCGATGGGGATCAACTCCCACCATACTCTATATAGCACTTCGGAATCCCGAAATTGGCTGCGCCGTTGAAATCACTGTATATTTTCCTGCGGCGACGGCGCTGAAAACGCGTCGGATTTCGGAATCCCGAAGCGGGGGGATTTCGGGATTCCGAAGTGGGATTTTTTTCGCCCCGTCGTTTTTCGCTGAGCAGGATTATCCCATCTCCCGGGTGCTCGCCGTCAGAAAGTCGATGAAGGTGCGGACCTTGGCGGAGAGATATTTGCGGCTCGGATAGACGGCGTAAAGTGTGCTGTTGAAACCGAGCGTGATGGCGGGAAGCACGATTTCCAGGCGGCCGGCTTCGATATCCTGCTCGGCCATCCATGCCGGCAGGAAGGCGAGGCCCATGCCGCGCAGGGCCGCGAGATGCATAATTGTCTCATTGTCGCTGAGCATCACGGTGCGGAAGGTGATCTTGTGTGGCCCGTCCGGACCTTCCAGCGACATGCTTTCCCCGAGGTTGACGCCGGAGTAGCGAAGCAATGCATGGCCGTTGAGTTCGGCGACGTTTTGAGGTCGCCCGGTTCGCGCGAGGTAATCCGGCGAGGCCATGAGACGAAACTGCACATTCGTCAGTGGGCGGGCGACGAGACCGGGATCGAGCCGGTCCTGCGACGTTGCCCGCAGCGCAAGATCGAAACCTTCGTCAACCAGGTTCACCAGCCGGCCGCTGAGATCCAAGTCCAGGCAGACATCGGGGTAGCGCCGGTTATAGGCTGCCAGCATGTCTGTAAAATAGCCGGTTGCCGCCCAAACCGGCGCACTCAATTTCAGGGTACCGCGGGGCGCCACCGTCACATTGCCGATGGCGTCTTCCACCTCGTCCAGCCGTTCGAGCATCTCCCTGGTCTGGTTGAAATAAAGCCGCCCGGTCTCCGTCAGGCTGACATGGCGGCTGGTTCGGTTGAGCAGCCGCGTCCCCAGCCGGTTCTCGAGCTGCATCACATGCTTGCTCGCCATTGCAGGTGAGACGCCAAGGCGATCGGCGGCAGCGGTGAAGCTTTTCAGTTCGGCAACGGTGCAGAACACCCGCAGGCTCGTCAACGTATCCATTGATCATCAACATCCAGGAAATGGTTCTTCAATATTCGCCACATTGATCAATAATGGAGAAAAAATCAAAATCTTTCCCATCGAAGCGCCGCCCCCATGCTCGTGGCAATGATGCGAAGGACAATTCCGGTGACAAATTCCAGACTCCCGACCTATTTTGTCAGCCATGGCGGCGGCCCCTGGCCCTATATGACGGGTGAATTCCGCCGCAATTTCGATGTGC
The DNA here is from genome assembly GCF_000172795.2 of Rhizobium sp. CIAT894. Taxonomy (NCBI): domain Bacteria; kingdom Pseudomonadati; phylum Pseudomonadota; class Alphaproteobacteria; order Hyphomicrobiales; family Rhizobiaceae; genus Rhizobium; species Rhizobium sp. CIAT894. The sequence continues at coordinate 114,638 of NZ_CP020951.1, forward strand.
TCGAACAGTCGCTGGTCGACATGCGCGCCGAACTCGGTGATGCGCCGAAGGCGATCCTCGTGGTCTCGGGTCACTGGGAAGAGGATGGTTTTGCCATATCGTCGGGCGTCAAGCCGGGCATGGTCTACGATTATTACGGGTTTCCCGAACACCTCTATCACATCACCTACAATGCTCCCGGTTCGCCCGATCTCGCAAACCGCGTGCAGCATCTGCTGCGGGCGAGCGGCATCGAAGCGGCGCTCGATCCGACCCGCGGTTACGATCACGGCACTTTCAGCATCATGAAGCCGCTCTATCCGGAAGAGAACATCCCCGTCGTGCAGCTTTCGCTGGATGCGGGTTACGATCCGGCGCTGCACATCAGCGTCGGCCGGGCACTTGCGCCGTTGCGCGACGAGGGCGTCCTGATCATCGGCAGCGGTCTCAGCTATCACAACCTTTCGGCCATGCGCGGCACGGGCGGATATGAGCCGTCCCGCCGCTTCGACGCCTGGCTTCAGGAAACGCTGGCTCACACGGCCTGCGACAAGCGCACCGAGCGGCTGCTCGAATGGCAGCAGGCGCCGGCTGCGCGGGCGGCGCATCCGCGCGAAGACCATCTCATCCCGCTGATGGTGGTGGTCGGCGCCGCCGAGAACGAAGCCGGCGCCACCACCTATCACCAGAAGGACTTCGCCGGCGGGCTCACCGCATCGAGCTTCCGTTTCGGCCGCGTGCCCTCGACCCCTCAATCACATGGAGATGCGCAATGACCAGCGAAACCTTCAAGCCGATCGTCTACCTCAAGGAAAACTGCCCCTTCTGCCTCAAGGTTCGCCTCTTCCTTCTGGAATCGGGTCTGGGATCGGACGTGGAAAGCCGCGACTTCGTTCCCGGAACCGAGCAGGAAGAGAAGATCCGGGCGGAGCTGTCGCCGCATCTCGACAGAGTGAGCTTTCCTTCGGCGCAGCTCGAGCTCGGCCGCTACGTCACCGAATCCGACGATATCATTGCATTTTTCGCAGCGAAGGCCGGCCGCGATCCGGCGGGCATGACGGTTTACCGGAACTATGTCGATGGGGTCTTCGCCATGTCGATGAAGCTCTGGAAAGAAAACCAGGAACTGAAGAAGGCGGCCTCCGCCGCCTGACCTCCCATCAACCTCTTTGGAGAAACTCGATGATCAATACCGGCAAATGGACGCCATACGTCCTCGCACTTCTGCGCATCATGGCGGCCCTGCTCTTCCTCGAACATGCCACCATGAAGTTTCTGCAGTTTCCGGGTCCGATTCAAGGCGTACCCTATCCGCTGCCCGCCCTCCTGCTGGTTGCAGGCGCAATCGAGGTGATCACCTCTGCTCTGATGCTCGTCGGATTTCAAACGCGCATCGCAGCATTCATCGCTTCGGGCGAAATGGCTGCCGCCTATTTCATGGGCCATATGCCGTATGGCTTCTGGCCGGCGCTGAACATGGGCGAAGGCGCCATCCTGTTCTGCTTCATCTTCCTCTACATCGCCTTTGCCGGCGGCGGAGCCTGGACGCTCGACAACACGCGTCGTCCCGCCACGGCCTGAGACCGCGCCATCCGGAAATCGCCTATGCCCGGCTGCCGGGCGGCAGTTGGGCATAGGCGCAACGAAACGCTGAAATTCTGGAGACGCCATGAAAGCGGCACTTCTCAAATCCTACGGTGATGTCGACCAGTTCGAAATCGCGGACCTTCCGGCGCCGAAGCCCGGACCGGGCGAAGTCCTGATCAAGATCGAGGCATCCGCCGTCAACCCTTTCGATCTCATTCTCCGCCAGGGCTTCATGGCCCAGTATATCCCGCTTCCGCTGCCGGCCGTGCTCGGCGGTGACGCCGCCGGCACCATCTCGGCACTCGGCGAAGGCGTGACCGGTTTTACGGTCGGCGAGCGGGTCGTCGCCGATTTTGCCGCAAACGGCAAAGGCGCCCATGCAGAGTATGGTGTGGTTCCCTCGACATCCATCGCAAGGCTGCCCGCCGCACTCGGCTTCGAGCAGGGCGCCTCGCTGGTCAAGGCAGGTCTTACCGGCCGGCAGACCGTCGAAGCGCTCGGCGTCAAGGCCGGCGACCGGGTTCTGGTTTCCGGCGGCCTCGGCACGGTCGGACGGTCCGCCATTCAATACCTCAAGCAGATCGGCGCCCAGCCGGTTGCCGGCGTCCGGCCCGAGCGCCTGAACGAAGGCCGGGCGCTGGCGGGCGAAGCGCTCGACATCACGGTTGCCGCCGTAAGCCCGAGCTTCGACTATGCGATCAGCACGGCCGGCCCGGTGGCCGGCAACCTCATCGGTCATGTCCGCGACGGTGGCGCGATTGCGAGCATCGTTCCGGTGCCGGAAGGCGCCAATGCCGCAGGCCGTGTTATCGTCCGTGAACTCTACCATCGCACCGACGCGGCCATGCTCGACGCTATTCTGGCGTCCGCCGCCAGCGGTGAGCTGGTGATCCCGATTTCCCACACCTTCACCCTGGAGCAGATCGGCCTTGCCCAGAACGCGGTTGCGGCAGGTGCTCCCGGGAAGGTCGTTCTCAAACACTGAAAGACAGAGACGCGGCCCCGTGCCGCGTACACCCCATCGACCGGCATGAGGTTCTTCATGCCGGCCGTCTCGGCCGCTTGTGCAGTTTTTCTGTTCCGCTGCTCCTCAAAGGCGGATTTTTCCCGTCGCCCTTGTCGATTTTCGCATCCTCCGATCGTCATGCCAACGATGCGCTAGAATTCCCTTTGCGGCTTCAGCGCGTCCTTGGGCGCGTCAGAGACGCGCGGCAACAGAAGGAGGACATGTCATGGATAACCAGCATCTGGTCCCTGCAGCCGTGCTTGCGGCAAAGAATGGCGTCCGGTTTCCCAATGAGACCGAGGAATATCGTAGCGCCCGCGACGCGCTGCTCGCCGAAGAGATCGAATTGCGCCGGCACATCGAGCGTGTCGCGAGGCAGCGGCGGGCGCTGCCGCCGGGCGGCGAAGTCAAGAAGGATTATCGCTTCGAAGGCGCCGGCGGGCCGATCTCGCTCACCGAACTCTTCGCGGATAAGCAGACGCTGATCGTCTACAGCTACATGTACGGCCCCCAGCGCGAGCGCCCGTGCCCGATGTGCACCTCGCTGCTGTCGGCCTGGGACGGCGAAGTGCCCGACATCCAGCAGCGCGCCGCCCTTGCGGTCGTTGCCCGCTCGCCGATCGGAAGGCTGCTCGCCTTCAAGAAGGAGCGCGGCTGGCATCACCTGCCGCTCTATTCCGACCTGACCGATGAATACAGCCGTGATTATCACGCGGTCGGCAGGGACGGCGGCGATGGCGCTGCCTTCAACGTCTTCACGCGGCGCGACGGGACCATCCGCCACTTCTGGAGCCAGGAAATGGGCGACGTCACTTCCGATCCCGGCGAGGACCCGCGCGGCGCGCCCGACCTGATGCCGCTCTGGACCCTGATCGACACGACGCCGGAAGGCCGGGCGCCGGACTGGTATCCGAAGCTGTCCTATTGAGTTCCGACGGACCCATGGACAGGAGCCGGCGAGGGACAGCTGTGTCTTCCCAGCAAGGCGGTATTTTCACTCAAGAAAAAAGGGGAGCACCGGTGGCGCTCCCCAATTGGGGGGAGAATGGAGTGTCTCCCCGGGATCAAATAGGCTGTCAGGAACATTTCCGCTGAACCGCTCTGTTCAAACGAAGAGATGCTTTGCTCCGTTTTCATGATCGAGGAGCCATCGTTTGCGCGAAAGGCCGCTCCCATACCCCGTCAAAGAGGCATCGGATCCGATCACCCTATGGCAGGGGACGACGATGTTTATGAAGTTCGCTCCATTCGCCGCGCCCACTGCACGGGTACCGGCCGGGCTCCCGACGCGGCGGGCAAGCTCTGCGTAGCTGATCGTTGAACCAGGCGGAATCAGACAAAGCTGCTGCCACACCTTGATCTGAAACGGGGTTCCGCTGGTTTTCACGCGTATGTTTGCAAGGGTGTTGAGGTCACCATCAAAATAGGCCTCTAGGGCTTCGTGGGACGGGCTTCGCTGGTTGCTGACACGGTTTATCAAGCCGTCGATGCCGAAATGGCGGGTCAAAAGCTTGTTCATCCGCTCCGACAGATCTTCCCAATCCGCCAGACGAAGTGTCCCGTCTTCCTCGCTGAAAAGGAAGAGGGTTCCGATCGGTGTGCTCAGATGCTCGGTGAGAAGTGTTACCTTTTTCACCGTGCCGCCATGGGAGTTCGCCGGCGTCATGCTTTGATTTCCCGCACATTCGGGAGGAAAATGGCGAGGATGCCGATCGCCGGAAGGAAGGCGCAGATATCGAATACGAAAACTATGCCCTTCCAGTCAGCCAATGCGCCAAGCATCGCCGCGCCGATACCACCGATCCCGAAAATGAATCCGAAGAACAGCCCGGAAACCATTCCAACCCGGCCTGGCATCAGCTCCTGCCCATAGACAACGATCGCCGGAAACGCGGAAGCGAGGACGAAACCTATGATGGCGCTCAAGGCAACTGTCGGGACAAGACCCACGTGCGGAAGAACCAGGGTAAAGGGAAGAACCCCTAGAATGGAAACCCAGATCACCAGTTTCCGGCCGAGCCTGTCGCCGATCGGCCCGCCAGCGATCGTGCCGGCGGCAACCGCACCGAAGAACACAAACTGGTAAAGCTGTGCGTCCCGAGTGCTCAAGCCGAATTTTTCCATCAGATAGAAGATGTAGTAGCTCGTGAAGGCGGCGAGGTAGATGTATTTCGAAAACAGCAGAGCGATCAGCACCGCCATGACGGCCAACACCTTTTTTCGAGAAAGGGTCGAGTGTCGAACCATAGCGCCAGCTTTCCGGCGTTCCGCGTGGCCATTCTGTTTGTACCAACGTCCCAGAGCCGTCAGGATAATCATGCCTGCCAACGCGGCCAGAGCGAACCACGCAAGGCCGTCTTGCCCGCGCGGAAGGATGATGAAGGCCGCCGCGAGCGGGCCGACAGCTGACCCGAAATTGCCGCCGACTTGAAACAGGGATTGTGCCAGGCCGTGCGAACCACCTGAAGCCAGACGCGCTATCCGCGAGGTTTCCGGATGAAAGATCGATGAGCCAAGCCCCAGCAACACCCCACCCGCAAGCAGCACCTCGTAGCTCGGGGCATAGGCAAGGGTGATGAGGCCTAACATGGAAGATGCCATCCCGACCGGGAGTGAATATGGCAGAGGCCGCCGATCCGTATATGCCCCAATGAACGGCTGCAGAATTGACGCTGTCACGTTGTAAATGAGGGTCAGAATTCCGATTTGCGCGAACGAAAGCGTAAAATTGCTTTGCAAGATCGGGTAAACCGCAGGCAGCAGGGCCTGCATCATGTCGTTTAGAAAATGACATAAGCTGGCTGCGCCCAGAACCGAGAAAACTGCCGTTTCGGTTTTAATGGCCGGTGATGTAGCAATCGACATTTCAACAACCTCAATGCGGAAAAGTGGAGCGGGTTGCCCCATCGTGCATGCCAGATTAAGGCTCGGTTCTCTACCCATCCACCGATGTTGGGCCGTAATATTACGAAAGTGGGCCACGGCATGCGCAGTCCTCGTATCGATAAGGTTGATCACCTTCCCCGGCCGGTAATCGGGCTGGGCCACGATTACGCCGACGGATTTTTGATAGAGCCCCACGAACACCGACGCGGCCAGCTTATGAACGCAACCTCAGGCCTCATTGTCCTGACCACACCGGAAGGAAAATGGGTGATGCCGCCGCATCGCGGTATGTGGATCCCAGCGGGCGTGCGACATAGCGTTCGCGCGGGGGGCCTGGTTCGAATGCAAAGCCTTTATGTCGAAACCGACCGCGCAGAAGCCATGCCAGTCCACTGCCAGGTTCTTGAGATCACTACGTTCATGCGGAGTCTGATAGGCGAAGTGGTGGGGCTTTCTCTCGATACGGAAGTCGACGGTCGCAGTCAGGCACTGATGGATTTAACGCTATACGAGATGGAACGGCTGCCGAGTCTGCCTTTGTCACTGCCGTTTCCATCGGACGAACGCTTCGCCAAAAAGTGCCGGGAGTTCGTGGGACAGCCAAACATTCATCAGACGACCGATGACTGGAGCAGGGAGCTTGGGATGAGCCGGCGTGCCTTCACACGCATGTTCCGACAGCAGACCGGGTTGAGTTTTGTCGGGTGGCGGCAGCAGGCCTGTCTTCTTTCAGCTTTGCCACAGCTCTCCGCCGGTCAATCTGTGACCTCAGTGGCGATGGAATTGGGATACGAGAACCCGGCCGCGTTTACGATCATGTTTAAACGTGCGTTCGGCAAGCCGCCATTGGCATACCTTGGGTTGCGCTGATTTCCGGTCACCCCCGGCCAGATTGCTCCTTCAGCCGGTGGATCGGTTTCTCGACGTTTCGATCCATTCGAGATTGGCGACCGACGCCTCCGGCAGCGGTGATGGATCGACGTCGTAGACATAGCCGGCGAGCATGTCGGCGGCGCGTTCCGCTGCCTTGATCTTCGCCTCGGTTTCCGCGACCGCCTTGCCGATCGCTTCGATGCGGGCGCGGAACATGTGGGCGAGCACATCGCGGCCGGACTGTTTTTCGAGCCGTTCCAGATGCAGGCCGATGCGCGAGGCGTGGCGTTCCAGTTCGCTCTTGCTGAACCGCGCCTTGCGCAGTTCCTCGGAAAGGCTTTCCTGCATGACGGCGACGGGATCGAAACTTCCGGGCACGCGCTCGTCGAGCACTGCGTCGGTGACGAGCTTCTCGATCATGACGAGCGCCTGCAACTCGGCGGCGTCGGCGAGTTCGACGTCATAGCCGGTATCGTCATAAACCTTGCGGCGGACGGGATCGAGAAGCAGCCCATAGGCTTTCTGCAACTTGTCGAAAGCGTCTGTATCTCCGCCCGAATCGGGGTGGGCGACCTTGGCCAGACGCCGATAGGCGGCCTTCAGCTTTGCCTCGTCCGCATCGCGGTCAACGCCGAGAATTTCGTATGGATCCGTCACGCCTGCTCCCTTGCTACCCAACGTGGCGGGCAGTCTAGGTCTTCTCCTGCATCAGAAAGGCGAAGTTTAGACCGAAAGCAGGAATGACGTCCATGGCCCGAAATAGCAACGGTTCACACGAATGCCCGGGCCGTTTTTCGATTGTCCAATTTTTTCAAGCTGTTGAACAAGATCAGCTGGCGGCGATCAAAGCAAGATAACATGTTGCGTCACCATCGATTTTGAGTTCGGTTCCGGCCGCATCCGTCATCAGCAGTGCATCGCCTGATGCAAGCGTGCCGGTCTCGTCGCCCTGCCGGAACGACAGGGTGCCGCGGTGGCAGAGCAGCAGGCTTGTCGACGACGTCAGCGGCACGATCCTGCCGCCATCGATTTCGATGCGGACCAGCCTGTGGGCAAGCCCCGCGCGGCGGGTCATGACATTGAGATCGGTGATCGCGCCGTCCGGGAGTCTGGCCGCGACCGGGATATCGGCCGGGAAGGCCAGCGGATCGCTCTCCGCCGTCAGCAGCACCGGTGCCCTACCTTCGATGTCGAGCACCATGCCGTTGCCGTCGAGAATCGCCAGCGTGCGGTCGATGCCGGGAAAGATCGAGAACGGCCCGTCGGCTGCGACGGTCGCCATGCTGACGCGCCAGTCGAAGCCGGCAAGGCCGGCATCTTCAGGCAAAACGGCGATCTCCACCGTTTCGCCGCCGCCGTTTTTCCACGGCATGCGCTTGTGATCGCCGGCGCGCAGGATCCTCACCGGTCTCAGTTCCCGAGAATGCCGGGCAGGCGCAGGCCCTTGTCCCTCGCGCAGTCGAGGGCGATGTCGTAGCCGGCATCGGCGTGGCGCATGACGCCGGTCGCCGGGTCGTTCCAGAGCACCCGCTCGAGGCGCTTGGCCGCATCGTCGGTGCCATCGGCGCAGATGACGACGCCCGAATGCTGGGAGAAGCCCATGCCGACGCCGCCGCCATGATGCAGCGACACCCAGGTGGCGCCCGAGGCGGTATTGAGCAAAGCGTTCAGCAGCGGCCAGTCGGAGACGGCGTCCGAGCCGTCCTTCATGGCTTCCGTCTCGCGGTTCGGCGAGGCGACGGAGCCCGAGTCGAGGTGATCGCGGCCGATGACGATCGGAGCCGAAAGCTCGCCGTTCTTGACCATTTCATTGAAGGCCAGCGCCAGGCGGTGACGGTCGCCGAGACCGACCCAGCAGATACGCGCCGGCAGGCCCTGGAAGGCGATGCGCTCCCTGGCCATGTCGAGCCAGTTGTGCAGGTGGGTATTGCCAGGGGTCAGCTCCCGCACCTTGGCATCGGTCTTGTAGATATCCTCCGGGTCGCCTGACAGGGCGGCCCAGCGGAAGGGGCCGATGCCGCGGCAGAACAGCGGTCTTATATAGGCCGGTACGAAGCCGGGGAAGGCGAAGGCGTTTTCCAAGCCTTCTTCCTTGGCGACCTGGCGGATGTTGTTGCCGTAGTCGAGGGTCGGGATGCCGGCGTTCCAGAAAGCGATCATCGCTTCGACATGCTCGCGCATCGAGGCGCGTGCGGCTTTTTCCACCGCCTTCGGATCGCTCTCGCGCTTGGCCTTCCATTCGGCCATCGTCCAGCCCTTCGGCAGGTAGCCGTTGATCGGGTCATGCGCCGAGGTCTGGTCGGTGACCATGTCGGGGCGGATGCCGCGGCGGACCATTTCCGGCAGGATTTCGGCAGCATTGCCGAGCAGGCCGACGGATTTGGCTTCGCCCGCCTTGGTCCAGCGGTCGATCATTTCAAGCGCTTCGTCGAGCGTCTCGGCCTTGGCGTCGAGATAGCGGGTGCGCAGGCGGAAATCGATCGAGTCGGGATTGCATTCGACCGCGAGGCAGCAGGCGCCGGCCATGACGGCGGCGAGCGGCTGGGCGCCGCCCATGCCGCCGAGGCCGCCGGTCAGGATCCATTTGCCCTTGAGATTGCCGCCGTAGTGCTGGCGGCCGGCCTCGACGAAGGTCTCGTAGGTGCCCTGCACGATGCCCTGTGTGCCGATATAGATCCACGAGCCGGCCGTCATCTGGCCGTACATGGCAAGGCCCTTCTTATCCAGCTCGTTGAAATGATCCCAGGTCGCCCAATGCGGCACCAGGTTGGAATTGGCAATCAGCACCCGCGGCGCATCCTTATGGGTGCGGAAGACACCGACCGGCTTGCCGGATTGGACGAGCAGGGTTTCCTCTTCCGTCAGCGTCTTCAGTGTGGCGACGATACGGTCGAAATCTTCCCAGGTGCGGGCGGCACGGCCGATGCCGCCGTAAACGACGAGTTCGTTCGGATTTTCCGCGACATCGGGGTCGAGATTGTTCATCAGCATGCGCAGCGGCGCTTCGGTCATCCAGCTCTTGGCATTGAGCTCGTTGCCGCGGGGCGCGCGGATTTCGCGGATGTTATGGCGTGGATTGGTCATGACGGTTCCCCTGTTCTCAGGTTTCAATCTTCAGCGTTTCAGGCCCGGTGCGATCTGTTCGATGCGCACCAGAATGTCTTTGAGATGGATGCGAAGCCGGTCCGCCCTAGCGGTGTCATAGGCAAAGGGCGGCGTCTCGGTCTGCAGATGCGTCGATTGCGCGAGCTCCATCTGGATGGCGTGCACGCCGGTCTCGGGCCGGCCGTAATGGCGGGTCGTCCAGCCGCCCTTGAAGCGGCCGTTGAGCACGCTGTCGTAACCTTCGGCGGCCTCGACGACGGTGAGGGTCGCCTGCTCGATGGCGCCGTCGCAGGTCTTGCCCATATCGGTGCCGATATTGAAATCCGGCAATTTGCCTTCGAAGAGGAAGGGAATATGCGAGCGGATCGAGTGGCAATCGTAAAGGATCGCGACACCGTGTATTGCCCTGACCCGCTCGATCTCGGCGGCAAGGGCGGCGTGATAAGGCGCATGAAAATCCTTGAGCCGCGCCGCGATATCGGCCTCGTCAGGCGCCTGCCCATCCTTCCAGATCGCCTTGCCGTCGAAGTCGGTTTCCGGAACGAGGCCGGTGGTGTTCTGGCCGGGATAGAGGCTGACGCCGGCCGGATCGCGGTTGGCGTCGATCACATAGCGGTGGAAGGTGGCGCGCACCGTCGTGGCGTCGGACAGCAGCCCGTCATAGAGCTCGTGGATGTGCCAGTCGGTATCGGCGAGGATCCGGCCATTGTCGTTGAGGCGGTCGGCAATCGCCGGCGGCACGTCGGTGCCGGTGTGGGGGAAGGCGAGGATGACGGGGGAGGTGCCCCGACGGATTTCGAAGACGGGGGTGCTCATGGGCAAAGCCCTCCGGCGCTGGGGGCATTACCCCCCTCTGTCCTGCCGGACCCGGGGTCGAGCCGCGGGTCTCGACCCGTCCTTCGGACCCCCACAAGGGGGGAGATCGGCAAGTAGATGAGACCTCCCCAAACAATCGATGTTGGAGCGAGCGGGTCCGCCCAGCCGATCTCCCCACCTGTGGGGGAGATGCCCGGCAGGGCAGAGGGGGGTGCCAAGTGCACATTCATCACGATCAATCCTCCAAAACCGGCAGAATGCCCGAGGAAACCGAAGCATTCAGCGCCCCCGTCGCCACCAGTTCAGCCGCGGCGGCGAGGTCGTTTGCCATGTAGCGATCGATGTCGAGGCTCGGCACCTTGCTGCGGATCGCGGCGATCGCCTTGCCAAGCTCCGGGCTCGTCGACAGCGGCGCGCGCAGTTCGACGCCTTGGGCGGCGGTCAGCGCCTCGATGCCGATGATGGCAAACAGGTTTTCGGTCATGCCGAGCAGGCGGCGGGCGCCGTGGCAGGCCATCGAGACATGGTCTTCCTGGTTGGCCGAGGTCGGGGTCGAATCGACCGAGGCCGGATGCGACATCTGCTTATTCTCGGACATCAGCGCCGCCGAGGTGACCTCGGCGATCATCAGGCCGGAATTCAGGCCCGGCTTCTTGGCGAGGAAGGCCGGCAGGCCGTAGGAGAGGGTGGGATCGACCAGCAGCGCGATGCGGCGTTGCGAGATGGCGCCGATTTCGCAGACGGCGAGCGCGATCTGGTCGGCGGCAAAGGCGACGGGTTCGGCGTGGAAATTGCCGCCTGAGACGACGGAATTGTCCGAGAGCACCAGCGGATTATCGGTGACCGCGTTGGCTTCGATCTCCAGCGTGCGGGCGACCGAACGCAGGAGGTCGAGGCAGGCGCCGTCGACCTGCGGCTGGCAGCGGATGCAATAGGGATCCTGCACACGCTCGTCGCCCTCGATATGGCTCTGGCGAATGACGGAGCTTTCGAGCAGGCCGCGAAGCGCGGCTGCGGTATCGATCTGTCCCTTATGGCCGCGCAACGTGTGGATATCCGGATGGAAGGGCGCCGATGAACCCATGGCGGCATCGGTGGACATGGCGCCGGTGATCAGGGCCGCCTGGGCGGCGCGATGGGCGCGGAAGAGGCCGGCGAGCGCCAAGGCCGTGGAGGTCTGGGTGCCGTTGATCAGCGCCAGACCTTCCTTGGCGGCGAGCACGACCGGTTTCAGGCCGGCGCGTTCGAGGGCTTCGGCACCTGAGAGACGTTCACCGGCGAAGAAGGCTTCGGCTTCGCCCATCATCACCGCCGCCATATGAGCAAGCGGCGCAAGATCGCCGGAGGCGCCGACCGAGCCCTTTTCCGGGATCAGCGGGATGACCCCCCTATCGAGCATGCCTTCGATCAGCCGCACCAGTTCCAGCCGCACGCCGGAGGCGCCGCGGCCGAGCGAGACCAGCTTCAGCGCCATGATCAGCCGCACGATATTGTCGGGCAGCGGCGCGCCGACGCCGCAGCAATGCGACAGGATGAGATTGCGCTGCAGGGTGGCGACGTCGGCGCTGTCGATCTTGATCGAGGCGAGTTTGCCGAAACCGGTATTGATGCCATAGACCGGCGCGTTGCCGGCGGCGATCTCGGCGATGCGGGCGGCCGCCTTGTTTATGCCGGCATCGAAGGCGGGGTCGAGCCTTGCCGGCACACCCGTCCAATAGATGATTTCCAGATCCTTGAGCGAGACGGAGCCCGGGTGGAGCGTAATGGTCATCGACCGTTCCTTTCGCCCTTGAAGAGGCGCGCGTGAAGTGGGTTGAAGCCGATGCGGTAGACGAGCTCGGCGAGGCTCTCGATATTCCAGACGGCGAGATCGGCGGACTTGCCGGCTTCGAGCGTTCCGGTCTCGCCGATGAGGCCGAGTGCGCGGGCACCTTCGCGGGTAGCGCCGGCGATGCATTCCTCGACGGTGAGGCCGAACAGCGTCGCCGACATGTTCATGGTGAGCAGCATCGAGGTGAGCGGCGAGGTGCCAGGATTGCAATCGGTGGCGATCGCGATCGGAACGCCGGCCCGGCGCAGTGCCTCCACCGGCGGTTTCTGCTTTTCATGGATCGCGTAGAAGGCGCCGGGCAGGAGCACGGCGACGGTGCCGGCGGCGGCCATTGCCGCAACGCCTTCCTCGTCGAGATATTCGAGATGATCGGCGGAAAGGGCGCCATAGGCGGCCGCCAGCTTGGCGCCGCCGAGATTGGAGAGCTGCTCCGCATGCAGCTTGACCGGCAGGCCGAGCGTTTTGGCCTTGTCGAAGACGCGGGCGATCTCGGCCGTGGAAAAGGCGATGCCTTCGCAGAAGCCGTCGACGGCATCGGCAAGGCCGAGATTATACATGTCGTAGAGGCCGGGCAGCACGACATCGTCGAGATAGTCGCCGTTGCGGCCCTTATAGTCGATAGGCGTCGCATGCGCGCCGAGATAGCTGGTGGCGACGCGCACCGGCCTGACATGGCCGAGCAGGCGAGCGCTCTGCAGCATCTTCACTTCGCCGGCCCGGTTCAGCCCGTAACCGGACTTCACTTCGATCGTCGTGACGCCTTCGGCAAGCAGCGTATCGAGCCGCGGCAGCGCCTCGGCGACCAGTTCTTCGACCGACAGGGCATTGGTTGCCTTGACAGAGGAAACGATGCCGCCGCCGGCCCGCGCAATCTCTTCATAGGTGGCGCCGGCAAGGCGCATCTCGAATTCGCGGGCGCGGTTGCCGCCGTGAACGATATGGGTGTGGCAGTCGACGAGGCCGGGGGTGACCCAGCGGCCTTCGAGATCGACGATCTCGGACCGTTCAATGGCGGCCGCCGGCAGCTCCCTTTCGGCGCCGGCAAAGGCGATGCGGCCGTTTTCGATCAGAACGGCGCCCTTTTCGATGATGCCGAGCCCGCCTCTGTCAGACGCGAGCGTCGCCAGGCGCGCATTGCGCCACAGCGCCGGCCTGACGTCTGCAGATGGGGCTTCGTCTGAAAAATTGTTCCCGGTCATCAGCTTTGCGCCTTTCCTTATGCTGAAACATGTATATACATAATAAGCAGGTGACAAGAGAAATTTTGCGCGCTCTTCTGGAAAAGAAAGATCGGCGGCGCGGCAGAAGGGGAGAAAAGGCCATGACCATACTTCACGCGAGGACTGCGCTGACGCCGCAAGGCTGGCAGAAGGACGTGCGGCTGACGCTCGAAGCCGGGCGCATCGCCCGGGTCGAGGTGGGCGTTGCCGCCGCGTCCGGCGATGAGCGCCATGCCCTGATCGTCCCGGCCATGGGCAACCTGCACAGCCATGCCTTCCAGCGGGCGATGGCCGGTCTTGCCGAAGTGCGCGGCCCGGCAAACGACAGCTTCTGGAGCTGGCGCACGGTCATGTACAAATTCGCTTTGGCGATGACGCCGGAGCATGTCGAGGCGGTCGCGGCCAAGCTCTATGCGGAAATGCTGGAAGCGGGCTTTTCCCGCGTCGGCGAATTCCACTATCTCCATCACGACAGGGACGGCGGCGCTTACGCTAATATCGCCGAGCTTGCCGAACGCATCGGTGCCGCGAGCACACAGACCGGTATCGGCCTGACGCTGCTGCCGGTCTTCTATGCCCATTCCGGCTTCGGCGGCGCTCAGCCGATCGACGGCCAGCGGCGTTTCATCAATTCGCTCGAAAGCTTCGAAAGGCTGATGGAGGGATGCCGTGGAGTGACCGGCCGGCTCGACGGCGCCGAACTCGGACTGGCGCCGCACAGCCTGCGCGCTGCAACCCCGGAGGAACTGGCTAGGGTCGTGCCGTTGGCGGGCGACGGCCCCATCCATATCCATGTCGCCGAGCAGATGAAGGAGGTCGAGGACTGCGTCGCCTGGTCGGGTGCGCGGCCGGTGCAATGGCTGCTCGATCATATGCCGGTGGATGAGCGCTGGTGCCTGATCCATGCAACGCACATGACCGACGACGAGACGCGGCGGATGGCGAAGAGCGGGGCGATTGCCGGCCTCTGCCCGATCACCGAGGCCAATCTCGGCGACGGCGCCTTTGCCGCGCCGCTCTTCCTCGAAGAGGGCGGACGTTACGGTATCGGTTCGGACTCCAACGTGCTGATCTCGGTACCGGAGGAACTGCGCCAGCTCGAATATTCTCAGCGCCTGGCGCTGCGCGCCCGCAATGTCGTGGCCGCCCCCGGCGGTTCGACGGCGCTGTCGCTGTTCACCCACGCGCTTGCCGGTGGTGGTGCTGCGCTGAAAGCCCCGGCCGGTCTTGCAGAGGGCCATCACGCCGATCTCGTTTCGCTCGATGCTTCAGCCGTTCCCTATCTCTCGGGCGACCAGATCCTCGATCACTGGCTGTTTGCCGGCGGCATCTCCGTCGATTGCGTCTGGGCACGCGGCCGCAAGCGGGTGGAAGGCGGCCGCCATCGCGAGCGCGACGCCATCGACCGGCGTTTCCTCGCCGCGATGGGCGAATTGCTTGCGGCCTGAAAAAGAGCTTTCGCTGTCAAGCTATTCGAATTAGAGCGGGAAGACCAATCGGAACGTGGCGATGAACCAAAGCAGGGATATCACCTTGCACCAGCGCATCCTCGGCGAGATCGAGGGCCGTATCGTCTCGGGCGAATGGCCGCCGGGGCATCGTATTCCCTTCGAGGTCGATCTCGCCACGCAGTATGACTGCTCGCGGATGACGGTGAACAAGGTGCTGACCCAGCTCGCCAAGGCCGGCCTGATCGAGCGCCGCAAGAAATCCGGCAGCTTCGTCACCCAGCCGCAGGCGCAATCGGCCGTTCTCGAAATCCACGACATCAAGGCCGAGGTGCAGTCGCTGAACCTGCCCTATTCCTACGCCGTTTCCAAGAAGGCGAGCCGCAAGGCCAGGGCGGAAGACAGAAGCCGGCTGGAACTGCCGGTGGCGTCCTCGGTCGTCGAGGTGGTCTGCATCCACAATGCCGGGGCGCGGCCCTTCTGCCTGGAGGAGCGGCTGATCAGCCTTGAAACCGTGCCTGAGGCCGCCGATGCCGATTTTCTGACGGTGGCGCCGGGACCGTGGCTGCTCAATCAGGTGCCGTGGAGCACGGCCGAACACCGGATCCATGCCGTTTCCGCCAATGCCGAACTGGCCGCGGCCCTCGACATTGCGCGCAACACCGCCTGCCTTGTGGTCGAACGCCGTACCTGGAGCGGCGCCGGCCCGGTGACCCATGTGCGCTTCACCTATCCCGGCGACCGCCACGCGCTGGTGGCGCGTTTCACGCCGGCATCGCAATAATGGCCATGTTCCATATACAACATGGCCACTGGTTTCATTCCTCGAACATCTTGCCGCTGCGCGCTTCGAGCCGGTAGCGATAGCCGGGATAGACGAGGCGGGCGGTGGACACCACCTGTTTCGCCGACCACGTGCGGCGGCGGATCGTCAGGCACGGTTCGGTCTTCAGAATGGTCAGCAGCTTGCATTCCCAGGCCTGCGGCATCGCCGCCTCGACGACGTGTTCCGAGCCGCTGAGCGGGGCGGCGGCCGTCAGATAGGCGTTCGGCGTCAGGGTGGTGAAATCCTGGTCGAGATATTCGGGCGCGGCCTCCGGATGGACAAAACGGTCCTCGATCTGCACCGGAACGCCGTTTTCGCTATGCACGATCAGCGAGTGGAAGACCGCCGCGCCGATTTCCAGTTCGAGCGCGTCGGCGATCTCGGGAGAGGCGGTTTCCCGGGCGAGCACGACGACGGACGCCTCATGGACATGGCCGCGTTCGGCGATTTCCTCGGCGATGTTGCGCACCTCGAACAGCGCCGAATAGCCCTTGCGCTCGGCGACGAAGGAGCCGACGCCCTGGATGCGGACGAGTTCGCCTTCATTGGCAAGTTCGCGCAGCGCCCGGTTGGCGGTCATCTTGCTGACGCCGAGTTCGACGACCAGTTCGTTTTCCGACGGCACGCGGTATTTCGGCGGCCATTCGCCGCTGTGGATGCGGTCGAGGATCACCTGCTTGACGCCGGCGTAAAGCGGCGTGCTATCATTTTCCGCCAGCTCACGCTTCATCTCCCCGGAACGCTTCATTGCCTATTCCTTTTGCACGAATGGAATTCGCCGCATAAACCGACTTTCCTCTTGCATATCACAAAATATCTCATATGGTACCATATACAACCCCCCAATCGGTCCTGGACGCAAAAATAGGATGGAAAGGGCAAGCCGGCGAAGATCGGCGTGGTGCCGCAAGGTCTGTTTCAACTCCAGAGGAGAATTCATCAATGAAATTCAGCACAATCCTGTTTTGCGGCGTCGCCGCTCTTTCCGCCTTCGCGGCACCCGCATTCGCCAAGGACTGGACGAAGGCGACCATAACGCTCGAAGGCGCCTATGCGCCGTGGAACCTCACCAATGCCGACGGTACACTCGGCGGCTTCGAGCCGGAGCTTGCCAAGGTGCTGTGCGAACGCGCCAAGATCGAATGCACGCTCGTTGCCTCCGATTGGGACGGCATGATCCCGGCGCTCAACGCCGGCAAGTTCGATGTCATCATGGATGCGCTGTCCATCACCGACGAGCGCAAGCAGGTGATCGGCTTCACCATTCCCTATGCCGCCACCCCTGCCGCCTTCGCCACCGCCAAGGACAGCCCGCTGGCCAAGGCCGCCGGCACCGGCGCCACGATCAAGATGACGCCCGGCCAGACCGGCGTGAAGGAAATCGATGCCCTGAAGGCAGCCTTCAAGGGCAAGACAATCGGCATCCAGGCCGCGACCGTCTACGCCAAGTTCGTCTATGACAATTTCGGCGACATTGCCGAGATCCGCGAATACAAGACCGGCGCTGACCGCGACCTCGACCTGCAGAACGGCCGCATCGACCTCGGCTTCGACGATGCCGTCTATTTCGCCAACGCATTCAAGTCCGCCAACGATACGCTTGATTTCACCGGTCCGGAGATCGTCGGCTCGATCTGGGGCGAGGGCGAGGGCCTCGGCATCCGCCAGGCCGATACGGATCTGCGCGACAAGTTCAACGAGGCGATCAAGTCGGCGCTCGCCGACGGCACCGTCAAGAGCCTCTCGATGAAGTGGTTCAAGGTCGACGTCAGCCCGCAGCAATAAGCGGTTCGGCCGCAAACGCCTGCCTCCGGCTTTATGGCCGGAGACAGCATGTTATTGTCAATCCACAAAACACTGCCGCGGACGGGGAACGGACGATATGGCAAGTTTGGAACTGCTTGGCTTCGGCTCGACCGGATGGGGCGCGCTGCTCATTCTCGCCACCTTGATGACGCTCGCCGTCACGGCGACGGCGCTGGCGATCGGCGCGGTGCTCGGCGCAATCGTCGCGGCGGCAAAACTCTCCGGCAACCCTTTCCTCGCCGCCTTCGGCAATATCTATACGACCGTGTTTCGCGGCGTGCCGGAACTGCTGATCATCTATCTCATCTATTTCGGCGGCTCCTCGGCCGTCACCTCGATCGGCAAGGCGATGGGTTATGAGGGCTTCCTCGGGCTGCCTTCCTTTGCCGCCGGCGCGCTTGCGGTCGGCATCATTTCCGGCTCCTATCAGGCGGAGGTGTTCCGCGGCGCTTTCCTCGCCATCTCCAAGGGCGAACTCGAGGCGGCCTCGGCGATCGGCATGCATCGCGGCCTGCGCTTTCGCCGCATCATCATGCCGCAAGTGCTGCGGCTGGCCATTCCCGGCCTCGGCAATGTCTGGCAGCTCAGCCTCAAGGATTCGGCGCTGATCTCCGTGACCGGCCTTGCCGAACTGATGCGCACCAGCCAGGTGGCGGCAGGCTCGACCCGGCAGTATTTCCTGTTCTTCATCGCCGGCGGCTGCCTCTATCTGATCCTGACCAGCCTTTCCGACCGCATCTTCAACGGCGCCGAACGCCGCGCCAACCGCAGCATGCCGGCATCGGCCATGGGCCAGGCGTAAGGAGGCGACGATGGATTTCACCTTTCTCGCTTCGACCATGGTGACGCTGCTGAAGGCGGTGCCGACGACGCTGATCCTGTTTTCGCTGTCGATCTTCTTCGGCGGTCTGCTCGCCCTCGTCATCGTCTCGATGCGGGTCAGCGGCAACAGAGTGCTTTCGGGTTTCGCCAAGGGCTATATCTTCGTCTTCCGCGGCTCGCCGCTGCTGATCCAGATGTTCCTGGTGTTCTACGGCCTCGGCCAGTTCGGCGTCATCCGCTATTCCTTCCTCTGGCCGTTCCTGCGTGAGCCGATGGTCTGCGCCATCCTGTCGCTGGCGCTCTGCACCGCCGGTTACACGGCGGAGATCTTTCGCGGCGGCATCCGCGCCGTGTCGCCGAAGGAGATCGAGGCGGCGCGCTCGATCGGCATGTCCGGCTTCCTGCTGGTGCGCCGCATCCTGGCGCCGATCGCTTTCCGCCACGCCCTGCCGGCCTATTCCACCGAGATCGTGCTGATGATGAAGTCGACGGCGCTCGCAAGCCTCGTCACCGTGTGGGAGGTCACCGGTGTCGCCCAGCGGCTGATCTCGCAGACCTACCGCACGATGGAGGTCTTCCTCTGCGCGGCGATCATCTATCTCGTGCTCAACTTCATCATCCTGCAGGGCATGGCCCTGCTCGAATATTCGCTGTCCCGACACCGCCGCGCGGCCCCGCAGCCGCTGAAGGCATAGGTAGTTCTTGAACCGATTGGAGCAATCATGCCAGGCGTTACCCGACTTTCGGTCCGCAATATCCGCAAGAGCTTCGGCACGCACGAGGTCCTGCGCGGCATTTCCCTCGATGCCGAGGACGGCGATGTGATCTCGCTGCTCGGCGCCTCCGGCTCCGGCAAATCGACGTTCCTGCGCTGCATCAACATGCTGGAAACCGCCAGCGACGGCGAGATCTGGGTCGACGGCGAGCATATTGAAATGGTTCACAAGAACGGCAAGACAAAGCCGGCCAGCCAGAAGCAGGTGGATCATATCCGCTCCGAGCTCGGCATGGTGTTCCAGTCCTTCAATCTCTGGTCCCATATGACGATCCTGCAGAACGTCATCGAAGGTCCCGTTCACGTGCTGAAGCGGCCGCGCGCCGATTGCATCGCCGAGGCCGAGGCGCTGCTCGAAAAGGTCGGCATCGCAGACAAGCGCCATGCCTATCCCGCCCATCTCTCCGGCGGCCAGCAGCAGCGCGCCGCAATCGCCCGCGCGCTGGCGATGAAGCCGAAGGTCATGCTCTTCGACGAGCCGACCTCGGCGCTCGATCCGGAGCTCGTCGGCGAAGTGCTGCGCGTCATGCGCGCGCTTGCCGAGGAAGGCATGACCATGCTCGTCGTCACCCATGAGATGAGCTTTGCCCGCAACGTCTCGAACCGCGTCGTCTTCATGCGCGAGGGGCTGATCGAAAGCAGCGGCAAGCCGGACGAGATGTTCACGACAGGCGCGACCCCCGCCTTCCGCCAGTTCATCGGCCATTTCGGAAGCGGCCAATGACGATCACGATCGATCAAGTGCTGACCTGGCGCGACGTCGCGCGCGTCGGGGCAGGGGAAGCGCTTGCGCTGTCGCCGGCCGCCTGGGAGCGGGTCGAGCAGGCAAGCCGCATCGTCGCCAGCATCGTCGAAACAGGCGTGCGCGCCTATGGCGTCAACACCGGCGTCGGGGCGCTCGCCGATACCGTGGTCGATCGCGCCTCGCAGAGCCTGTTGTCGCGCAGCATCGTGCTGAGCCACGCCTGCGGCGTCGGCCCGTTACTCGATGCCCGCGCGGTGCGCGCCATCATCGCCGCTCAGATCGCCAATTTCGCCCATGGCCATTCCGGTGTGCGGCGTGAGATCGTCCAGCATCTCACAGCCTTGCTGGAGCATGATTGCATTCCCGACGTGCCGTCGAAAGGCTCGGCCGGTTATCTCACCCACAATGCCCATACGGCGCTCGTGCTGATCGGCGAAGGCAGCGCCACGTTGGGCGGCCAACGCCTGAGCGGCCGCCAAGCGCTTGTCGCGATCGGCCTCGAACCGCTGGTGCTCGGCGCCAAGGAGGGGTTGAGTCTCGTCAACGGTACGGCCTGCGCCACCGGTTTGACCGCCACCGCACTTTTGCGCGCCGAACGGCTGCTCGACTGGGCCGATGCGGTCGCGGCGCTGACGCTGGAAGCGGCGGGCTGCCAGATCGCCGCCTTCGACGCGGCGGTGCTGAAGCTGCGCCCATCCGCCGGCATCGAAAAGGTCGGAGCGACGCTGCGCGCCCGCCTCCAGGGCAGCGGCCTTGTCGCCGCCGCCTTCGGCCGGCGTACCCAGGACGCGCTCAGCCTTCGCTCCGTGCCGCATGCCCATGGCGCTGCCCGCGATGTTTTCGACAATTCCGCCCGCATCGCCGATCAGGAACTTGCTTCGGTGACGGACAATCCGGCTGTGTCAGGCACGCCGGAGCAGCCGATCGTCTCCTCCGAGGCGCATGCTGTGGCCCCGGCGCTCGGGCAGGCGGCCGATAGCCTCGCCATTGCGCTGGCACAGATCGGCGCGATCAGCGAACGGCGCATGGACCGGCTGGTCAATCCGCTGGTCAGCGGCCTGCCGCCGTTTCTGGCGAGCGATGCCGGCAGCCATTCCGGCTTCATGATCGCGCAATATACCGCAGCGGCGCTCAGCAACGAGAACCGCCGCCTTGCCGCGCCCGCGGCCATGGATGGCGGCCTGACCTCCGGCCTGCAGGAGGATTTCCTCGCCCATCCGACAGCCGCCGCCGGCAAGCTGCTCGCGGTCATCGACAATGCCGAATATATCATGGCGATCGAGCTGATGGCTGCCGCCCAAGCGCATGATTTCCTGGCGGCGACGGCGCCGCGGGCGGCGGGCACGGATCTTGTCTATCAGGTCGTGCGGGAGCGTGTCTCCCATTATGGCGACGAGCGGCCGCTCAACGGCGATATCGAGGCCGTGCGCAGCCTGATCCGCGAGACTGCCCCGCCGCCGATGGATTGAATCGGGCAGGCCGTCAGAACGGCTTGCTTGTTTCGGAATCCTGCTTCGGTCTTCCGCCGGCTTCGAGGCGTTTGAGGCATTGGGCGTACGTGGGATAGAGCTGGTCCACCCGCGAGAGCGGCAGCGTCCAGTCGCCTTCGTCGCCGGCAAAGGTCAGTTGCACGTCGGGGGTTCCTGAAAAGGAATTCTTTATGATCTTCTTCAGCCCGCCGCTTCCCTTGCTCGCAGGCGGCCAGAGGCGAAGCGTGGTCTTGTCGAAGAATTCGGCGGCAACGATTTTCGTCAGATTGCGATCGGTCAGCGTCACCTCGGTCGTGGTGCCGGCCGGAATGTCCCAGGTGTTCTTTGCCACCAGCCAGAAGGTTTCGGTGGCGCTCTGGCGGAATTCCACGGTCTTGCCGATCTCGCTGTCCCACAGCAGCCGGCAATAAGGAGGGCTCTCGTTCGCATAGCCGACTGACCATTGTCTTGCGTCGCCCATCCATTCGGTCTCGCCAAGGGCTGCGACCGGCTGCAGCACGGCTGCCATCAGAACCATCGCGGTCAGAATTTTCATCGCCGAAACCATCTCCAGGACAATCGCTCCAGCCATAACAAAAGAAGGTTGAGCTTTTGCTACCGAACCGCCGGAATGGGCGGCGGATGCCTTTATGAAGACGCCTCAAATGTCGCAAGGTCTTGAATTTGCGGCTCACCTTGCCGATCTGGCGGGGAAGGACATGATCAGACGGGAGTTCGACGCGAGGTATGAGCGAGGTTCAACGACGCGGATTTTGGGCGAGACTCGGCGCATATGAGCCGCTGACATTGATCACCATGGCATCAATCGCCGGCGGGCTGTTCGTGCTGCAGCGGCTGACGAGCGAGGTGCTCGAAGGTGAGACGTTCCGTTTCGACGAAACGATCCTCCTGGCGTTGCGACGGCCGGGTGAGCTTGGCGTGCCGATCGGCCCCGGCTGGCTGACGCATGCCGTCGGCGACATCACCAGTCTCGGTGGCATCACCGTTCTCTCGCTGATGACCGTTCTCGTCACAGTCTATCTCCTGCTTGAGCGGCGCTGGCCGATCGCGATCTTCGTCTTTTCCTCGGTACTGACCGGCTGGTTGGCAAGCACACTGCTGAAGATTCTCGTCGCCAGGCCGCGTCCAGACGTCGTCCCGCATCTCGTCGAGGTCAGCGATCTCAGCTTTCCCTCTGGCCACGCCATGGTCTCGGCAGTGACTTATCTGACGCTGGGGGCACTGCTGGCGCGCACGCAGCGTTATCGGTCGACGCGAATTTTCGTCATGTTCGCCGGCGTTTTCCTGGCCGTCATCATCGGCCTGAGCCGGATCTATCTCGGCGTCCACTACCCGACGGATGTCTTCGCCGGATGGTGTGCCGGTGCGCTCTGGGCGCTCGGCTGCTGGCTGATCTCGAAACGCTTCATTCCAAGCCGAGCCCCCGATGATGCCGCTGAAGCCGGAAATGGCGACAGGCTGTAGCGCTTCCACATTCTGTGCAACTGGCGGGCGATCTCGTTAAATCATGACGGCGTTGAAGGTTATGTGGCCGGTTTCTCCGGCCTTGGCATGAGGTCTTACGACAATTTCAACGTCCTGGTTGAAAGCTGTCAGGAAGCTCATGAGGCGTTCAACGGAGTATTCCCGGAAATGCCCCCGGAAGAGGCGGGACACTTCCGGTTGAGTGATCCCCATAAGGGCTCCGGCCTTCGCCTGGTTGAGTTTGCGCTCTTTGACGAGGCGGTGCAGGGCCGCCACAATCTGCGCTTTCAAGAAGTGGTTTTCGGCGTCCGGTAGCCCCAGCTCCGCAAAGATGTTGGGGTGGCCGGCATGAACCTCGACATGTTCGGTTTTCATCGCTTGCGCTCCTCATTTTGTTTGGCTGCATAATGGGCTTCCGCGTCGCGGAAACGGTGCTTGATCAGCTCGATATCGCTCTGAGGGGTTCTGATGCCGCGCTTGGACTTCTTCTTGAAGCAGTGCAGCACATAAACGGCTCTATCAAAACGGACGGTATAAACGGCGCGGTAGGTATCGCTGTCATGGTCTTCGACCAGCTCCACTATACCATTGCCGAGTCCCTTGAGCATCTTTGCCGATGGAGGGTGTTGCCCCGTCTGTGCCAGAAACAGCTCAAAGCCAAAAGCTTCCTGCACTTTGGGCGGAAACTCCGCATAATCTTTGCGGCTCGACGCTATCCAAAGGAGCGGTCGGGTAGGGCGGGGCAGATTTTCCATCTGTCGCAATTATGAGTAAAGACTCATAATTTGTCAAGCTGGCATTCCCTGGCAGGACAGTAAGCGTGGGAGCTCTGTCGCCTCTTCGACACCGCTTTCATTTAAGGAAAACCAACTCGGAAATTTTTCTTTGTTTTCCGCCAAGCGGCTCAATGTTGTGGCGCCGCATGCCTGCGGCGCCACAAAAGACCGCTTAAGTGCGCGGCTTCAGGTTTTCGGGGTCGTAGATCGGCTTGTAGCCGACGCCGACAACCTCCACCGGATAGGTCTCGGCAAAATACTCGATATTGAGTTTGCGTCCGACCTGGCAATGCGACCAGGGCAGATAGGCCAGAGCAATGTTCTTGCCGACCGTCGGGCCGTAGGCGATCGAGGTCGTGTAGGACCGGCGGCCAAGCTCGTCGACCAGGACTTCTCCCGTGGCGGGATCGACAACCGGCAGGTTGCCGAGGGGATAACGCTTGACGCCCGATTTGTCGGTATTCTCGGTCACCACAAGCGTGCAGAGCATGGCGGGCTGGTGTTCGCGCGCCTTGTATTCCAGATGCTTTTCCTTGCCGCGGAAATCGGCTTCCTTGACCTTCGGACGGGCGAGATCGGCTTCGATCAGGTTGTACTGGGTCAGGAGGTCGGCGTTCTGCAGGCGCAGGCTCTTTTCCATGCGGCGCGAGTTTGCATAGGTCTCGACGCCGAAGGCCATCACACCGGTCGAGCGCAGCGCATCCCAGACGGCGAGGCCGTCTTCGTACTTCATGTGCAGTTCCCAGCCTTGCTCGCCGACATAGGAGATGCGGAAAGCGGTGACTGATTTGCCTGATATTTCGATCGGCTTGATCGCCGCAAAGGCGAAGTTTTCCTGATCGAGCCCGGCCGGATCGGCCACGACCTTCTTCAGCGTGTCGCGCGCGTTCGGCCCCCAGATGCCGATCGTCACGAATTTTTCCGAGACGTCGGTGACGGTCACGTCAAGGCCGCGGTCTTGGGCGACGCGCTTCATATAGTGCAGGTCGCGCGGGCCGGCATCGGCGCCGTTGACGAGGCGGCAGCGGTCGGCCATGCGGAAGACGGTGAAGTCGGCGCGCACCATG
Organism: Rhizobium sp. CIAT894; assembly: GCF_000172795.2. Classification (NCBI taxonomy): domain Bacteria; kingdom Pseudomonadati; phylum Pseudomonadota; class Alphaproteobacteria; order Hyphomicrobiales; family Rhizobiaceae; genus Rhizobium; species Rhizobium sp. CIAT894. The sequence goes on from NZ_CP020951.1 coordinate 139,160, forward strand.
CCCTCGTCGTCGAGGAAGTGGGTGTAAACGCCCTTGCCGATGTTGGCATCGCCGCCGACCTTGGCGGCGCACAGCCATTCCATCAGCTCGACATGGTCGGGCCCTTCGATATCGACCATGTGGAAGTGGCTGAGATTGACGATACCGCAATCCTCGCTCATCGCCAGATGCTCGGCATTCGAGACGCGCCAGAAATGGCGGCTGTCCCATTCGTTCTCGCGCACCGGAACGCGGTCGGCGTATTTCTCCAGAAGGTGCTCGTTGGCGGCGTAGCCGTGCGCACGCTCCCAGCCGCCAAGCTCCATGAAGTAGCCGCCGAGTTCCTTTTCGCGCTCGTAGAACGGCGAGCGCTTGACGTTGCGGCCGGAGGCATAGGGTTCGCGGGTGTGAACGGCCGGGAAATAGATCTTCTGGGCAGCTTCGAAGCAGCGGCCCTCGATGAATTCTTCCGTCAGCTGATGCGGATAGAAGCGGGCATAATCGATGCTGTTGTGATCGATTTCGGTCCGGCCGTCGGTCATCCAGTCGGCGATCAGCTTGCCGTAGCCCGGGCCGTCCTTGACCCAGATGGCGACGCAATACCAGAGACCCCTGACCTTCTGGCTCTCGCCGCAGGATGCGCCGCCGCCGGCGGAAACCTGCAGCAGGCCGTTGAAGGAGTGACCTTCGTTATAACCGAGTTCGCCGAGGATCGGCGTCAGTTCCATGGCGCGCTCGAGCGGTTCGATGATCTGTTCCATCTCGAGGTCGCGCTGCGAGGGCGAAAGGCGCGCTTCGTGTTTTTCGAGAAGATCGCGCGGATGGCACATGCGCGGATTGGTGGCTTCGTAATAGCCCCACTCGATCTGGCCGCCCTCGGTCGTCGACGGGTCGCCGGTATCGCGCATATAGGCGGAGTTGCCCTGGTCGCGCAGCAGCGGGAAGCCGATCTCCTTGCCGGTGCCTTCGAACTCATTATAGGGACCGAAGAAGGTGAGCGGGTGGTCGACCGGCATGACAGGCAGGTCTTCGCCGACCATTTCCGCGATCAGTCGGCCCCAGAGGCCGGCGCAGACGATGACATGGTCGGCCATGATGGTGCCGCGATGGGTGACGACGCCCTTGATGCGGCCGCCTTCGACGATCAGCGATTTTGCCGGCGTGTTGCCGAAGACCTGCAGCTTGCCGGCCTTTTCGGCGGCATCGACCAGCTTGCCGGCAACGGTCTGCGAGCGCGGAATGACGAGGCCGGCATCCGGATCGAAAAGGCCGCCCATCACCTGATCTTCCTCGATCAGCGGGAACTTCTCCTTGATCTCGGCAGGGCTGACATAATGGGCGCGGGTGCCGAAGGCGCGGGCCGAGGAAAGCTTGCGCTTGATTTCCTCCATCCAGGCATCGTCGCCGGTGCGCGCCACTTCGAGACCGCCGATGCGGGCGTAATGGCCCATCTTCTCGTAGAAATCGATCGAATATTGCGTGGTCCAGACCGAGAGGTAGTCGTGGCTCGTGGTGTAACAGAAGTCCGAGGCATGGGCTGTCGAGCCGATATCGGTCGGTATGCCCGACTTGTCGATACCGACAATATCGTCCCATCCGCGCTCGACGAGATGATGCGCGATGGAGGCGCCGACGATGCCGCCGAGGCCGATGATGACGACCTTTGCCTTTTCCGGAAATGCTGCCACGTGCTGTTCCTTTTACTTATCGACGAATTAAAGATGCCTGGCCGCGCGTGACTTCCGCTATGCGCGTCAGATGCAGCGCCATGTCAGCCTCGTAAGGGTTTGTCACATTTGCCGAAGCTGCGGAACCCCTAGACCTCTCAGCATGGAAGCTGCGAAGAGGCTATTATGCATAAGGCTCACAATCGTCATTGGTCCTACGCCGTCGAGTAACGGCGTAATTGCGTCAGCCCGGATCGAACGGCCAGGCGCTGATCGGCGACGACGGCATGGACAAACCGCTCGCGCCTGTGCGCTCGCACGGCCGGGTTCACGGCGCAGAAATCGCCTTGAGCCGGTCGATGTCCGCCAGCACGATCTCTTCCGAAACAGGCTCGCGATTGTGCAGGCGGAACCATTCGGCTGCTTCGCGCACACGATCTCCGTGCGGCGCCGGATAGGCGCCAAGGCCGAGGACCCATTCGCGCACGGTTTCGCGTTCCATCCGCCCGGCCCGGTATCGGTCGCAGACGGTTTTCGCCGAGGCGATGAGATCGTTGATGCTTTTCACGAATGGTCCTCAATGCACGGACGGTTCTTCGTCTTCGAGAAAGGAGCGAATGCCGTCGCGCGCCACCACGGCCAGGAATTCGTCGAAGGCTTCCCGGTCGGTGGCAAAGGGTTCGTCCCAGCGGATCAGATCCTCGGCTTGCGTGACGACTTCCATCGTCCAGTCTTCGTTGCTGCCGGAGGTGCGGAAGATATCGACGAGCACGGTAATCCCGTCATCGGAAAATTCCCCCGCCAGTTCGGAGTGCTCAAGCTTTTGTTTCTTTGCCATTCAGCCGCCAGCGCCGGGAGGGGCGTCGTTTTTGAGATGTTCTTCGTATTGAACCGTCTCGGTTTCGTTCGTGTCGATCGAGGCATTCGCGCCTTTCGCAAGGCGAACGCCGGCGCCGCCACCATTCTCCGGAATGAAAAGCACGCCCGCATCCTCCAAGCTACGTTTCACATCCTGCAGGATTCGCGCAGACGGGGAAAGCGTCCCGGCCTCGAAATCGGCAATCGTCTTTTTGGCGATTTTCGCGGCTGAAGACAAGTCGTCTTCGGACCATCCGACGAGAGCACGCGCGGCCCGGCACTGAGCTGGAGATAGGGACAAAATAACCACCTGATGTCGAAGAAAGGGATGGAGCATCGCCGTCGCTCCGGAATTCACGGCCTGCTCTCGATCAGCACTATGAAAGATGTGACCGCCGGAGAAGAAGGCAAGCGCGTGTCTTGCCGGAGCGGAATAGGGCCTGCTGATCTACCCTGATTGGGCGATGGGGAGGTTGATTGACGGAATATTATCAAGGCCTAATCTAATCGCCTTTGTCACGCCGGGAGGTAACAATGCGTGAGCCAGATATGCAGAAACTCGATGCGCTGGTCGGTCGTCTCGTCGGCGATGTCGGCGCCGCCATGTCCGGTGCCTTGGTCGTGCTTGGCGACAAGGTGGGGCTGTTCAAGGCGATGGCCGACGGCACGCCGTTGACCGTCGAGCAGCTTGCCGCGAAAACGGGGGTGAAGGAGCGTTACCTCAGGGAATGGCTGAGTGCCCAGGCGGCCGCCGACTATGTCGTTTACGATGAAAAAACCGATCGTTTCAGCCTGACGGCGGAACAGGCCATGGTCTTTGCCGAGGAAAACAGCCCGGCCTTCTTCGTCGGCGCCTTCGAGGTGGTGCAGTCCATGTGGATGGACGAGCCGAAGATCGCTGAAGCCTTCCGCACCGGCAAGGGGCTCGGCTGGCATGAGCACAGCACCTGCCTCTTCCGCGGCACCGAGCGGTTCTTCCGCCCGGGTTATAACAGCCATCTGGTCAACGAATGGATTCCGGCACTGGCCGGCATGGACGAAAAGCTCAAGGCTGGCGCCAGCGTCGCCGATGTCGGCTGCGGCCACGGCGCGTCGACCATCCTGATGGCGCAGGCCTATCCCGCCTCGCATTTTACCGGCTTCGATTATCACGGGCCCTCGATCGAAAGAGCAAAGGCTGCCGCCAAAGAAGCCGGCGTTGCCGACCGTGTCACCTTCGAGCAGGGCAAGGCGGCGGAATTTCCCGGGCGCGGCTATGATATGGTCGCCATGTTCGACTGCCTGCACGACATGGGCGATCCGGTCGGCGCCGGTCGGCATGTCAGGGAAACGCTTGCCCCGAACGGCACCTGGCTGATCGTCGAGCCCTTCGCCCACGACCATTTGAAGGACAATCTCAATCCGGTGGGACGCGTCTATTACGGCGCCTCGACGATGATCTGCACGCCGGCATCGCTCTCCCAGGAAGTCGGGCTCGGGCTCGGCGCCCAGGCGGGGGAAATGAAGCTCCGCAAGGTCGCGCTCGACGCCGGCTTCAAGCATTTCCGCCGCGCCACGGAAACCCCGTTCAACATGGTGTTCGAGGTTCGGGCCTGAAGAAGCCGGGGAAACTATTTCAGCTTGCCGATGCTGGCATACATGCCGGTCGTGCGGAATTCCGTCGGGTTGGTGCCGTAAACGCGGCGGAAGACTTTTGAGAAATAGTTGGCGTCCTCGAAGCCGCACATGATGGCCACTTCCTTGACCGGCAGGAAGTCGGCCTTGGTCAGAAGCTTAACGGCGCGCTGCAGGCGCTGCTGCAGCACGAATTCGGCCGGCGGCACGCCCTCGCTCTCGGCAAAGCTGCGTGAGAAATGCGCGCGGCTGAGGCCGACGATGCCGGCAAGCTCACTGACCGGCAGCGGTTTTTCGAGATTGGCATTGATATGGTCGATCACCGGCTGCATCAGGCTCGCTTCGGCGGCAAAGGCCGAAGAGCCGAAGACGTCGTCGTAGAGCGCCATCGCCGCCTCATAGGCAACCGCCGAGGCTGCTCCCGGCGACGTCGCGCCCTTGACGAGGCGCAGGCTGCAATCGGCGAGATGATCGATGGTCGAGCGCTGCAGCTTCAGCACCGGACCGGCGGTCGACAGCACCAGCTGGTGGATGCGCAGCGTTTCCTCGCCATTCATCGAGATCCAGAAATATTCCCAGCGCTCGCCCTTCTCCAGCCAGTAGCGGTGATTGTGCGGGACGAGCACCAGCAGCGTGTCCCCGCCCTGAAGGCGATAGTTGCGGTTCTGGTAGCGCAGCCGGCCCGAGCCGCTGATCGTGTGCTGCAGCACGGTGAAGGGCGTCTGGCCACGCCTTCTGCCGTCCCAGTCATAGGTTTCGTTCTCGCGCACTTCATAGCCGGTGCTGGTCGGCATGGCATGCAGCCGCTGCCGGCCGCGGGGCAGCGAAACCGTTCTCATCGACTGTCCGTTGGCGATTAAATCCTGCAGCACAAAATTACCCCTGAAAGCATAATCCTTCTCTGGTCGGCCCGCCGATTTCGGGCATAATCCCGCTCGACAACACAGAAGAGAACCACGGCCGATCGAGCGGCCGGGAGGAAAACAGGCAGTTTTACGGCTTTTTCAACCCCATGCGCCGGCATGCGGCCTGTTCCTCCATATCAATCTTTTCTCTAGCATTCCATTGGGTCGAGGTGAAGATCATGAGTTTCAAAATCGCTATCATCGGTGCGGGCAGCGTCGGTTTCACCAAGAAGCTGTTCACCGACATCTTGTGCGTGCCGGAGTTCCGCGACGTCGAATTCGCGCTGACCGATCTCAGCGAGCATAATCTCGAAATGATCAAGGCGATCCTCGACCGTATCGTCGAGGCCAACGGGCTGCCGACCAAGGTGACGGCGACGACCAATCGCCGAGAGGCGCTCGCAGGCGCCCGTTACATCATCAGCTGCGTCAGGGTCGGCGGCCTCGAAGCCTATGCCGACGACATTAGAATTCCGCTGAAATACGGCATCGACCAGTGTGTCGGCGATACGATCTGCGCCGGTGGCATTCTCTACGGCCAGCGCAACATCCCCGTCATCCTCGACTTCTGCAAGGATATCAGGGAGGTCGCCGAGCCCGGCGCCAAGTTCCTCAACTATGCCAACCCGATGGCGATGAACACCTGGGCGGCGATCGAATACGGCAAGGTCGACACCGTCGGCCTCTGCCATGGCGTCCAGCACGGCGCAGAACAGATCGCCGAGGTGCTCGGCGCCAAGTCGCTGGGTGAGCTCGATTACATCTGCTCCGGCATCAATCACCAGACCTGGTTCATCGACCTGCGCCTCAACGGCCGCAGGATCGGCAAGGACGAGCTGATCGCCGCCTTCGAGGCGCATCCGGTCTATTCGCAGCAGGAAAAACTGCGCATCGACGTGCTGAAGCGGTTCGGCGTCTATTCCACCGAAAGCAACGGCCATCTCTCGGAATACCTGCCCTGGTATCGCAAGCGGCCGGAGGAAATCACCCGCTGGATCGACATGTCCGACTGGATCCACGGCGAGACCGGCGGTTATCTCCGCCACTCCACCGAAACGCGCAACTGGTTCGAGACCGAATTTCCGCAATTCCTGGAATCCGCTTCGAAGCCGATCGACCCGGCCAGGCGCTCGAACGAACATGCCAGCCACATCCTCGAGGCGCTGGAGACCAACCGGGTCTATCGCGGTCATTTCAACGTCAAGAACAATGGCGTCATCACCAACCTGCCGTCCGATGCGATCATCGAATCGCCCGGCTTCGTCGATCGCTTCGGCATCAACATGGTCTCCGGCGTCACCCTGCCGGAAGCCTGTGCGGCGACCTGCATTGCCTCGATCAACGTCCAGCGCATGTCGGTGCATGCCGCGATCTCAGGCGATATCGACCTGTTGAAGCTTGCCGTGCTGCACGATCCGCTTGTCGGCGCCGTCTCGACGCCCGAGGAGGTCTGGCAGATGGTCGACGAGATGGTCGTTGCCCAGGCGCGCTGGCTGCCGCAATATGCCGATGCCGTGCCGGCCGCCAAGGAGCGGTTGTCGAAATCGAAGGTGCAGACCCGCGACTGGGCGGGGGCTGCGCGCCGCACCGTCCGCTCGATCGAGGAACTGCGCGCCGAAAAGGCGGCGCTCAAACAGGCCGTCTGAATTTCGTGACGGATGGGTCGTCATGGGTTTCCGGGAGGAAAATCCATGACATCAGGCCCGCCATCACATCGTGCGAGGAAAAAGGAGCCCGTGTGATCACCCGCGCTCCGGAACAAGAGGGAGAACGATGATGAATATCCGCAAAACAGGCATTCTGGCCGGCTTGGCGCTCGGCGTCTCGGTGCTGGCGCTGAATGCCTATGCTTCCGAAGCCACCGTTCCGCCGGCGCCGGCGGACTTTCCGGCCGAAGGCAAGATCAAATATGTGGCGCGCGACTCCATCCTGGAGTTCAAGGCGCTGCCCGAATATCACGAGCCCGACTGGGTCACGAAGAGTTTCGTCGCCACCGGCAAGCTGCCGGCGGTCAAGGACCGCCTGCCGAAGGAGCCGCTGGTCTTCAAGACGGGCAATATGCCCGACGGCACCGGCGTCTACGGCGATACGATGCGCCATGTCATCGGCGGCCGGCCGGAAGGCTGGAACTACGGCGCCGGCCAGACGCAGGGTTGGGGCGGCATCGATATCGGCCTTTCCGAATGCCTGACGCGCACCGCGCCGCTGTTCCAGGTGGAAGCCAAGGATACCGAGCCGCTACCGAATCTGGCCAAGAGCTGGGATTGGTCCGCCGACGGCCACAAGCTGACCATGCACCTGGTCGAAGGCGCAAAATGGTCTGATGGTGCGCCGTTCAACGCCGACGACATCATGTTCTACTGGGACGACGAAGTCGTCGATCCGAACGTGTCGCCGCTCGGCGGCGGCGCCTCGCCTGAGGCTTTCGGCGTCGGCACGACGCTGAAGAAGATCGACGACTACACCGTCGAGTGGACCTTCAAGGAGGCCTTCCCGAAGCAATATCTCTACACGATGTCCTACCCGAATTTCTGCCCGGGTCCGTCGCATATCCTCAAACCCCAGCATCCGAAATATTCGAAGAACACCTACGACCAGTTCAAGAACGCCTTCCCGCCGGAATACATGAACATGCCTGTGATGGGCGCCTGGGTGCCGGTGGAATATCGCTCCGACGACATCATCGTGCTGCGCCGCAACCCCTATTACTGGAAGGTCGACGAGAAGGGCAATCAGCTGCCTTATCTCAACGAGCTGCACTACAAGCTGTCGACCTGGGCCGACCGCGACGTGCAGGCGGTGGCAGGATCGGCCGACATCTCCAATCTCGAGCAGCCGGAAAATTTCGTCGCCTCGCTGAAGCGCGCCGCGGAAAAGACCGCGCCCGCCCGGCTTGCCTTCGGACCGCGCCTGATCGGCTATAATCTGCGGATGAACTTCTCCGCCAATGGCTGGGGCAACCCGGACGAGCGCGGCCAGGCGATCCGCGATCTGAACCGCAACGAGGACTTCCGCAAGGCCGTCACCATGGCGCTCGACCGCAAGGCGATCGGCGACTCGCTGGTCAAGGGGCCGTTCACCGCGATCTATCCGGGCGGGCTTTCCTCCGGCACCAGCTTCTACGACCGCAACTCGACCGTCTACTATCCCTTCGATCTCAAGGGCGCCAAGGCCGAACTTGCCAAGGCCGGCCTCAAGGATACGGATGGCGACGGCATCGTGAACTTCCCGGCCGGTACGGCCGGCGGCAAGAATGTCGAAATCGTTCTGCTCGTCAACAACGACTATACGACCGACAAGAGCCTCGGCGAAGGTGTCGTCGGCCAGATGGAAAAGCTCGGGCTGAAGGTTATCATCAATGGGCTCGACGGGGCGAAGCGTGACGAAGCCCATTATTCCGGCCGCTTCGACTGGCTGATCCAGCGCAACACCACGGAACTCTCGTCGGTGGTGCAGAATACCGAGCAGCTCGCCCCGGTCGGTCCGCGCACCAGCTGGAACCATCGTGCCGGCAAGGACGACAAGCTCGATCTGATGCCGTTCGAACAGGAGCTTGTCGACGTCGTCAACAAGTTCACCACCAGCCAGAGCAACGACGAGCGCGTCGATTTGATGAAACAGTATCAGAAGATCTCGACCGAGCACGTCAACACCGTCGGCCTGACGGAATATCCGGGCGCGCTGATCATCAACAAGCGCTTCTCCAACGTGCCGCAGGGGACGCCGATCTTCATGTTCAACTGGGCTGAAGACTCGATCATCCGCGAACGCCTGTGGGTGGCCGCCGACAAGCAGGGCAAGTATGAACTGTTCCCCGAACAGCTGCCCGGCAAGCCCGGCGACAAGGGTCCGATCAACTAAAGGCCCGATCAACTGATGCCCGATCACTGATGCTTGTCATCAGGGCAAAGAGCTAAAGCGCGCCGCAGGTGATGCGGCGCTGGAGAGTTCCCTCCCAGCTGAAGTGAGTTTCAGGCCGCGCGTGGCGCGCGGCCTGATATGACCAACGAGCCGGCCGCGCCGACAAGGAGCGACTGGCGGCAAAGCGAAGCGAACCGTTCGATGTTGCGATTCCTGCTCGTGCGCATAGCCTCCGCGATCCCCGTTCTCTTCATTCTGAGCGTGGTGACTTTCGCGATCATCCAGGCACCGCCCGGCGATTATGCCGATTATATAAGATCACAGCTGATCAACCAGGGTGGCGCTTCCTACGCCCAGGCCGAAGCGCAGGCGCAGGCCTACCGGGCCGAACACGGCCTCGACAAGCCGCTGGTCGTCCAGTACGTCAACTGGATCGGCGGCATCGTGACGCGCGGCGATTTCGGCTACAGCATGTTCTACAACAAGCCGGTGGCCGATGTGGTCGCCGAGCGGCTGCCGCGCACGCTGCTCCTGGCGCTCGTCTGCCACATCTTCGCCTCGGTGCTCGGCATCGGCTTCGGCATCTGGGCGGCGACGCGGCAATACAGCTGGATCGACAGCCTGCTTTCGGGAATTTCCTTCCTCGGCATGACGGTGCCGCGCTTCCTGATGGCGCTGATCATCGTCTACCTCCTGGTCTTCCAGTTCAACGTGTCCGAGATCGGCAGCTTCTTCTCGCCGCAATATGGCGGGGCGCCCTGGTCCTGGGCGAAATTCGTCGATCTCGTCCACCATGTCTGGCCTGTGGTGGCGATCGCCACCTTCGGCGGGCTCGCCTACAATATGCGCGTGATGCGCGGCAATCTGCTCGATACGCTGAATGCCCAATATGTCGAGACGGCCAAGGCCAAGGGGCTTTCCGGCGGCGCGGTGGTGATGCGCCATGCGGTGCCGAACGCGCTGCATCCGCTGGTGATGTATCAGGGCGTCGTGCTGCCCTACATGCTGACCGGCGAGATCGAAACGGCGATCATCTTCGCCCTGCCGACCGTCGGCCCGGCCATCGTCGGCTCGATGGCGGTCGGCGACGTCTATGTCACCGCCACCTTCATGATGGTGCTGTCGGCGACGCTGATCGTCGGCAATATCATCGCCGACATGCTGCTCGCCTTGCTCGATCCGCGCGTCCGCCAGTTCGGAGGAGCCTGACATGCTTGCTTTCGATTCTTCCGACACCCCGCCGACAACCGAACCCGCGGTCAAGAAGCCTTCGCACGGCGGCGAGAGCTATCTGGCGCTCGTCTGGCGCCGGCTGCGGCGCTCCTGGACCGGCATGGCCGGGCTGGTGCTGGTCGGGCTGCTGCTCTTCATGGCGGTCTTTGCCGATTTCTTCGCACCGATGGATCCGAAGGCCACCGATGTCGGCTTCGCGCCGCCGCAGGTGATGAGCTTCCACGACAAGGACGGCAATTTCGTCTTCCAGCCGCGCGTCTATGCGCTGTCGGATTCCGAGGAGCTCGACCCCGTCACCTTCCAGCCGATCGTCGGCGTCGATTACGACAATCCGCGCCTGCTCGGCTTCTTCGTCAAGGGCGCCGAATACCGACTTTTCGGCCTGATCCCGGCCAGCCGGCATTTCTTCGGCTCGACCGACGGCCAGCCGGTGCATTTCCTCGGCACCGACAAGTTCGGCCGTGACGTGCTGTCGCGCGCCATCATCGGCTCGCGCATCTCGCTGATGATTGCGCTGACCGTGGTCACCATCGTCACCGTCATCGGTACGACGGTCGGCATGGTTTCGGGTTATTTCGGCGGCAGCTTCGATGTCTGGCTGCAGCGCTTCGTCGAACTGGTGCTCGCCTTCCCGCAGCTGCCGCTCTATCTGGCGCTGACCTCGCTGATCCCGGTGACGGCGCCGACCAACGTCTTCCTCGCTTTCGTCATCGGCGTGATGTCGGCGCTCGGTTGGGCGCAGATGTCGCGCGAGGTGCGCGGCAAGACCCTGGCGCTCGCCCGCATCGATTATGTGAGGGCGGCGATGGCGGTCGGCGCCACCGACACCCGCATCATCCTGCAGCATATCTTCCCGAATGTGATGAGCCACGTCATCGTCGCGGTGACGCTCGCCATACCGAGCGTCGTGCTCTTGGAATCCTTCCTCGGCTTCCTCGGCTTTGCCGTCAAGCCGCCGCTGATTTCCTGGGGGCTGATGCTGCAGGATACCGCGACCTATTCGGTCATCGGCTCCTATCCCTGGATTCTTTCCCCCGTCGGCTTCGTGCTCGTCACCGTCTTCGCCTTCAATGCGCTGGGCGATGGACTGCGCGATGCAGTCGATCCTTATTGAGGTGATCGATATGGCTCTTGCACTGGTCAACTCCTTCGCCCCGCCCGTCCGTCACGACCACGACGGCCGCTCGGACACGCCTGTGATCGACGCCCGCAACGTCGCGGTGAATTTCAAGGTCGAGAACGGCATGGTCGAAGCCGTCAAGGATGTCTCCTTCCAGCTCTATCGCGGCGAAACGATCGCGATCGTCGGCGAATCCGGCTCCGGCAAATCGGTAACGGCGCGAACGGTGATGGGGCTCTTGTCGAAGCGCGCCGTCGTCTCCGACAAATCGACCGTTTCCTACGACGGCAGCAACATCCTGAAATTCTCCGAGCGGGCGCGCCGCAAGCTGCGCGGCGACCGCATCTCGATGATCTTCCAGGAGCCGATGAGCTCGCTGAACCCGATCTATACGATCGGCAGCCAGATCGTCGAGGCGATCCGCGTGCATCGCCGGATCAGCAAACGCGATGCGGAAAAGCGGGCGCTGGAACTGCTCGAACATGTGCAGATCCCCGATCCCGCCGCGCGGCTGAAGCAATATCCGCATCAGCTTTCCGGCGGCCAGCGCCAGCGCGTGATGATCGCCATGGCGCTTGCCAACGATCCCGACGTGCTGATCGCCGACGAGCCGACGACGGCGCTCGACGTCACCGTGCAGGCGCAGATCCTCAACCTGATCCGCAACCTGCAGAAGGAAATGGGGATGGCCGTCATCCTCATTACCCACGACCTGACGGTGGTGCGGCAGTTCTCCGACTACGTCTACGTGATGCAGCACGGCGAGGTGCGCGAGCACAACACCACCGAAGCGCTCTTCGCCAATCCGCAGCACGCCTATACAAGGCACCTGCTCGGCTCCGAACCGCGCGGGCAAGCCAATCCGCTGCCGGAGGGATCGGACGTCATTCTCGATGCCAAGGGCGTGCGCGTCGCCTTCATGCTGCGCCACGGCACCTTCCTGAAGCCGGCGATGCGCGAACTGGTCGCCGTCGACAGCCTCGACCTGACGCTGCGCCGTCACGAGACGCTCGGCATCGTCGGCGAATCCGGTTCCGGCAAGACCACTTTCGGCCAGGCGATCCTGCGGCTGAACAGCCCCCAAGCCGGCGAGATCCATTTCGACCATCAGCCGATCCACGGGCTTTCCAGAGCCGAGATGCGGCCCTTGCGCGCCCGCATGCAGGTGGTGTTCCAGGACCCGTTCTCATCGCTCAACCCGCGCATGACGGTCGGCCAGATCATCGAGGAGGGCCTCGTCGTCAACAGGCTCGGCGCCACGAGGGCCGAGCGCCAGGACCGGGTGAGCGAGGCGCTTGTTGCCGCCGGCATGCCCGGCAATATCCTCTCGCGCTTCCCGCATGAATTTTCCGGCGGCCAGCGCCAGCGCATCGCCATTGCCCGCGCCATCGCGCTGGAGCCGGAATTCATCCTACTCGACGAGCCGACATCCGCGCTCGACTTGTCCGTCCAGGCGCAGATCATCGAACTCCTGCGCAAGCTGCAGGACGAGCGGGGCTTGAGCTACCTCTTCATCTCCCACGACCTCAAGGTCGTCCGGGCGCTTTGCCATCGTGTCATCGTCATGCAGCATGGCAAGATCGTCGAAGAGGGGCCCGTCAACGAAGTTCTCACCCATCCCAAGACCGCCTACACCGAACGGCTCGTCAGGGCCGCTTTCGAGGTAGCATGATTATCGAATGCCGGAGGCTATAATGGCAGGAAATCCCAAAATCACCTTCATCGGAGCAGGCTCCACCGTCTTCATGAAGAACATCATCGGCGACGTCTTGCAGCGTCCGGCCCTCTCAGGGGCGACGATCGCCCTGATGGATCTCAATCCGCAGCGGCTGGAAGAAAGCGCCATCGTCGTCAACAAGCTGATCTCGACGCTCGGTGTGGCGGCGAAGGCCGAAACCTATTCCGACCAGCGCAAGGCGCTTGCCGGCGCTGATTTCGTCGTCGTCGCCTTCCAGATCGGCGGCTACGAGCCCTGCACGGTCACCGATTTCGAGGTGCCGAAGAAATACGGCCTGCGCCAGACGATCGCCGATACGCTCGGCGTCGGCGGCATCATGCGCGGGCTTCGCACCGTGCCGCATCTCTGGAAGGTCTGCGAGGACATGCTCGCCGTCTGCCCCGAGGCGATCATGCTGCAATATGTCAACCCGATGGCAATCAACACCTGGGCGATCGCGGAGAAATACCCGACCATTCGCCAGGTCGGCCTCTGCCACTCGGTGCAGGGCACGGCAATGGAACTGGCGCACGACCTCGACATTCCCTACGAGGAAATCCGCTACCGTGCGGCCGGCATCAACCACATGGCCTTCTATCTCAAATTCGAGCATCGCCAGGCCGACGGTTCCTACCGCAACCTCTATCCGGATCTGGTGCGCGGCTACCGCGAGGGCAGGGCGCCGAAGCCCGGCTGGAACCCGCGCTGCCCCAACAAGGTGCGCTACGAGATGCTGACGCGGCTCGGCTATTTCGTCACCGAAAGCTCGGAGCATTTCGCCGAATACACGCCCTATTTCATCAAGGAGGGCCGCGAGGACCTGATCGAGAAATTCGGCATCCCGCTCGATGAATATCCGAAACGCTGCATCGAGCAGATCGAGCGCTGGAAGGGCCAGGCCGAAGCCTATCGCAGCGCCGACAAGATCGAGGTCACGCCGTCGAAGGAATACGCCTCGTCGATCATCAATTCGGTCTGGACCGGCGAACCCTCCGTCATTTACGGCAATGTCCGTAACAACGGCTGCATCACCTCGCTGCCGGAAAATTGCGCCGCCGAAGTGCCCTGCCTGGTCGACGCCTCCGGCATCCAACCGACCTTCATCGGCGACCTGCCGCCGCAGCTGACGGCGCTGATGCGCACCAACATCAACGTCCAGGAACTGACGGTGCAGGCGCTGATGACCGAAAATCGCGAGCACATCTACCACGCCGCGATGATGGACCCGCACACGGCCGCCGAACTCGACCTCGACCAGATCTGGTCGCTGGTCGACGACCTGCTCGCCACCCACGGCAACTGGCTGCCGGAATGGGCTCGCACATCCAGCAAAATCAAGGCCGCCTGATCCCCTCTCCCGGATCAGGCGTCAAAGAGCCCCGCGGTGTGGCAACGACCGCGGGGCTTTTGCGTGTGGGATGGGGCGCTTTGCAATTAACGGGCTGCTCGGTTCTCAGCCTTCCGGTTCATTCCAGAGCGCACCATCCCGAACGTCATGCGCCCGAAGCGCAAGCAACATATGATCATCACCGGATAAGCGAGCCTGGGAGCGTCAAAGACGTAGATCAGTCCCCATCCCGCCGCAACGAATGCGAGATAAAGGTACAGCGGCCTGAAAGCCGAATTGCTCAACCGCGCAATTCTTTTTCCGACGGTGAGTTGCTGCGCCGGCTGCGGCATACCTTTCGGAGGCTGATCTGCCTTCAGGCTTGCTGGAATTAGTTCGGAACCTGTCCCGAGCCCGGCAAAGAGCTTTCGGAGTTCTTCTGATTTGAGGGGATCTTCTTCATCTGAGATGCGAGCCGCGCGGTGCCCGAACGGCGGAACCAGCGCCTCAGGTAAAGTCCAGGGAAGATTGGAGGCCCCATGGGCGCGGGCGAACTCTCTCAGGCCTTCGGCTTCTGCAACTGTCCAGCTGCACACATCTTCGCCTTCCCACAGCTCTTGGCCCCCATAGTAAATTTCCGACCGGCTGTAAAAGCCCGCATTGACGCGGTCTACCAGCCTCTTGAGCGTCAAATTGTCTTCTTCGAAGGTGTCGGGATGTTCGAGGCGCTCTAAAGGCCCCGCGCGCCAAAAGTAGCTTGCGGCCGTTGCCAGATCGCAGTCCGGCTGCGTCAGGATCCACTCGAACACATCTTCGGCGAAGTCGAAGTTCAGATCTTCTGCAATGGCATGGCGAGCATCGGGAGACCGGCCGGTCAACCAATCGATCATGGCCCGTTGTTCGGCATCATAGCTTTCAAATTTGCCGTCCATCGCTCTCCCTCGGAATGGTCAATCGCCTACTACCCTTCAAAGCAACTCTCAGCAATGAGCGGCTTGAATGGTCGGCCTGCTCAAATAGGGAATATACCGTGCGGTGCGCTTGCCGAAGGAATTTTGGAAGCCCGGCTGGACGTCTTTTCTTACGGGTTGGGCATCGAGGAGGCCCACGGTGTGGCAAAGACTGCGGGGGCTTTTTGGGGGTGGCGCTTTGCAAGTGGCGAGATGAGACGATTGGACTAGGTCAACCACGCAATCGGTATTAGGAAATCTTCATCACCCCGCCAGTTTCCTGCTTCAAAGACATTGTGATGTTGCCCCCAAGCCTTTTCGTCGGCGTGGTCCAAAACTATAATCTGCAGTCGACCCTTGAAGCTTTGTTGCGCTCGTGCAAGCGCGCTGAAGATACGCCGCGTACTTTCAAGATCATCGAGGTGGCGGCGGGGGCGGCGCTGGGAAGCAGCGCTAACATCCGGTCTCCCTTCCACGACCTGTTCAAAGGTGTCACTTGGGAAGTACACTTGGCTCGGTTGATCGATAATCAAGAAAGTAGGGACTGGGTTGTCACCTTTTCGTCTCAAGAAGATACCGTGGAGGCCAAGCAGGGCTGCTAAGTGGTAAGCCATCCAATTCTCACCGCTTCCGATCTCCCATAAAAAATCAGGCCGGTTGGCTCCATCTCGTACGAACTTTACGTTGAGTTCTTTCTCATCGAGAAGCGGCGTGCCGGTTGCCCCGGTTACGGCCAACGCCCTGACGAAACGAACAATGTAATCCGAGATCGCAGCTCGAACAGAGGCCTCTTTCTCCCTTCGCGACTTCTCGTCCGATTGCTTCCGGAGATCCTCGAGTTCTTTTTCTAGATCCGCAATCTTCTTTACTAGCCCCTCTTCACCTTCAACGTCACCCAAGATTTTCAAAGCTTGTTCGGTGTTGCCAAGAAACCGGTACACTCCCTCAAGGCTTTGTGCGTGTCCTTGTTCGGCCTCAAGGGTGGCTTCGAAAGCTTCGCGGGTTCTTCGAAGCTGAAGCATGCTTCGCTCATCGGCGAGCAGGCTTTTTTGGATTCCGATTATTTCGCTATCGACCATTGGGGTCGTGGACGCCGTCCCAGCCGACAGCTCGGTAAGTTCCCTTATCGGCACGGCCAATTGTTGGAGATGGGTGCGAGCTTCATGCGTCTGAGAACCACATAAAACACACTCGCTTGAGGAGACGTGTTCGAGGAACCAACCGGCCCCCTTCACCCGAGCCTGTTGGTCCTCCAGAACGGCAGTGTAGTCAGAAACCGATCGCCTCAAGCTCTTTAGTCGACGAAGCCGGCGACGTTGGGATGAGATTGTTGCATCGAGCGCCTTTTCTTGGCTCCGAATTTCTTCCAACCTCTCGACGGATGCAGAAACACGGCCGGATGCAGGGACGATAGCGCCAGCATTGCCCACCACCCTTTTAAGTATTTCGACGATCTCTCTCAAATCGGCCGGCGGGTCCCCGGCTGGCAAAAGGCTTAGCTCTTGCGCGCGGAAGAATGCTCCGGTTGCGTTGGCCCGCCAGTTTTCGATACCGGTACGACGAGTACGCAGGTCCGCCTCCTGCTTGCGCAGTTCCTCCCGCAACATTTGCATTCGATGGAACCGTTCGATATCGGCGTTGGTGACAACCCCTAAAGCTAAGGGAAGGACGTTTCGAAGCTTCTCGCGGTGTTCACTGGAGTCCGCTTTAAAGAACAACGTGTACGGGTTAGCTACGATGTGTTGTGGAAGAAAATTGAATGCCGCCATGTCCCTGAATGAAGCGCGCTCGTTGAAGCCGCGAGACTGTTCAGGATCAAGTCGGAGGTCAGACAGACCAGAGAGCGCGTCCATCATCGCGCGAAAGCGATCCGCGTTCGTTGTTGCTACTGGCAGAATGGGGAGGGGACTTTCAGCTTCCGGCCCTTCTTGGATCCAGTAAGAGTTGTCGACTTGCCGCCCATCCGGTTTCTTACGAGCAATCCTCATGAGGCCGGCATTCGTTTCGATGAGCAGACCGTACCATGACGCGTGATCTCTGATTTCTCCGACCGGGATCGTGCAATGTTTACCACCAAGAACGTAATCAATAATCGATATTATCGAAGACTTACCAGTGGAGCTCCACCCGCTCACAACACTGATTTTCTCAGTATCAAACGTCACGACGCGCGGCTCATGCTTTGGGTCCATCGGCCAAATGATTACCTGCTTGATAAACAGCTTCATCTCAAAACTCGATCATAAGGTGGCGCTGGATGGTTAGGAGTGACTCTGTAGCAAACCAGGCTCCTAGCCGTTTGGAAGCGGCGAGCATCTCGGTTACAGGGCTTTCGGACTTCCGAAGCGACTTAGGCAACTCGCCTACATTTGCCCTGAAGGCGGGAAGTCACTTAAGCGTCTCGCGAGACAAGAGGTCAGCGCTATTCGCAACTTGCAGTGCAAGTAAGGTCGATCCGGAGAAATCCTCCATCCGGGACTGTAAGCCTGCAATTATATCCGGCTTCTCCGACACAGCCTTGAGAATACCGCTCTCGAAGTTCATCCGATAAGCTTTATCAACGGTGGGCTTGTGGAACACCATTGCGGACACGACAAAGAAAAGGGGAAGCGTCGGAGCGTCATCCTCGCCGTATTCGGCGAAGGTTTTTGCAAACTGCCAAAATATGCAGGCCCCGAGCATAGGGTTTCGAAGTACCAGCTCTTCGTGATTAGCGCGCATTATTTTTCTCCGGCGGTCCGAAAGTTTGGATGCCACCAAACCTCATCGTCATCGGCAAGTCGGTGGTAGTGGCCAGAGGTCATATACAATTCGCTGCAGTGTTGGCCGCCGAGTGGCTCGCAGTGAAAGTATGTTGTTTCGGAAAGCACTCGTTGCCCCACTTCCGCTGGCTGACGATCCCGATGCACACGTTTTTCATTTCGCATTATGTTGCGCCAGCGGGCAATTAAGCGACCACCTCGATCCTGCCATTCGCGATCGGCAACGTCTCCATCTGCGCTAAGTCTATGCTTTTCGACATTGAACTGTATGAAGTGTTCCACAGCTTGCAGGAGATCGTCGTCGTCCGCTTCAATCCGGCGCAGATGTTCTGCGAATGGCCGAGCTAGAGCTCGGTCACGGTCGCTTGCTGCGATCTCTACGTCTCGGGCGGCTCGGGGCAGAAACCTTTGTCGTGCCAGTGAGGTTTCGATTTCTCGACATTGTCGAATGCATGCCTGTCGCGAAATCATGCCAGGGAGACTGGCATCCCATGACTCTTTAAGAACTCGAGTCAGCCACCCCAACAGGAAATCGAGAACCTGCTGCTGCTCCAGACCTGGGTGAAGTGCGAAGCCATTCGCGATCTCGTCGTGCGCAAGTGAAAGCACAAAGCCGTCAACCACCTCAATGCGACTAATGAGTTGGCCAAGGATTTTGTCGTCCGCCGACAACACATCCCTCATCGTTTCGACAATCTTAGCCTTAGATCGCTGCTTTCCTATAGTTCGCAAGGCCACGACAATGCTCTCTACCGAGGAGCCAGCGGAGTCTCGCATTGTCTTGAGCATTAATGCGACACCCGCAGTCACAGGCGTGTTCGTAACAATTAGATACCGTTCGCAGAACGTTCCTGTAGATCGATGTTGTTGCAACCATATTTGAAGCGTTCGCCAAATGGCTTTACTTCGATCGCCGAGCAAATCTGCATCCACGCGGACGCTGTTTTTATCTTGCTCTTGGACGATCGGAACGCCGGCTTTGATTTGAGTAATATCGTCGTAATATTCAACCGCCACCGTTACGTCATGGTTGGCACGACTGAGATGGTACAGGGCTCGCTCGAGCTGCAGGATGTAGCCTGATGCCTGTGGACCCGCTGTATGATCTTTTTTCTGCCCTGCTTCCACCTTCCCCCCAGCACAACTTAGCGCTTAGGTAGTATGACCAAAAGCCAGCTTGAGTTCAAAGATTTGTGTTATTCTTCGTACGATTTTGCCAGCTGTTCACAACAAAAACTCCATTATGCTTGCAAATACCCATTTGGCTGACGATCCTACGGGTGTAAAACCATTTCAGCGCGGGACGCTCAACCTTTCCGTTTGAGACAAGTCAGAAAAGCATATTTACGCTTCTGGCTCGCCTTGACGGTCTGATTGCCTTCAAAGGAATAACCGGAAATGCGCGCTCTCTAGGTACCCCGGAAAATGTAGTGATTCAAACGCGATCACCAAACGCGGCCGACTGGGACGGAGTCGTTGTGGAAGAATACATCCTGTTTCCCGGGTGAGCCGATAAAGCCGTTTGTAGGGTAAGGCATATGCCAGCAACGCCTATCCGTCGCTCTTTGACTGAATAGCAAAGCTCTTTACAGAGTTTAACCTGCTCATCAGCCGTCGGCCTAGTTGCCGGATCTCTGCGAAGGCACTGTTCAATGATGCCGTATATATTTCGGGGCAATTCAGCGAATTGCGGTTTTAGACAATGGTTTTTGCCTTGAAGCCTGCCGCGCAGTAACACGGGTAATAGTCCCATAGACGGAAAAACTGGTCGGAGTAGCCCATTGCCTTGATGTTGGGCCGGGCAGCGAGAAATCGCCTTCGCCATTCGAGAAGCGTGCGCGCATAATCCATGCCGAAATATTCGGAATGCGCCAATGGAAGACCTGCGCGCGCTGCCTGTCCCTCGATGATGTTTTTGTCGGCAGCATGCCGCCAAACATTCCCGTCAGGGCTGCCATTGTATCTTCCCGAAAAAATTCAATGGTTGTCACAGTGCGCGAGCCTGGGTGCCTGGAACTCTGCCCGCTCAATGAGGTCAGGCGGCGGCACGGTAGCTTGCTGTTTCGGGCGGGGGTGGGCTGGTGCGGAAGCGCGCGCCCTTCAGCCAGAGCTTGAGCGCCTCCCAGTGGATGCCGGCCAACACCTTGAGCGTCATGAAGGGGAAACGTAGCAGGTAGCGCGCGAGGTTGGCGTCGGTCAGTGGTGCGGCATCCGCGTTCAAGGTGGCGGCAAGCATTGGTTCCTTGCCGGCGGTCTCATGAATGCGCAGGCGCACGGTCTTGCCAGGCGGCAGGATCCGGAAATGGTAGCGCAGCCCCATGTCCATGAAGGGCGAAACGTGAAATATCTTCGTCCGCATCTGGCGGATTCCGGCGGGACTTTCCTCCCCCGGAAGGACCGGTGCCACGTAGCTGTGCCGTTCGCCGAAGGTATTGCGCACGGCATAGATTATCGCAATCAGCCGGTCTTCCCTGTCATAGGCGAAGTAGGTCGAGAGCGGATTGAAGGCATAGCCGAACATCCGCGGGAAGGCGAGCAGGAGAATGCGCGCGGCCGGCCCCTCGAGCCCGGCAAGCGATAGCAGCCGGTCGGCGAACTGGCGCAGCGTCTCGCCGCTCTCTTCAACATGATCGCACTCATGGAAGGAAAGGATTCCGGGGCGGTTGACCGAGAGTAGACGGGAGAGTTCCGCAAGTGCGTCCAGGCCGTCGATATCAACCAGCAACGAGAAGACGCTGTAGTTGAAGCGGTGGCCGAAGGGCTGGAGCCGCTGGTGCATGACCCTGCCGCAGTAGAGTGTGCCAGGTGCCGCGGGCGGGGGGCCGTTGCTGGCCATGGTGGTGATACGATCTGCCCTCATGTCTTACCCCTTGCCGAGACCCTTATTGGGCAGGCTGCCAATGGACGTTCTTGCACAAAAGGCCACCCAGAATGCAGCCACGGGTGACAAGTGATTTTTCCAGGACCTGAACGGTGATCGAATAGGTACGGTCGCGTTTTGCGTCATAAGCAGTGCCTGCCAGTGTGTCTGGCGATTTCGGCTGAAGTGACATGACCAGGCGATCGCCGGCTTCTTCGCCCTTGCTGGTATCGCCGATCCACAGATTGGTCGCGCAGATGTTGGTGCCGCAGGGCGCGATGCGCACCCGTGCGTTTCCGTCGTCACGCAGCCAGATCCCGCTCGGATCGACCGCTTGCTGCGGCTGAGACGCGGCGGCGTTCGATATCGCGGCTGTACATGCAATCAGAACCGCTATCCTCATCGGTCCGTCCTCCTTGCTTTTCTGCAATACGCACAGGCCGGCCAATTGGTTCACTGAAATGATCCGGCGAGACGGTGCCGTCGTAGAGAATGTCGAGAGCATCGTGGAAGGCACCGATATGAAAACTGTCATCACAGCCTATCTGGCGACCGGCATCGCCTTCCTGATTGTCGATGCCATCTGGCTGACGACGATGGCCGATCTGCTCTACAGACCGCTTCTGGGCGACAAGCTCGAGCCACAGTTTCTGGTGGCGCCGGCAATTTGCTTCTACCTCATCTATGTCGCCGGTATCGTGTTCTTCGCCGTTCTGCCGGCTCTTGAAAGCGGTGGTCTTGCCAAGGCGGCACTGAATGGCGCGGTGCTCGGCCTTGTCGCCTATACGACATACGACCTGACCAACCAGGCGACCTTGAAAGACTGGCCGCTTGCCATCACGCTCGCCGACATTCCGTGGGGGGCCTTTGTGACAGCCCTCGGCGCGTCAGCCGGTTTTATGGTCGCCAGTCGCGTCTGATGATCGTTCGGCTTCCGCAAGGATGTTCGAGAACAGGATGGCGACAAAAGCGGTCAGCGTGCTGGCGCTGATGAGGTTAAGCCGCGCCAGCGCGGCATATTCGGTTGCGCTGTACCTCGCCAGCGGCAGGCTGTAGGCATCGTGGAGCACCAGGAAGGCGGCGACAGCCAGGGCGGTGAGAGCGAGCCCGACAACGCGTTCGCCCGGGCGAAACAGCAAGAGGGCGATCACCCCGCAGGGAATAAGGAATATTTCGACTGCCGAGGCCGTGCCGAACAGCCAGGCGGAGAGCACCGTGTTGCCGATCCCCGCCATCGGCAAGAGCGCCCGCCCGGCGAGGCCGTTCCAGCGCGCAACAGCAGGCACGGCAAGGAAGAGCGGCGTTGAAAGGAAAGTGAACAAGGCGGGTTTGATGTCGGCGCTGACCAGCGAGAAAAGATAAAGCGGATAGAATGGCTGGTTGGAGGCGACCAGCAGAGCGATGACATTCGCTGCGCCCACACGCGAGTCGTCATTGCGAGCATAGGCCCGTACGCCTGCAACAAGGGTGTCGCGCAAAGAGGTCAATCTCCTGGTCCGGCAGGGCGCAGCCGATAGTGGCTGACACCCCAATCCCTGCCATCGGCGTGTCCGAAGAGCCCTGCCGTGGCAAGAAAGAACAGCCGCCAGCGCCGCATCCAAAGAGCCGCATCCCGCCCGTAGGTGGCCGTGAAAATGGGGCGGATCGCATCCCGATTCCGGTCGAAGTTATCGAGCCAGTCGAGCGCCGTTCGTTCGTAATGCTTGCCGCTCCAACGCCAGTCCTTTTCGACGATGAAGCTGTCGCCGAACTCCCGCACCAGACCGTGGCTCGGCATCACGCCGCCGGTGAAGAAATGCCGAGCGATCCAATCCGCCTTGTCGGCGTGGTCGAAGCGATAGGCGGACTTGTGATGGGAGAAGACATGCATGAAGAGCCGACCATCCGGGCGGATCCAGCAGCGTGCCCGCTGGAGCAACGCCTGCCAATTGGACATATGCTCGAACATTTCGACCGAAACGATCCGGTCGAAAGTCCCCTCGGGAGCAAAGGCGTTCATGTCGGCGGTGATGATCGTCACGTTCCGGAGGCCGCGCCGTCTGGTTTCGGCCTCCAGATAAGCGCGTTGGGACGACGAATTCGACACGGAGACGATGCGCGCAGCAGGGTAACGCTCGGCCATGAACAGGCAAAGGGAGCCCCAGCCACAACCGAGTTCCAGAATGTCCTGGCCGTCCGCAAGGTCTGCATGGGTGCAGGTTTCCTCCAGGGCCGCAACCTCGGCTTCGGCCAGCGTGGTGCCGGATGAGGCATATAGGCAGGAGGAATATTTGCGGCGCGGACCGAGCGTCAGCGCAAAAAACGCCGCCGGCAGCTCGTAATGCTGCTCGTTGGCTGCATCGGTGTGAACGGCGATTGGCCATTTGTCCATCGATCGCGCAAACTCACGATCCGTCGGGCCGCTTCCGTCCACCAGCAGCCGGCGCGTGCGGCCGACCAGCCGGCTGATGCCGAAGCGCAGGGCATAATCGGGAAGTGGCAGCCGTTCGGCGGCCGTAATGGCGGTAACCGATAGATTCATGTCGGCTTTTCCCTGTTTTGCGGGCCGGGCCAGAAGGCATTGACGCGATTGGCATAGGAAGCAAAGGCGGTGCCCCGCGAGCGCATCATATGCGCTTCAAGCGGTGGAATTCCCGACACATGCACGAGCAGCCAGTACATGAACACTGGACCGGCGAGTGCCAGCCAGCCCCAGCTCCAGGCGCCTGCCGGCCCGATCGCGATGATCGCGTAGCCGGTCCATCCGAGCCATTGAAAGAAGTAGTTGGGATGGCGCGAAAGACTCCACAGGCCTTCGTCACATACCTTTTTTCTGTTTGCGAATTGGCTGCGGAACCGTGCCAACTGCGCATCGGCAGCGCCTTCGCCAATCACAGCTATGACAAGAATCGCAACACCGACGACATCGCTCCATCGAACGCCGATTGTGGGGTTGCGTGCGGCCAGGAAAATCGCGGCGGCAAGAAGAAGCGCGGCGGCTGCCTGTATCTGCAGGAAGAGGAACAGGCGTGACCGCCAGCTTTCGCCCCATTCCTCACGCAGTTTGGCGTAGCGTGGATCCTCTGCGCCCTGCACCGTGCGCCGCAGGATGTGAATGCCGAGCCTGCAGGACCAGAGCCCCGCGATGGCACCGACCAGCAGTTGACGCCGCCAGTCTGCCTCCCAGCCATCGACGGGGATGAGCGACGCGAAAATGCCGGCAGCGCCAACAAGCAACGACCAGATCGCGTCTATCCAGCCAGATGTCGCGCCCTTGAAGACGGCAAGCGACACACCGGCCATGGCGAGTGAAAGAGCGGCTGCCAGGAGCATGAAAAGCGTCGCCGGTGTCATCGCTCACATACCAAAGAGCGGCTGGAGCATGCGGCCGATAACGCTCTTGAAACGCATCTTGCCCTCCATGGCTGCGAGGCAGATACACTCACCATTCTTGTCGACAACAGGCTGGTGTTCAACGTCCTCGTCCATTTCCGCCAGATCACCCGGTCGGAACGTACCGAATCGGTCGGAGAACGAGCCAGACACGATATAGGTGAACTCCGTGCCCACATGACCGTGATCGGGAAGAGCCCGACCGGGGCCGACCTTGAGCAGAATGAGGTTGGCATCCGGATCCTTTGGTACGCCAATCCGGCTCATCTTCATGCCTGGACCGATCCAGCGCCAGCGGCCGATGTCACAGCCCCGCAAGGCTTCCGGCAGGCGGACGCCCTCGATCTCCAGCCATGCGGGCGGTGCGGGCTCGAGGGGTGCCGCGTCATTTTCGTCATCGAGTATCGACAGCAGGTTGTTCAGCGCCGTTGCCGAAAGAGGCGTGGGTTCAATCTCCTCGAGAAGGGCGCCGCCAAGCGCTTCATATTCGCCGACGCGGGCGCAGCAGGCCGGGCAGCTAGCCAGGTGCGCCTCGACGACGATGGCCGGCGCTGCGGCAAGAGTGCCAGCTGCAAATCGCATCAAGGTCTCGTCGGTTGCGTGATGTGTTGTCATCATGGTTGGTCTTCCAGCAGCGCGCGCAGGCGGTTGATTGCCAGGCGTGTCCTAGATTTCACGGTGCCGAGCGGGATGCCCAGTTCATCGGCGATTTCGGTCTGCGATTTCTCACTGAAGTAGGAGAGCCGGATAATCGTCTGTTGCTCCGGCGAGAGTGCGGTCAGCGCATGGCGCACCTGCGCGTCCCGCTCGGACTCAAGTAGTCCGTCCTCGACCGTCTCCGGTACGGTTTCGGCATCGGGCGGCAGAGTCGCCGGATCACGCTGCCGGCGCAGGTGGTCAATGCGGATGTTGCGCGCGACCGTGAAAATCCATGTCGCGACACCCGCCCGCTCAGGATCAAAATAGGAGGCCTTGCGCCAGACGTTCAGCATCGTCTCCTGCACCAGATCTTCCGCCACACCGGAGGAGATCGTCCAGCGCAGGAAGAAGGATTTAAGACGCGGTCCGAAATAACGAAACAGCAGTGCGAACGCCTGCCGATCCCGCTCTCGAG
The DNA here is from genome assembly GCF_000172795.2 of Rhizobium sp. CIAT894. Taxonomy (NCBI): domain Bacteria; kingdom Pseudomonadati; phylum Pseudomonadota; class Alphaproteobacteria; order Hyphomicrobiales; family Rhizobiaceae; genus Rhizobium; species Rhizobium sp. CIAT894. Next base: position 164,499 of record NZ_CP020951.1, read on the forward strand.
CGATCTGCACCATCATTCCGACAAGCTGATCGGGAGAGGGCGCCTGTTGTGCTTCCAGTGAATTCACCATGGCGAGCCGCCGGCCGGTCGGCACACCTTGCTGACGATCGATCTCAACACGGCTCGAAACTTCATTCATGCGTCTTTCTACGCGGTGTTGTCCGAAGCGGATCACACGGACCGAAATAGGTCTTGCGCGGTGATCCGCCAGAAGCCTGCCCTCGTAAAGGTCTTTGAATGTTTATTATGAGTCTTACCGCCGCAGAAGGATCGTGATGCGCCATTTTCCTCAATCGGACCGGCCCCTGAAGATCGCGGTCGTCGGTACGGGGATTGCCGGTCTTTCTGCTGCTTGGCTTTTGTCGCAACGCCATGAGGTTGTAGTTTTTGAGGCGCAGAACCGCATCGGCGGCCATTCTCACACCGTCGTTGCGGGTGGAACTCCAGTTGACACCGGCTTTATCGTCTACAACGAAGCGACCTATCCCAACCTTACGGCGCTGTTTGCACATCTCGAAGTCTCTACGAAGGCCTCGGACATGTCCTTTGCTGTCTCGATGAACGCGGGACAACTCGAATATGCGGGAACCAATCTGGCCGGTCTTTTTGCCCAGCGAAGCAACCTTGCAAGCCCTCGCTTCTGGTCGATGCTGCGAGACCTCGTGCGCTTCTATCGGCAGGCGCCGAGTGGAGTTCGAAATCTCGATCCGTCCGCAAGCCTCAACGATTATCTTGATGGCGCAGGCTTCGGCCGAGCGTTTCGAGAAGATCATCTCTATCCGATGGCGGCTGCAATTTGGTCCACACCGGCGCTGGAGATTGGGAATTATCCGGCGCTATCCTTCGTACGCTTTTGCGAGAATCATGGTCTCCTGAAATTCGTGCGGCGTCCGGTCTGGCGCACGGTCGACGGCGGTAGCCGCGCCTATGTCGAGCGGCTGACTGCGCCCTTCCGCGACCGCATCCGAACGAAGGCACCGGTAACGGCAATCCGTCGCCTAAATGGCGCGGTGGAGATTTCCGTGCCGGGGTCCGAGCCTGAGTGGTTCGACCATGTCGTGATCGGTACTCATGCCGATGAGGCGCTCGCTATGCTTGCGGATCGGTCGGGGCGAGAGATTGAGCTGTTGAGCGCTTTCACCTATGGCGAGAACGAGACGGTGCTGCACGGGGACGAGAGCCTGATGCCACGCCGCAGGCGTGTTTGGGCGAGCTGGAACTATCTGGCCAGTTCTGGAAGCGATGGCGCTGTTGCGCGCAAACCCTGCGTTACCTACTGGATGAACCGCCTGCAGGGCATAGCTGATCCCCGCCCATACTTCGTGACGCTGAGCCCGTTGCACGCGCCGGCCGAAGACAAGGTCTTCTGGCGAGGCCTTTATAAGCATCCTCTTTTCAACGCGACGACGCTCTCAGCGCAAAAACAGCTCTGGTCGTTGCAGGGCCATGCCAATACCTGGTTCTGCGGCTCCTACTTCGGCTCCGGCTTCCACGAGGACGCGATCCAAGCCGGCATTGCCGTTGGTGAAAGCCTTGGTGGCGTGGCGAGGCCATGGTCCGTTGAAGGAGAATCGGATCGAATTTTTAAAATGGTGCACGAATGACCTGCAACTGAGAATTTCCTCGGATGCGGGAGCAAAGCTCGGCGAGAGCCTGTTCTTCGCTCTCGACCAAGTCCGATGTGCCATTGCTAAGGGAACTGATGAAGTAATCGTTGCCGGCCGCACTCATTGCTTAGATACTGGGCCGCTCGGGCGTCGGCCCTCAAATCCCCGAGCCGTCGAGCTGCTGGGCGTCGTCGCCTTCCCAGGGGGAGGGCATCGAGGTGCGATTGGCGGAGGGCATCGGCATCCAGCACTTCAGCTCCGGCTCGGCATATTCGATGATGTGGCCGGGCGAGGAATCGGAGGCGCGCCAGCCTTCTGCGCCGAACTGATCGCCATGCGACCAATAGGCGAGGTCGACTTCCGCCGGGCCCTGTTCGGACGCGCGGATCGTCACCAGGATCCGGCTGCCGTCTTTCGGAGCGCTTGCCATCTGGCGCCAGCGGTCTTGGTCGTCCATCGTCTTTCCTCCTGCCTCGCTGCAGGCGAGTGTCGCCTCGCCATCGAAAACGGTCAACTCAAACTTTGACGACCGATCCGATGCAGCGCGCTGCGCGTACGACGATGGTCGATGCCGGTCACCGCAGCTGCTGTCGGATCATGGGCAAAGCCAGGGTCAGGAGCACGGCGAAAACCATGACGACGCCATAAGGCACCTTCCGGCTCGCCCGGATTTCCGCGATGCGCATGAAAAAAGCGAGATGTGCGACGGGCAACGGCACCGGCAGCCGCAGAGCCAGGAGCGTCAGAATGCCGAGGACAAGGAGGAAAAACGAAAACGGCAGCATTCCGTGCCATCCGACAAAAAGGCCGATCGGCAGGAAAAGCTTGGCATCTCCTGCGCCGAACAGCCGGAGTGCCCAGAGCACCGCCCTAAGCAAGAACATCAGCAGGCCGACCCCGACGTCGCTGCCAATTCCGCTCGAAGCAAACAGCGCGGCGCCGACATCTTCGGAGCTGAGAATCACAGCCACCGCGCGCAATACATAGAGTGTTACGAGCGCAAGAACGACCGTGTTGGGGATCTTCCTCCACCGCTTGGGATCGTGCTTTTTCTATCCGTGCTTCTGGCTTGCATCGCTGCCATTTCAGCATCATCAAGCGGATACGATCGGCGTGATAAAAAGGCCGAGCCGGCCCGGTCAATAACAATCGGCCGGAGTCTCGTGGCCTTCCGCTAGAATCTCGGCGGCCGGCTTTGCGGAGGGCAGGAGCCGTCTTCAGTTTCGCTTCAGTTACGCCTAATCCAGCGCTCATAAACGATTGCTAAAAAGCAATGCAAAGCTCGCCAGCCGTCTCTGGCGAAAGCTCATGCCGCTGGCTCCGACTTTGCGGGGCTCACAGTGAACTGCATCACATGTCGATTGGAAGAAACCTGTATGCCTTCTCCTCTGCGGACAATAGGACCGTCGTCCAGAAAGGCGATCTGGATATTCTTTGCCGTTGTGCTGGTTCTGGCCGGTATCGCTTCTGTCAATCCGGTCGAGGCGCAAGCTTCCCCCGAAAGGAGAATAGCGTTGGTCGTGGGCAACGCCGCCTACAAGGCAGGCGCCTTGCCGACGCCGGCCAACGATGCCGGGCTGATTGCGCAAACGCTGCAGGCGGCCGGCTTCGATGTGATCGGCGCGCGCGACCTCGACCAGAACGGATTGCGCGACGCGATGCGGGACTTTCTGACGAAAGCGAATGCATCGGGACCCGATACCGTCGTCTTCGTTTATCTGGCGGGCTATGGTGTGCAATATCAGGGCGATAACTATTTCGTGCCGGTCGACGCCCAGATCGCCAATGCCACGGATGTGCCGGTCGAAGCGCTGCGCATAACCGATTTCACCAGATCGCTGGCCGGCATCAACAATGGCGGCAGCATCGTCGTGCTCGATGCGGCAAGAGCCAATCCATTCGTGCAGTCCAATCAGCCGCTGGCCGGCGGTCTGGCGCTCGTCGACCCGGACGCCAATCAGCTGATCGCTTTCAATGCGGCGCCGGGGACTGTCGCCGCGCAGGAAGCCGGCCCCTATGGTTCCTATGCCCATGCCCTGGCGGAAATGATCCGCATCGGCGGGCTGCCGCTCGATGATGTATTTGACCGGACGCGGTTGCGGGTCAGCGATCTGACCAAGGGCGCGCAGATTTCCTGGAATGCTTCCAAATTCAAGAGCGCCTTCACCTTTTTCGATCGCGGTCCCAATCCGCCTGCCGCCCAGGTGTCCAGCTACGACAATGCTGCGATCCGGACGAAGCCGATCGGCGATTTCGACGAGCGGGATGCCTATTTCGCGGCGCTCGATCGCGACACGATGCGCGGTTACGAGGATTTCCTGGCAGCCTATCCGAACGATTCCATGGCAAGGCGGGTGCGTGCGATCATTGCAGCGCGCCGCGAAGCGATCACCTGGCGCGAAAGCTGGAATGCGGATACGCCGGAGGCCTATTGGTCCTATCTGAGACGTTATCCGCGTGGTCCCCATGTCTGGGATGCCCGCCGTCGTCTGGAACATTTCGAGGCAGCGCTCGAGCCGCCCCCGTCATTTTCGGTGATCGAGTATGACGTGCCGCCGCCGCCGCCGCCGGAAATCGTCTATGTCGATCGGCCCGTCCTGTATTTCGATGACGCCGACTTCGGTTATGCGCCGCCGCCGCCCGTCGTCTTCCTGGCACCGCCGCCACCGGATTTCGTCACGCTTGCGCCGCCCAGACGATCGGTCGATCTCTACGTGCTGCCGGCGCCGGTCTTCGTTCCGGTCCCCGAATGGGTGGACCCCCCGCGTGATATCGCGCCGCCCGAAAACAACATCATTTTCAACAATATTCACAATACGGTCGTCAACAATACGGTTGTCAACGAGAACGAGGCCGCACCGGCTGCGCCTGGATTGACGACGGGAGAAAAGCTCGCCGGCGCGGCCGTCATCGCCGGCGCGGGCGCAGCAGCACTCCACGTTGCCTTGCCGCCCTCGGTACAGAAAAAGGCTGCGGTTTTGCAAAGGCAGGTCCCGGCCGCAGCCGAGAAACCGACAGCTGCAGCCGGTTTGGCGCCGGCGCCCGTCCCTTCGGTCCAGCCCCAGGCACAGACAAAGATACAGGCGCAACAGCCGCAGCCCCCTGCTACTCACGCGCTTCCCGGCGCCAACGGCCAGCCGCTGCCGCCCGCCGGCAAGCTGGCAAATGAGCCGCCGGCGGCTCCGGCAGAAAAAACGCAGCCGCTCAAGGCCGAGCCCAGCACGGCGCAGAAACCGACGACGGTCGCGCAACCGCCGCTTCAGGGCGCAAATCCCGACGCGCATGCGCTTCCCGGTTCAAAGGGCCAGCCGCAGTTGCCCGAGGCCAATGCGCCTGCCGTCAAAGGTCAAAGCCAGGTCGCCAAGACTCCGGCACCAACGGCAGCACCGAATGCGAAGCCGAAAGCAGGTGCCGCAGCCCCGAACCCCGACGCTCACAGGCTGCCGACAAAGCCTGCGGCGCCGGCAATTATGGACAATACGCCAGCAAAACCCGGCGTTCCCAACAACCGCGAGCCGCAGCCCGGCAATCAGCGCCATGTTGTTGCGTCGCCGTCTCGAGAGGCCGCCGCGCCGCCATCCTTGCCGAGGGGGCCGCATGTTGCAGCGCCCGCGCAGGTACCTGTTCCAAAACCACCGGCCGAACCCAAACTAAAGGTCGAACCGAAGATACAGGCCGAACCCAAACCCCAGGCTGAGCCCAAGCCCGAACCCAAGCCGGCAATCGTCGAGCAGCAGGCGAAGCGACCGCCGGCCGCAAAAAAGAAGAAGTGCGGCGCTCCGGATCAACCCGCATGCCCCTGAGGCAATTGGCATAGAGGAGAAAATTGCCTTTGGAGAGGGGGATCATTTGCTGACGTTCGAGGCGCGGAGCAGGGCGCATATGGTCTCATCGGACAGGCCATTATTCCGGGCGGCGGCGCTATCGTTGCCGCTGATATTCCTGGGGTCCCATTCGGCCTTGAGCCAGGAAGCAAAATCCTCCGATAACCAGTGGATCATAACCCTTGGCGGATCCGTCGAATACGGTCCTTCCTATGAAGGATCCAAGCACCTTTCCTTCAGTGGTATGCCGTCTTTCGATTTTCGACGGTTCGGCGAAGCGCCTGAATACGGCGCGCCGGACGATAATATCGACTACGGGCTGTTCGATATCGGCGGTGTCGACATCGGCCCTGTCGTCGGCTTGAGAGGAGGGCGGTCGGCATTCGACGATTCCGAACTGCAGGGTTTGCATTCGGTCCAGTGGAACTTGGACGCCGGCGTCTTTGCGCAATATTGGCCGATAGAGGATCGCCTGCGTGTGCGGGCGGAAACACGTCAGGCGCTGTGGGGCGGCGACGGTCTGCTTGCCGATCTCTCTCTCGATTGGTTCCAGCCGGTCGGCGATCGCTGGCTGTTGTCTGCCGGTCCGCGCATGTCTCTGGCAAACGGCGCCTATATGCGCAACAATTTCGCGGTTTCCGCCGAGGAAGCTGCCAAGAGTGGTCGCGTCGCGGCGTTCGACGCGAATGGCGGTCTCAAATCCGTCGGTTTCACGGTGGCCGCCACCTATACGTTCTCACCGGCCTGGAGCGTGCAGATCTACGACAAATATAACCGCCTGGTGGGCGATGCCGCCGACAGCCCGATCACCTCAAGGCTCGGCTCAGCCGACCAGAACGTCATCGGTATCACGCTCAGCCGCTCCTTCCAGATCGGCTTTTGAACTTTGCGCTGCCGCTGTCTCATGCTGGCCGATATAGTCCCGCGTCACGGGAATGACGTGCGGCAGAAGCGTTCGTCGTAAAGGGCGGCAGCCTCCTGCCTTAAAACGTCAGGCCGCCTCCGAGCGCCGGAGGCGGCGCGATGCAGGCTTACTTGGCATTCATGACAAATTCAGTCGTGTAGGTCTTTGACAAGTCGATCGACTTGCCCTGAACGTTTTTCGAAAATTCAGAGAGAACGGCAAGAACCGTTTTCGGTCCGTCTTCCGGCATTACACCATCGGGCGTAAACATGGCTTTGCCATTTTCCAGGGCTTTCACGTAGCCCTCCTTGTCGCCGACGTAAAAGTCGCTCGGCATCTTGTCCGCGATCTCGGACGCGGAGTGCGTATTGATGAAATGCAGCGTCTTAACGAAAGCATTTGCAAGCTTCTGCACCTCTTCCTTATGTGCATCGACCCAGGCGGCGTCCATATAAAGAGACGCGGCCGGATAAGTGCCACCAAGGACGGCCTTGGTTCCTGCCATCGTCCGCATGTCGATCAGAACTTTTGCCTCGCCGGTTTTGAGCATGCGGGAGATCGTCGGCTCAGTAGTCATGCCGGCTTGAATGGCATCCTGCTGGATGGCGGCGATGAAGGTTTGGCCGGCACCGACAGGAACTGAGGTGAAATCGCCGAGCTTTAAGCCATTCTTGACCGCCAGATACTGCGTCAGGAAATTCGTGGACGAACCAAGCCCGGTGACGCCAAGGTTCTTACCCTTGAAATCGGCGGGCGATTTGATTTCCTGATGTTTGCTGGACACCAGTTCGACTTCGCCCGGCGCCTGGCTGAATTGCACAACGGATTCGACGAATTTGCCCTTACCCTGCAGGTCGATGCAATGATCGTAGAAGCCGACCACACCCTGAACGGCGCCGGAGAGCATCTCGTTTTCCGCGTCCACCCCGGCCGGCTCGTTAAGAAGCTCAACGTCGAGATCTTCGTCTTTGAAGTAGCCGAGCGCTTCCGCAAGTTTTGCCGGCAGGTAAATCTGTTTTTCGTAGCCGCCCACCATGATGGAGATCTTCTCGGCAGCTTGGGCTGCCGTGGCACCAAGCGAACTGGCTGTCATGGCTAGGGCCAGGCCCGCAGAATAGATGAAAACGCGTGATGGATGCATGGAAGTCTCCTCCTGAAACTGGATGTCGCCCGCCGCGCTCCTCACGGCGTCCTCTACGAGATCCACATTCGAGCGTAACGGCCCCAAGCTTTCAGCGAGCTTTCAATCTAAAGACAAGACAACCCAGAAAGCGGCGATCGTTATAAAAACCATCCCTTCCCATGGACGTAGGTGCCGGCTCAGGCCGCAGCGTAGGGGCCATTGGATGTTTGGGTCAGAGGGCGTGCCGCCGACCTTGGCAATGAGGCGATCTTGCGAATGCCGCGTCAGTCCCTTTTGGCGGCAGCCAAGCCTTAGTTTTCGTTGGCCGCAACCAGTTCGCCATCCTCCCTGACCTCAATGAATTCCTCCCCTTCATGCCGCAAGCTCATGAACGCTACGATCGTAACGATCGCGGCGAGGAAGACCGCACTCGTTACGATTGTGCCGAGGCCGAGGCCGCCATATTGTGCGGGCTGAGACATCAGGTCGCCGAACGAAGCACCCAGAGGCCTTGTCAGAATGTAGACCAGCCAGAAACCAAGTATCGGATCGAGATCCAAGAAGAAGTAGCCGATGGCGAGCGAGATGATGATCATGCCGAACAGGACACCGGCAGCCAAATATCCCAGCGCGAATTTCTCAGCCACCAGATCGCCCGCTGCCGTGCCGAGCGCGAAGGTGAACAGGATAGCGAGCCAGTAGAAAGCTTCGCGCCGCCCAGTGAATATGGAGTGGATTGAAAGTGTCCGCTCCGTCTGGAACCACAGCAGGAAAGTCAGCGCCAGGGCGATAGAGAATGCAATGGTCGTATCCATCAGTGGCACTCGGAAGTTATCGACCAGATTGTCGGTAATCAACGTACCAACGATGCTGATCAGCACCACGGAAAGCCAATAGGCGGCGGGACCATATTTCTTCTGCGCAAACTGCCATACCAATGCGACGGCCAGAATAGCGGACATGATCAGCGATGTTGCCGTCAGCCCCAAACCCATTTGCACGTTGAGATAGTCGGCGGCCGTTTCACCCATGGTAACGGCCATCAGTTTGATGAGCCAGAAATCGGTCGTGACGCGGGGAACACGATTATAAACGACAGCTTTGGCAGCCGGTGCAAACATAACGAGTCTCCTTGAACGAGCGTTGAAAGTCTCGCGGGGTAATTCTGGCATGGGGTGACGCGGTTCGCCGCCCGCCTATTGAGCAAGCTGCGACGGGTTGTTGAGAACCGCCATGAGAGCGGTGAGCGTTTTATTGACTTTGTCAGCGGACGGAGCGGATTGACGCAGCGCCTTCAGCGCCGCGTCGGAGGCGGCGTCAATGTTGTTCCAGTCGTTCGGGTTTAGCGGACGGATCGCGGTCTCGGCCTGGTCCCAGGCCGTTTCATAGTCGGTGATACGCTTTGCGGCGCCGCCGAGGTCGCCCTTGGAGGCGAGGCTCTGAACGTCGGCGACGATGGTTTTGAACGATGATAGATCGCCGAGACCCGCCGTTTTGGCGGGCGCCTTGTTGGCGTAGAGTTCAAAACTCGTGAAGGCCGCCACCGGAGCGGCAATGAGCGCGATGACAAGAAAGATCTGTCTCATCAGTGGATTCCCTGAATACTGGCACTGCAAGGAAGGCGTCACGTTAGTGTCGCCCCTCGCCGGTTGAATGGTGCGCCTGCTGTGGCAGCGCGGTACGTTCGCTCTTTTGCCAGCGGCGTTTGGCCGGCCTGCTGTGAGTACGCGGGTTTAATTAGCTGAGAATTAGAGCGGATGTCGGCGTAGCAACCGATAGCAATCAACCGTGTGCCAATGGCGCGCGAATGCGGCGGCCGGTAGTGGCACCGGCCGCCGCAACCTTTATTTCTGCGAAACCAGATGGGAGACAACCGCCTTGCCGCCCTTGTCCGCATAAGTTAACTGGACCTTCTCACCGACGCGGAGTTTGGTGTCTTCGATCCCTTCGGGCAGGACGTAAGTCTTGCCGTTCGACAGCGTGATCGTATCGGCATTCTTGCTGATCGCAGTGATCGTGCCGGATGTCTGGGCAGCGAATGCTGCACTGATCGGCGCCAGCACCAGCATCGCGGCCATAAGCATTTGCGTTTTCATTCTCGTTCTCCTTTCACGGTTTCCGCCCCATCTCTGCAAACTTTCACAACGGCAGCATGGTCTTGCTAAACAACGCCCGTTCTCATTCACCTCTGAGCTTCTCTGTGACGTGTATACGGCTACGCATCGTCTCGCCCGTCGCGGCCAGCAAAGCGGTGCCGGCGGCGGTGATGACAAGGGCAGCGATATAGAACCAGGGCACGGAAAGCACATCGGGCGGCGGGTCGAACACGCCAGTCAGCAGCTTGACGAGTACATAGGCAACCAGGGCGCCAGCCAGGAGACCCAGAACCATGCCGCCACCGATGACCAGTGCGGCTTCGCTCCAAACGAACGCGCCGAGTTGTCTTGGTCTGGCTCCGAGCGCGACAAGAACTGCGAAGGAGCGCTCGCGGTCGGCAAAGCCCAGCCCAAGCACCAGCCCGCCCGAGGCGGCCAGCATGACCAGCGCGAAGATCAGCTCAAGCCGCGTCAAACCGGCGAGATCAACTGCGGTGAGGCTCGATCCGATCAAGGCGACCGCATCACCGATCTGACTGACTTTGAGCCCCGGAAGACCTGCAGCCGCGCGTTGGGCGGCCCGCGCGATGCGGGCCGGATCGCCGTTCGACCGGATGAGAACGATCTCGCTTTCGGCAGAACCTGTCTGCTGCGCAACGTAAGCGGCGTTGGCAACCAGAAACGAATCCTTGGGTGCAGTCGGGAATTCGCGCACCACGCCCACAATGTGGAAGGGCACGACATGGTATTGGTGGTCTGCCGCGTTTTGCAGGCGAAGATTGATGCTGTCGCCGCGACTGAGCTGATAGTCGTTGACGGTTTCCTGCGATACGAGCACGCCGTCGGGCGTTTGTGTAAGCTCGGTGAGTGTCGCCCTGGCGTCGCCATTGGCGAAATAGGCATCGGACATCGCCGTGGCTGTCCCGATGCGCACCGGATCGATGCCGTATAGATCCTGAAGGTCGGTTCCGACGTAAGCGTATCGATGTTGCATGGGCTCGGAAGCCACTATACCCGGCAGCTTGGAAAGGCGCTCGAGCGCCTGGGATGCAGGCACGGCGGATGTACCCGTGACGGTGATGTCGGCCCCGTTGGTGAGTTCCGCGTCGATCCGTGTCTGAGCCTGATAGGTTGCGTTGAAAATCGCGGTCGATGCGGCGAAGGCGAAGGCCAGCGCAGCCAGGCCGATGCCCGCACTCAGTCGCGGACTTTGCCGTCCCAATGTTGCGGCCACCACATTCGCGAGACGACCGGAGACGGGTCGCAAGCCTCTGGCGATCACCGGCCGACCTTGCCGCAACCCGGCCCCGACCAGTCGCATCGCCGATAGCGCCATGCCAGTCCAGAGCAACAAAGGGGCGAGGAAGGCGGAGTAGTCGACCGCCGCCGCTGCCACGCCTTCCGGCGCAAGAACGACTTGGTATCCGCTCGCTGCCGAACGCCAGTAGAGCGCCGCAGCGAGCGCCAGCAGCCCAAGGTCAAGATGGAAGCGGGCCCAAAGCGGTGCCTGGTCATTGCCGATTGGCCGCCGCGCGTCCGCAACGGTCGAGCCGCGGGCGTCGCGCCAGGCGGGGATCAGGATTGCTGCGAGCGAAAGCGCGATCCCGGCCACCGCCACAGCGCTGAGCAAAGGAACAGCTGCGCCCCGCAAGAGCGCCACCCCGAGAATGAAATGTGCAGCAGGAGCAGCAAGGAGAATACCGAGGATCGCACCGCCGACACCCGCAACTGCCGCTTCAGCGGCAGCCAAGCGAAGAACCGTATCGACCGTTGCCCCCCGCAAGCGCAGCAACGCCTGATCGCGGCGACGTTTGTCCCGTCCCGCTCCGGCTACGGCAAGGGTCAGCAGGATGGCGAGGATAGCGCCGGGGGCGCCAAGGAACAGGAAAACCAGCCGCGCATAGAGGGCATCCTCGCGCACCGCCTCCAATCGGGCCGCCAGGTTGTTTGCAAGCAGCGCGGTTCCAGCGACGCGAGCCTCGAAATTGTGGCCGCGCTCAGATGCCCAGGTGCTCCCAGCGACTGGGTCGGAGGGAAGATCATGATGATCGAGCTTGACGTGAAACTCGGTCCGAATGGTATCGGGCCGCCTGGCGTCTTGCTGCTCGAACACCTGCTGCCACTGCGATATCGGCAACAGCAGAACGTTGTCCGGCGGGGCTTGTGGTGCGGCGCCAGCCGGGACGCCGATCGCCTGAAACATCGCATCGGCGTTCGGCAAATCGACGATGCCGGCGATCGTCACGCTGACATCAGGTGCTTGGCGGCGGTGGATGATGACCTGATCCCCCACTGTGACATGCAGGTTGGCGGCAGTCTGCTGCGCTATGAGGACGCCGTCGGCCGATCCTACCAGCCGTCGAACCTGTGCCGGGAATTGGTCGAAATAGCCCGGTCCGATGCCAAGCGCCGTTCCGCCACCCGTGGTCTGCACGGTGCCTCCCGTGCTCGCTTCAAAGCCTGGTACGTCGGCATAGTTGATCTGCTGCGAGCCGGTAACCGGCGCGGCTGAGCGGATCGCAGCCTCGACTGCACTATGATCTGCTCCCGGCAGAGCCTGGACCTGCCAGTCGACGGGCACTTGGGCGACCGACCGTGCCGCCATCTCCGCCGCGCTGGATTGCAAAAAGGCGCTCAGGCACGCGATGAAGGCGACCGTCAGCGCTACACCGCCGATGGTGCCGACGAGGCGGCCGGAACGGGTTCGCACAAGTCCTGTCAGCCAGTGCCTGTACATGTGAGCCTCTCGTCCATTCTTTCAAATTTGCCATGGCGCATCCGCCAGACGCGGTTCATCTTTGCTGCTACGCGCTCATCATGCGTGGCGATGATGATGGCGCTTCCAGTCTGTTGTCCCCAAGCAAGGAGCCGGTCGACCAGTATCGCAGCGCCAGCCTGATCGAGTTGGCCTGTCGGCTCGTCAGCGACGATCAATTTCGGATTGGTGACAATGGCACGGGCTACGGCGATCCGCTCAGCCTGGCCGCCGGAGAGCTGCTCTGGCAACTTTCCCGCGAGCGCTTCGACGCTGAAAGTGGCAAGCGCTGCCAGGGCGCGCGCCTCGGCTTCGGAGCCGTCACCGAGAAGGATCGGTAGCTCGACATTCTCAAGGGCGGTGAGTGCGGGCATCAGGTTCGCAGATTGGAAGACGACGCCAATTCGCTCCGGGCGCAGTGTGTCGGGCGAACCAAGCCCAGGCCATTCCACTCGTCCTGAGCTTGGGACGTCCAGTCCTGCGATCAGGTTTAAAAGCGTCGTCTTTCCGCAGCCCGACGGCCCCACGATTGCAATGGTTTCCCTCGCTTTAATCTTGAAGGAGCATCCTTGAACGGCTGCCACGACGCCACGTTCACGCTGGAAGCTGCGCCAAAGATCGGCGGCCTCAACAAGGGTTCTAGTCATGCACGATGCCTCCATCGCGGATGTCGATCATGCGATCGGCTCGTGCAGCGAGGGCAAGGCTGTGCGTGACGACCAGGACGGCAGTCCCGCTGCGACAAACTTCGACGAGGCGATCGATGACGAGCTGTTCCGTTGCTGCGTCGACTTCGGCAGTGGGTTCATCGCAGAGCAGAATCTGTGGTTTTGCGGCCAGCGCGACGGCTAGGCCAGCGCGTGCTGCCTCCCCCCCTGAAAGGTGGGCAGGTAATACGTCGGCGAGGCCATCGAGGCCCAGACTGCCGACAAGATCATCAATTTCGCCTGGTCGCCCATGGCCGGAAATCTCCATCTGGAGACGGATGTTGGCTCGCACCGTCAGATGCTCGAACAGATTGCCGGATTGCATGAGCATGCCAAAATGACGTGCCCTAAGCCGAGCCCGCTCCGGCTCGGGGCGTCGCGTCATGCGTTCGCCCAGGACAGACACTACGCCCCCGTCCGGCTCATCGAGCCCGGCAAGGCAGGCAAGCAGCGTCGATTTCCCGCTGCCCGACGGCCCCCTCAAAGCGGTGAATTCTCCAGCATCGAGCGCGATGGCAACCCCGCGTAAAGCCACGACTTCGTCGTCGCCTGCATGATAGAAGCGATAAAGCTCGGTCGCCTCCAGTACACGCATGTGCTCATCTCCACTGCAAAGAGTTGGAGATCAATTGCCACTGGTCGACATTGTCTGCACCGGCCGGTGCGGCAAGATCGAGTGTGAGCGTCCTGCCACCCTTGAACAGAATGAAGCGCTCGTGCTCGAGCCTGACCTGCTTGTTCGTCACCGGATTTGGCGCGGAATTCGACACATAACTGATGCGAACGGCTGGCCCGGCTGCGAGCTTTACATCCTTGACAACGGTGACTTTGACGGCGTGTCCGGCCGTTTTGAGGTCCGGGATTTCGTGGGCCTTGGCTGAGGACGCCGTTGGTGCAGCACTCGCGGCGCCAAGACTAGCAACTAGTTCATCGTATTTATCGAAGAACCGAACGCCATGGTCGATCTCGATGCGTGACCATCCTTCTGGCACCTTCAGAGCAAATCCGTCTGGAGAGGTGTAGGTGACGAAGACTTGATTATCCGGAATGTCACCCGGCGGGTTCGTCTCAGGCGCGACGAGTTTCTCCTGGGCCACAGCGGGAGGAAACGCGCCGGATGACACCATGAGCAGCAAGGCTATTGCGGCGGATATTCGATAGCGGACAGTCATGATTTAGCGCTCCTCTGCGGACTTGAGCAGGCATGTGACGCCAGCAGAATTAGGAGGGTCTTAGATGATCAGCCGTAGTGCAGTCAGCCTGCACCAAAATCTGTGCAGTTGGACGCGTTTAGGCTACTTTGAAGCATGCGTGTTCTTGTGATCGAAGATGATGTCATGCTTGGCCGGGCCCTCGTACAAGCCCTCGACGATGCCGGCATGTCGGTAGACTGGGTGCGGGACGGGCACCTCGGGAACGAAGCCGTCGCGGTTGGCGGGCATGGTCTTGTGTTGCTCGACCTTGGCTTGCCCGGCCGCTCCGGCCTTGAGATTCTTAGCTCGCTGCGGGCAGCCGGCGACAAGAGGCCAATCCTGGTGATCACCGCTCGTGACGAGCTCGACGATCGCGTCACGGGGCTCGACCTCGGGGCAGACGATTATCTGGTGAAGCCGTTCGAGGTCAAAGAACTGCTTGCACGCATGCGTGCGGTCTTGCGCCGGCATGGAGGTCAGGCGGTTTCGATCCTCTACACGAGCGAAATCGAGCTCGATCTATCTAGCCATGAGGTGAAATATCGGGGGTGCGGCGAAGTATTGCCAGCGCGCGAATTTGCACTGCTTCAGGCATTGCTGGAGCGTCCCGGAACCATTCTTTCGCGCACCCAACTCGAGGAAAGGCTCTATGGCTGGGGTGAGGAGGTGGAAAGCAACGCTATCGACGTGCTGATCCACTACGTGCGACGCAAGTTCGACAAGGATATTGTACGCAACGTCCGAGGGGCAGGTTGGATGGTCCCCAAGTGAGAGGTACAACTTCGATCCGACGCACGGCTTTCTTATGGCTCGCCGGCTTGATGGCAACCATCGGCGTCATTGCGGCGACAACATCATATTTCCTCGTTCAGAACGAGGCATCGGACTTCCTCGACAATCAGCTGCGGCAGATCGCAGTTTATGTCGGGGATGCGCGTTCATCGCCAGAAACAAGTGCAGATAACGGTGCACCGCACGATCCCGAAGACGACTTCGTCATCCAGGTCTGGGATGCGGCCGGTCGGACGTTGCGACAATCGCATCCCGCCGTCGGTATCCCCCGCCAATCAGCGACCGGTTTTACCGACGTTTCGACCGGCAGTGACAATTGGCGCGTCTACACGCTGGCAGCGCCGGATCGAACTGTTCAGGTTTCCCAAGATATGAGCGTCCGGCAGGAACTGGCGGCCAATGCGGCGCTCCAGGCGGCGCTTCCCATCATCGTTCTGATTCCGTTGTCATTGCTGACACTGAGTTGGATCATCGATCGGATCATGGCTCGACTCAATCGCCTGGCCGTCGCGGTCGCCTCGCGAGACACGACGGTGGACAGCCCCGTTCCGACCGACGACGTGCCCGCCGAAGTCATTCCCTTCGTAAATTCGATCAATCTGTTGCTCGCCCGGCTCCGCGCACTGCTGGAGAGACAGCGGCGGTTTATTTCTGACGCGGCCCACGAATTGCGCACACCGCTCTCGGCGCTGCAAATTCAAATCGACAACCTTCGGCACGACGATCGGGATGGCCGATTTTCCAACCGTTTGACTGAGCTTGAAGCTGGAATCGGCAGAGCCACCAGCCTCGTGAGCAAGCTCTTGCGCCTCGCGCGCTACGACGCTTACGAGACCGCGCCCGCGCCGCAGCCGGTCGACCTCGTCCAGCTTGCGCTCGACACTGTTGCGCGGCTGACCCCGCTCGCCGAGAGCCGGGAGATTGACCTCGGCATCACGCGCCGGGACAAGGCTATCATGATCGGTGCGCTGGCCGATTTGGAGATCATCCTTGACAATCTCGTCGAGAACGCCGTGCGGTACACTCCACCGGGTGGAACCGTCGACGTTGCGGTGGTCGTCGCTGGGCAAGAAACACGAATCGAAATCCGCGACACCGGCCCCGGTATCGCTGAGGAAGAGATGCCACGCGTCTTTGAACGCTTCTTCAGGGCAAGGCGTGAGGATAGCGAGGGGAGCGGCTTGGGGTTGGCGATCGCAAAGGCGGCAGCCGAAAGGCAAGGTGTGCGGCTCACACTCGCCATGCGCGACGACGGGCCGGGCCTTGTCGCCAGTGTCATGGTGCGAACTGCCTGAGGGCCTCCTGAGAGCAGGGCGGTCGGCATTCGACGGTTCCGAACTGCAGGGTTTGCATTCGGTCCAGTGGAACTTGGACGTGGTGGGCGATGCCGCCGACAGCCCGATCACCTCAAGGCTTGGCTCAGCCGACCAGAACGTCATCGGCATCACGCTCAACCGCTCCTTCCAGATCGGCTTTTGAACTTTGCGCCGCCGCTTTCTCATGTTGGCCGATATAGTCCCGCGTCACGGGAATGACGTCGTTGCGCTTGCTGAGCTGGATCTGGAAAACCACCAGATCTTCGTAGCGGAAGGCGGCTTCGGCGCTGGCAAGGTAGAATTCCCACATGCGGCAGAAGCGTTCGTCGTAAAGGGCGGCAGCCTCCTGCCGGCGCGCCAGGAAGCGCTTCCGCCAATGTGCCAGCGTCCAGGCATAGTGCAGGCGCAGGACCTCGATATCGGCAACCGCAAGACCGGCTTTTTCAATTTCGGGAAGGATTTCCGACAGCGCGGGAATGTAGCCGCCGGGAAAGATATATTTGTCGAGCCAAGGCGTGGTGAAGCCGGGTGTCGCCGAACAGCCGATCGTGTGCAAAACCATGATGCCGTCATCTTCCAGCAGGTCCGCACATTTCTCGAAGAAGGCGCGGTAGGATGCGAGGCCGACATGCTCGAACATGCCGACCGACACGATCCGGTCGAACCGTCCGCTCAGGCTGCGATAATCCTGCAGGGCAAACTGGATGCCCGCCTCCACCCGCTCTTGTTCGGCAAGCCGCTTCTGGGCGTAACCATGCTGCTCCTGCGACAGGGTGATGCCGAGCACATGCCCGCCCTGCACATGCCTCGCCATGTGCAGAGCGAGCCCACCCCAGCCGCAACCGATGTCGAGCACGCTCTTGCCGGGCCCAAGCTGCAATTTCGCGGCGAGATGCCGCTTCTTGGCGTGTTGCGCCGCATCGAGCGATTGGTCGGGGCTCTCGAAATAGGCGCAGGAATATTGCCGGTCCGCGTCGAGGAAGAGTTCGTAGAGCCGGCCATCGAGATCGTAATGGTGGGCGACATTGGCTTTGGAGCGGGCCGGAAGATTGCGATGGCGGAAGATGCGCAGCCATGTGCGGGCACGATCGATCACCCTGGCGATGAGCGGATGCTTGGCGTTCTGCGCCTCACGCAGCATCATCGCCAGAAAGTCGTGGAGCGAGCCCCGTTCGATGAGAAAGCGGCGATCCATATAGAGTTCGCCGAGCCGCAGATCGGCATCGATGAGGAATGCCCATTGCGCCGCAAGATCGGCAAAGCTGACATGTATCTGCTCTCCGGACCCGTCGCCGAAGGAGAGCTGCTGCCCATTGGATGTTGTGACGTTGAGATAGCCGCGGGTGACGATGCGCGCGAGCGCACGCTCCAGAACCCGATTGCTGAACGCCGATGCAGTGCCCTTCGCATGACGGAGGATGAAATTCTGGGTTGGCTGCATCACCGATCCTTGCTGACATGGGCGTGCGGCAGGATCGGTCCAACATCATTGCCGGTGACGGAGCCCGTTTTTTCCGATGCGCCGGCGATCAGCCAGACACCGGCGAGGATCAGACCGCTGCCGACGATCTGAAGGCTGACGATCGGTTCGCCGAAAGCGAACCAGCCGGTGGCAATGATCAGCACGTAGCTGATGCCGGAAAGCGGAAAGGCCTTGCTGAGGTCGAGTTCGGCGAGCACCGTCATCCAGATGAAGAAGCAGACGATCTCGACGACGACGGCTGCCAGGATCCAGTGCGAGATCAGCGCATCTTTAAGCCAGGTCGTCCCCTCGGCATTGCCGAGCTGCGTCGCGCCAAGCTTGGTGAAGATCTGGAACAGCGTGTTGAGGACAGGCACGGCAAGCCATGTCAGGCGCATCGACGTCATCACTTGGCCTCGTCCTGCGAAAAGAGCGGGGAGACCAGCCGCAACAGCGCCTGCAGCAGCCGATTGCGGTGGCGGAAGAACATGGTGTTTGCCGTAAGCTGACTGCCGAGCCGGACCTTGTTTTCATAATAGGCCTGGCCGCTCTGGTAGCGGCGAAGGCCATGATCGAGGCAATAGCGCAGATTGGTGAACCAGCTGAGGAAATAGAGGTTGTAGGGCCGTCCTCGCTCGCCGTCCATGCAGAAGAACTTGTCGATCGCAAGCTGCTCGTCGTGGACGATCAGGTTGGCGGCGAGCAGCTCGTCGCCGACGAAATAAAGCGCGCAGAACGAGCGGCCCGCCATATGGGTGAGGATGCCTTCAAAATAGGCCGGGGTCAGCTCCTCGAACTGCCATTCGCTGCGATTGCGCGTGTCGTGATAGAGCGCCATCACCCGGGGAAGCAGATCGCCGATCTCTGTTCTGATTTCGACCCTGACGGCGTCGAAGGATTTCAGCTTGCGCCGCATGTCCTTTCGGGTGCCTGCCGACAGCCGGGCCATATAGTCGTCGATGGTCTCGAAATCGATATCGAGCCAGGCGGACGGCAGGCCGCCGATGGCGGCATAACGGCGTTTTGAAAACAGCGCGCCGAATTCGGCGACAACCGGTGCCGGAATGTCCTTGATCCCCATCAGCGTGCAGCCCTCTTCGGCCGCAAGCGTCTCGAAGGCCGTGAGCAATTGTCCAAACAGCGCCTCGCGGCGCTCCTCCGGCACGTCGGCATGAAAGCCTATCGCGCCGGTTTCGGTGCAGGGCGAACCAAGGCAGGCAAGCCGCAGAACGAGAAAGCCCGATGCATGCTGCCGCACGCGCCGTATCAGCCGGCGCGGCATGCCCTCTTCCAGCGTGGTATCCAATGGATAAGGGCACAGGAACGCCGGCATGGCGGCGCTGATTTTTCCGTCTTCCACGATCGTGAGGTAGCGCCACTCGAAGTCGCCGATGCCGGCGTCTTCTATCGCCAGCAGGCAATCATAGTCCTCGACATGGCCGCGGAAGCAGGCATTCCACGCCTCGCGGCCGATGGCGCGGATCGTGTCGTAGACTTGCGTGACGGGATCGGCGCGGGGAAAGGGACGTTTATGCGCGAATTGCAGCATGGCTTGCCTCGAAAAAATCCGCCGTGAAAGCCGCGACCTGCCGATGCTGGCGATCGAGATGGATCATGTGGTAGCTGTCCTTGATCCATCTGAGTTCATGCGGCCCGCCAATATGCTCTGAGATGTAGAGGGCATGTCTGGGATTGCTCAGATCGTCTTCTTCCGCATGCAGGATCAGCGTCGGTGTCTGGATCTGCGGCAGGGTTCCGCGAAGCGCCTTGCCGAGCCGGTGCATTTCGACGATGCCGCGGCCGGGGAATTTCTCGAGCATGCCTTCGCCTGCCATGCCTTCGACCATGCGCCGCATCCGCTCGTCCTTGATGCCGAGGGAGTCATTCTCCCTGAAATTGAGACGATCGAGGAAAGGGATGCGCGACAACCATCCGATATGCGGCGACAGCAGCGTATAGTGCCTGGGAACATCCCAGCCGTCATAGTGGAAGCAGGGCGAATAGATGGCGACCGCCTTGATCAGATCCGGCCGCTGCTCGGCCGCCAGCAGTGACAGCTTGCCGCCAACGCAGATGCCGGCCGCAAATATCTCCTGCGTTCGCTCGGCCAGGAATTCGCAGGCCTGCAGCACGCTTTTCAGCCAGTCCTCCCAATGCGTCCGGCGCAATGTCCTGATATCCTCTCCATGACCGGCCAGCAGTGGCGCATGAACGCTGTAGCCGCGACGGTTCAGCTGGCGGGCGACAAGCTTCATCTCGGCCGGCGCTCCGGTCAGACCATGGATCAGCAGCACACCTTTGCCATTCGTGCCTTCCAGGAAGAAACTCAATTCCTCAGACCTCATGCCGAAGCTCCGCTTCGCGGTTTTCCGGGGCCATGAAGCCGAACGCATGGCAGGTGCTGATCACGTGCGTGCCAGCCCTTTCCTGCTCGTCCTTGATCTGCTCGTGCAGGGCCGAGAGTTTCGTCCAGTGGGTGCGCGGCCGGTAATGATGTTCGGCATGATAGCCATTGCCGAACCACAGCCAGTTATAGAAGGGCTTGTGGCTGCTCACGCCCCAGGCAATCGGTTCGTCCGGATCGCCGTGAAGATGCTCGTAATAGCCGTTGAGCGACGACAGGCAGTTGCCGGCATAATAGAAGGGAACGAAGAACAGGACGGCCTTCCAGTCGTAGATCAGCGCAATCGCCGCCAGGCCGAGAAAGGCCAGCAGCTCGAAACGGCCCCAGGCGGCATCGAAGGGACGCCGCTTGGCAATGGCCTGGTGGATATCGCCGAGACTGTCGCGGAAGAAGCTCTTCAGCGTATAGGACCAGACGTTTTCCGGCTCGCCGTTCCGGCCATGGCGATAGATCGACAGAAGATCGATCGTCTCGCCCTTCTCGTCCGGCCGGTCACTGTTGCCGGAGTGATGGCGCATATGCACCCAGTGGTAATAGGTCTGGGAAAAGCCGATCGCCACCGACTCCAGCAGGCTGAAGGCGTAATTCATCCAGTGCGGCTTGAAATAGGGGGTGTGGATGAAATTATGCGAGATGCTGTTGATGTTCCAGGATATCGACACGGCATAGAGGCAGCCGAGGATCAACGAGGCCCAGAGCGGCCGGCTCTGGAAGCCGACGATCAGGTAGACGTCGAAAACGAGATGCGCCACGGCGGCAAGCACGGGGGCGGCATCCCACCTGGTATGAGCAAAGATTTTCATAGTCCGGTTGCTCCGACACAGGCCACGCCGGCGGTAACAAGAAACACGCCCGTCGCGTGACGAAGGTTGATATTTTCCCTGAAGATGACGGCGCCGGCGACGACGGTCGCCACATAGCTCAGCGCCATCAGCGGGAAGGCGATGGTGAGCGGCACGCTGGCAAGCACGGCCGTCCAGGCAAGCAGTTCGATGGCCCAGAAGACGATGCCGAGCCAGGTCAGCGGTTTGGTGAGCGTCGCCAGCACGGGGCTGTCGCTGGCAGCCTGCTTGAAGCAGACCTCGCGCGCCGTTTCCGCCAGCACGCAGAAAAGGATCAGGCCGAGCATCGGCAATCGGAGGCTGCCGTTCATCCCATCGATTCCGCCAGGACTTCCAGCAATGCGTGATTTGCAGCGCTGTTGATGTTTCGCACGGCATCGGCCGCCTGCCGCAGACGTGGTTGATCGATGAAGATTTCGGCCTGCTTCAGCAGGCGGGTCGTGAAGCCGCCGGCATAGCTCGGCACCGAATAGTCGCCGATGACATCGGCGCCGATGATGCGATGGCGGCTGCCGATCTCGCTGATCAGCGCCATCAGGTAGGGCAGCCGCATGCGCCCCTGATCCCAGTTGGTCACGGCGTCATCGGCGGCGAGTACGTCCTTGTCGACTGTGACATAGACTGCTTCGGTGCCGATGCGGCTGAGGATCCGGTCGATGAAATTGTCCTCGCCGATCGCGGAGATGGAATTCCAGTGCAAGGCGCCCTTGTCCTGGCGGTAGCTCGGGCCGTTGCCATAATCGGCTTTCACGCGGCTCGGCGGATGTTCGTAAGGATAAAGTTCGAGCTTGCCTTGCTGCAGCCAGCCGAGATTGGCGCCCTTGCGCTCGGGATTGCGCAGGTCGTGGCTGCAGACTCCGATGGTGACGACCCTCTCGATATTGGGGTTTGAAAGCGCGCTGTTGACCCATGAGCCGCAATGCATTCCGCCCTCGAAATTCACCCAGTCGGGGTGATTGTCGAAATGGACGAGCGTGGTCGAAACCGGGCATCGTTCGAGAGCGGCATCGAGCAGCAGGGCGGTCACATGGTGGAAATCGCCCGAGCCCATGAAGGCAAGCTGCGGTCCTCTGCTGCGCGGCGGCAGCGATCTGGCTATGTCCCGGCTGAGTTCGGCAAGCATCTTCTGCCTGCCCCACAGTCTGATCGCCTTGCCGCTCAACTTGTCGACATGGTGGCACGCGCCCGCAAGCGTGCAGGCGCGCACGAAGTCCGGCTGCAACTCCAAAGCATCGTCGAGATGAAGGAGGAGAAGCTGCACTATCCTACCTCCGGGCCGCGCGCGTGAAGAGCTGGTCGAGCAGCGTCAGCGCCAGATCGATCTCTTCGCGAGAAATCAGCAGGTTCGGCGCCAGCGTGATGACGTTTTTATGGTAGCCTCCGACGTCGAGAACGAGACCATAGGTCTTGTTGCCGACCGTGAGATCGCCCTTCATGCCCTCGTCGCAGAGCCAGTCCATCGTCGCCTTGTCAGGCGTGAAACCGTCTTCCTTGCAGATCTCGCATCTCAGCGCCAATCCGAGCCCGTCGACATCGCCGACGATCGCATGGCGTTTCTGGAGCTGTTTCAGGCCATCGAGGAAATACGCGCCCTTGGCCATGATCGCGGCGCCGAAATCCTCCTCTTCCAGCATCTTCATGGTTTCGAGCGCGACGGCCGTGCCCATCGGGTTGCTGGCGAAGGTGGAATGGGTGGAACCGGGCGGGAAGACCGTCGGATTGATCATTTCTTCCCTGGCCCAGACGCCCGACAGCGGGTTGAGCCCATTGGTGATCGCCTTGCCGAAGACGAGAACATCAGGCGAGACGCCGAAATGTTCGATCGACCAGAGTTTGCCGGTCCGGTAGACACCCATCTGGATCTCGTCGACGACGAGCAGGATGCCGTGCTGATCGAGAACCTTCTTGAGTTCGGTGAAGAAGTTCATCGGCGGAATGACGTAGCCGCCGGTGCCCTGGATCGGCTCGACATAAAAGGCGGCATATTCCGCGCTGCCGACCTTCGGATCCCAGACGCCATTATATTCGCTTTCGAAGAGGCGGGCGAATTTGCGCACGCAATGCTCGCCGTATTCCTCCTTCGTCATGCCCTTCGGGCCGCGGAAATGGTAGGGAAACTCGACGAATTGCGCCCTTTCGCCGAAATGGCCGAAGCGGCGGCGGTAGCGATAGCTTGACGTGATCGCCGAGGCGCCCAGCGTGCGGCCGTGATAGCCGCCTTCGAAGGCGAACATCAGGCTTTTGCCGCCGGTATAGTTGCGCACCAGCTTCAGCGAATCCTCGATCGCCTGCGATCCGCCGACATTGAAATGAACGCGTCCCTTGCGGCCGAATTTGCGTTCGGCGTCCTGCGCGATCATGGCGGCCAGTTCGACCTTCTCGCGATGCAGATATTGCGAGGCGACCTGCGGCAGCCGGTCCAGCTGGCGGTGGACGGCGGCATTCAGTCTTTCGTTGCGATAGCCGAAATTGACGGCGGAATACCACATCTGCAGATCGAGAAACGGCGTTCCCTTGGCGTCATAGACGTAGGAACCTTCGCATTCCTCGAAGAATTTCGGCTCCGCCGAATAGTGGACCGTATCGCCGTGAGAGCAGTAGGTCTCCTCCAGCAGGCGCAGCTCGGCTTCCGACAGGTCGGAGAGCGGCGTCTTTTCGTTGAAGGTTTCAGCGTTCACAATGTTCATAAGGGGCCTCTCGGTGTTCTGGTTCAGGCGATTTTCGATTGCAGCTCGGCGCGGCGCTGACGCGGGATGCTCGGAATGACGGCTTTCATTCTGGAAAGCAGGTCGGCGAAATCATCGAAGGCGATGAAGGGGATGTTCTTGTCGCTGCAGTAATCGGCGAGCTTGTCCTTGGCGAAGACGAGGTCGGCTCTGCCGGCGACGCAGAAATCGCTCCGTCCGTCGCCGATATAGATTTGCGGCTCCATGCCGGAGACGACCCGGCATTTGCATACGCCCGAGCCGGACGAACAACCGGCCGAATTTGGAGCGGGTGCCAGGGTGTAGCTCTCAAGGCCGTTGACGATGCTGCAGTGAAGCAGATTGGCGACGACGGGCAGATCGGTGATGCCGTTCTGCCTCAGCACATGGCGGATGAAATAATCGACGCCGTCGCTGACGATCGTCAGGGGCAGGCCGTTGACGCGGCAGTAGTTGCGGAATGCTGGGAAGCCGGGGTCGATGGCCACGCTGCCGAGGATCGCATCGAGTTCGCGGCGGCTTGCCCGGATGAGGGCGATCTGGCGGCGCATGCACTCCGCCGATCCGATCAGGCCGTCCTTCCATTGCTGCTCGATGTCTTCCCACTCGGGCTCGGCAAAACAGGACAGCACGACATCCGTCACGTCCTGAACGGAAATCGTGCCGTCGAAATCAGAAAATACCTGCATCAAATAGCCCTTCGATCTGCCTTGCGGTCGTGTTTACCGACAGCCGATGAGGCAGACCTGAGAGGAAAATGATGCGAAGATGAAAACCGACAGAGCCGTTGTCGCGGATCGGGATCGCGGCGGTCGGTGCCGCCTCAATTCCCCGACAGTCGCAGTTCGACCCGCAGGCCACTGCCCCAGGAGGGTGTGGAAAGTTTCACGGAAGCGGCAAGCCGTTCCGCGGTGTCGGCAACGATTGCAAGCCCGAGGCCCGCCCCTTCGGCATTCAGCGTGTCGAGGCGATAGAAGCGGTTGAACACGGCCTCCCGCTCTTCGGGCGGTATGCCCGGTCCGTTGTCGTTGATCGATATCAGCCAGAACTCGTCTTCGGAGGAGAGGATGACCTCGATCATGCCGCCGACCGGCGTATATTTGATCGCATTGTCCAGGAGGTTGCTGATCATCATCTGCAGCAGCGATTCATCCGTCCTGATCTCGGCCGTTTCAGGCCCTTCCAGCGAGACGTCGAGATTGCGGCTGTTGATGATGTTGCCGAAGTCCGCGAGCGTCGACGCGATCATGTGATAGAGCGGCACCGGCATCGGATTGAGCGGATGGTGGCTGACCCTGGCAAGGCGCAGCAATTGCTCGATGAGATGGGTGGCTCTGTTGTTGCTGGTCACCAGATCCGAGATGATTGCCTTCTGTTCCTGCTGGTCATCGGTGCTGGCCAGCATCTGCAGCAGCAGCTTGACGCTTGCCTGCGGCGTGCGCAACTGGTGGGCCGCCAGATCGGAAAAGCGCCGTTCAAGGGTCAGCGATCGGCTGAGCTTGTCGAGAAGCTGGTTGATCGACCGGCCGAGAGGCAGAAGGTCCCTCGGGATATCCTCGACCGCAATGGCTGAAAGATCGTCCGGCGAACGGGTGCGGATCTGGTGCACGAGCCCGTGGATGGTCCGCAGGCCATTGTGGATCCCGAGCCAGATCAGAAAGCCGATCATCGGCACCAGCACGAGCAGCGGAAAGAACAGGTTCAGAAGGATGTTGGAAACCAGCGTCTGGCGCAGGGAGATCTTCTCGCCGACTTCCATGACGATTCCCGAAGCCGGGATCGGCAGCGAATAAACCCGCCAGTTCTCGCCGCGGTAAGAGAGGTCGGTGAAGCCCGCCTTCTGGTACGGCACGTCGGAGAGAAAGGCCGTGCTGGAATAGAACATGATCTTGCCGTCCACCCAGGCGCGGAACATATGCGCATCGGCATAGTCGTCTGCGTCCTCGTTGAAGGCGAGCTGATTGTCCATGTTGAAGTCGATGTCGTCGACCTGTTGCGGCGTCCGCTCCGGCGAGTGCCGCAACCGGTTGTGCAGCAGTCCCCACAAGACGTTCGCATCGTTGATGAGCTGCGCGTCGTAGATATTGTTGATCTCGCGCGTGGCGCTGTTGAAGGCGAAGGCGCCGATCACCAGGATCGTCACCACGACGACAGGGGCGATCCGCAGGTAGAGCTTGCGCGTAAGGGTTGATGGGCTCATCGTTCGATCATGTAGCCGATGCCGCGGATCGATTTGATGAATTCGGTGCCGAGTTTCTTGCGCAGATTGTAGATCGTCACCTCGATGGCATTGCTTTCGACGCTGCTATAGGCATCGTAAAGCGCGTATTCGATATCGTTCTTCGTCACGTAGCGACCGCTGCGCTCCATCAGGAGCTTGAGCAGATGGAATTCCTTTGCCGTCGTGTGCACCTGTATATTGCCTTTGCGCGCGACCATTGCCGACGGATCCACTTCGACATCGCCGCACCGAAGCAGGCTTTCCGTCCGGCCGTCGCGTCGCCGGATCAGCGCACGCAGGCGGGCCAGCAATTCGTCGAGATCGAAGGGTTTGACCAGATAGTCGTCGGCTCCCTCGTCGAGACCCTCGACCTTGCGCCGGACGTTGTCGAGCGCCGTCAAAAGCAGGATGGGGACGGTGTTGCCCTTACGTCTTATACCCTTCAGGACCTCGATGCCGCTGAGAAGCGGCAGGTTGATGTCGAGGACAAGGGCTGCAAAATCCGAATGCTCCGTCGCTTCGAGACCGGACTGGCCGTCACGCATCCAGTCAACGCCATAGGCGTGCTTCTCCAGTGCCTTCTTCAGGGATGAGCCGAGAATGCTGTCGTCTTCGACAAGTAGAATGCGCACGGTCGTTTCATTCCTGCGGTAGGCGGACACTGTCGATGAGAAACGCGATTTGAAGCTTTGTTGTGGCAGGCTGCGATAGAAGCGGCTGAATTGCTGCGCCCGCGTAGAGTTGCGCGTAACGACGCTATCTTTACGCCGCTTGTAAAGATGATGTCGTTACGCTATATCGTACTGACAGGAGTTCCCATGCCCGCCTCACCGACAAACAAAAGTCCGGACGCAAGCGTGCCGCTGAATATGCGCATTAAGCCTGCGACCCGCAACTTGATCGATCGCGCCGCCGAGTTGCTGGGAAAGACCCGCACGGATTTTATGCTGGAGGCTTCCGAGCGCCGCGCCGAGGAAGTGCTGCTCAACCGTACCATATTCACGGTCAGCCCCGAAATCCATGCCGAATACCTTGCCCGCCTGGATGCGCCCACACAGCCGAATGCGCGCCTGAAACGGACCATGTCGACCAAAGCGCCATGGGATGAGGCGTGACCCTCAGCCCGCCGGCACCCCTGGCCGATCATCACGAACTGGCCGAATTCAGTTCCGGCGTGCCTGAACTGGATAATTGGCTGCGTCGCCGTGCCCGCGCCAATCAGGCAGGCGGCGCATCGCGTACCTTTGTCGTGTGCGAGGGAAACCAAGTCATTGCCTATTATGCGCTTGCTTCAGGCGCGGTAAAGCAGCCGGAAGCGCCCGGCCGTTTTCGGCGGAACATGCCTGATCCGATTCCGGTTGCCGTACTTGGCCGCCTCGCTATCGATCAATCTTACCAGGGTCGGGGCATCGGCAGGGCATTGGTGCGCGATGCGGGCCTGCGGCTGCTCAATGCTGCAGAAATCCTCGGCATCCGCGGCGTGCTGGTGCATGCGATTTCCGACGATGCGCGAGCCTTCTACGAAGCGGTCGGCTTTCTGCCCTCGCCATCCGACCCCATGATGCTGATGGTCGGATTGCATGACCTTGATAGCGCGCTGAACTCGTGACCATGCTTGTCAGCTTCTGCTCACGCACTTCTCACAGCTTCTACATTGCCGCACCAAAATCCGCCGCCAACACCGCATCCTTCAGCGCCCTTGAATATTCATGCTGCGGATCATCCAGCACCGCCCGCGCCCGTCCTCGCTCAACGATCTCACCCTTGCGCATGATGATAATATTGTCGCTGACGTAATAAGCCGTCGCCAGATCATGCGTGATGTAGATGATCGAGAGCCCGAGTTCGTTTTTCAGCCGGCCGAAGAGGTTGACGATGGCCATGCGCAGCGAGGCGTCGACCATGGAGACCGGTTCGTCGGCCACCAGCAGGCGCGGCTCAGGGATCAGCGCGCGGGCGATGGCGACGCGCTGGAGCTGGCCGCCGGAGAGTTCGTGGGGGAAGCGGCCCTTCACCTCTTCGAGCGTCAGGCCGACGTGGTGGAGGGCGGCGTCGGCCATCTTTTCGGCCTGTTGCCGGTCCGGCCGTTTTCCGTCAGCGGAAAAATTGCGGGCGGTTTCGAAGAGATAGCGGTCGACGCGCTTCAGCGGGTTAAAGGCTTCGAAGGGGTTTTGCAGCACCGGCTGCACCTGCTTCATGAAGGCCTTGCGTTCGGCCCTGTTGTGGATGGCGACGGTCTTGCCGGCAAATTGCAGCTCGCCTTGCGTCGGCTCGGTCTGGCCGAGGATCATTGCCGCCACCGTCGATTTGCCCGAGCCGGATTCGCCGACGATCGAGAGGATCTCCGGCTCGTCGCCGATCTCGAAGCTGACATCGTTGACGGCGGTGATCAGCCGCCGGCCGAGCATGCCGCCCTGGCGGTAGATTTTCGTCACATGCGAGAGCCTAAGCAGCGTCAAACCTGATCCCCCGTCACCGCAAAACATGCCACCCGCCGCTCCGGCGCGACGGTGACCATGGGCGGAACCTTTTGCGAGCAAATCTCCATGCGCTTGGGACAGCGCGGGTGAAACCGGCAGCCTTCCGGCGGCATGGCGAGGTTCGGTGGCCGCCCCTCCAGCGAGGGCCGCGTCGTGGGGTCGCCGATCTTCGGCAGGCTGCCGACGAGGTGCTGCGTATAGGGGTGGAGCGGCATGCTGAAGAGCTTGGCCGTCGGCGCCTCCTCGACGAGCCGGCCGGCATAGACGATGCCGATGCGGTCGGAGACGGTCGCATGCACGCCCATATCATGGGTAACGAACAGGAAGGACGAGCCCATCTCGCGCTGGATGTCGCGGATCATCGACAGCACGTCGCGCTGCACGATCACGTCGAGCGCGGTCGTCGGTTCATCGGCAATGATGAATTCCGGCGTCAGGATGGTGGCGAGCGCAATGGTCATGCGCTGGCGCATGCCGCCGGAGAGTTCGTGCGGATAGGCGTCGAGCAGATGCGGATCGAGCTTCAGCCGCTGCAGATGGGCGGCGACCTTTTCGAAGAAGACCGATTTGCTGACCTTCATGTGGCGGAAGGCGAAATCGGTGAAGGAATGGCGGATCCGGCGCACCGGATTGAGCACATTCATCGAGCCCTGCATGATATAGGAGAGATGCTTCCAGCGCAGCGCCGTGCGCTCCTCCGGCGTCATCGCATAGATATCCTGGGTGCCGCCGCCGAAGTGGAATTTGACGTTGCCCGAGACCACCCGGAGCGGCGGGCGGATGGCGCCGGCGATGGTCTTGATCAGCGTCGTCTTGCCGCTGCTCGATTCGCCGGCAACGCCGTAGACCTCGCCGCGGCCGATCGTCAGGCTGATATCGTCGACGGCGCGCACCTCGCGATCGACGCCGTAAAGGAAGGCGCGGTAATAGGCTTTCAGATTCTGGATTTCGACCAAATTCTCCATGCTAACTTCCCATCCGGTTCAGCCGGCTGCGCGGATCATTGTATTCGTTCATCGACATGGAGAGCAGGAACAGCGCCAGGAACAGAATGACGATGACGGCGACGGGGGCGGCCACCCACCACCAGATGCCCGAGATCAGCGCCGAATGCGCATTGGCCCAGTAGATCATCATGCCCATGGTCGGCGTCTCGATATCGGTGAAACCGAGCACCGACAGCGTGATCTCCATGCCGATCGACCAGATCATGTTGTTCATCGTCGTGGCAAAGACGATCGGCAGCACATAGGGCAGGTGCTCCTCGACGAGGATCTTGCGCATCGTCATGCCGGAATAGACGCTCTGGGTGGTGAAGGGCCGGCTCTTCAGGCCGATCGCCACCGAGCGGATGAGGCGCGCATCATAGGACCAGCCGAGCGAGGCCATGATGACGATCAGCACCGTCCAGGTCATGCTGTCCTTCAGCACGAAATAGAAAAGGATCAGCAGTGGGAATTGCGGGATGACCATGACGCTGTCGTTGATCGCCATCAGCACCCGGTCGACCGCGCCGCCGGCATAACCGGCGACCAGCCCGACAACCAGCGAGATGATGCGCGAGAGAAAGGCGACGCCGATGCCGAAATAGAGCGTGTTGCGAAGGCCGGTCGTCAGCTGCCAGAAAACGTCCTGGCCGCGCGAAGTGGTGCCGAGCCAATAGTCGCCGTCCGGCGGCATGTCGGGCGGCAGGAGATAGATGTCGGTCGCGCCATAGGGCGAGAAATACGACAGGATGACGAGGCCGACGATGACGGCAAAGAGCAGCAGGCCACAGAGGAATTCCATGTTCTGGCGGGCGAGGTCGCGGATGATGGTAAACATGGTCTATTCCACCTTGATGCGCGGATCGATCAGCGGGCTCAGCACGTCGATGATGAAGACGGCGGCGGCGACGCCGACGATCGACAGCGCGCTGAGGCCGAGCACCAGGCTGTAGTCGCCGGCATGCACCGCTTCGATGAGCAGATTGCCGATGCCGGGATAGCCGAAGACGATTTCGGTGATGACGGTGCCGTTGAAGATCGCGCCGAGCGACATGGCAAGCCCGGTAAATTGCGGCACCATGGCGTTGCGGGCGATGTAGGAGCGCAGGATCTTCCGCTTCGGCACGCCGCCGAGCTCGGCGAAGACGACATAATCGTCGGTGATGATGTTGGACACCAGCGCCCGCATGCCGATCAGCCAGCTGCCGGCGCCGACCAGGATCAGCGACAAAGCCGGCAGGATGGAGTGTTTGAGGATATCGACGACCAGGGCAAAGGAGAGGTCGAGATTGGCGTTCATCTCATAGCCGCCATTGATCGGCAGCACCGGCCAGATGAAGCCGAAGACGATGAGCAGCACGAAGGCAAGGATATAATAGGGAATTGGCAGCATCGCGATGAAGACGAGGCTGACGGCCTTCAGCACCATGTCCTTGCGGTAATAGCCGGCGAGCGCGCCGATCGCATTGCCGAGCACGAAGGTGATCAGTGTCGAGACCGTCATCAGCCCGATCGTCCAGGGCAGGGAGCGCAGGATGATGGTGGAGACGGGGGTCGGAAAGGCCGAGAGCGAGGGGCCGAGATCGCCGGTCGCAAGCCGCAGCCAGAAATGCAGATATTGCTCCCAGATCGAGCCCTGCATGCCGTACAGCTCGCGCAGCGACTGGCGCATCAGCTCGATCGCGTTCGGATCGGATTGGCCCATCTGGGTGATGGCGCCTATGCTTTCTTCTACCGGATCGATCGGGGTCAGGTGGGTGACGAAGAAGGTGATCGTCACGCCGAGAAAGACGACAAGCAGAAACTGACCGAACCGCTTCAGCACAAAGATCAGATAGGGCGTCATAAGGCGGTGGTTCCTCTCTGGTTCCCTCTGGAAAGGATCGACGAGCACGGGTGGTTGGGCCCCATGCCCGTCGACAGGGGGCCGGCGCGATGGCTACGCGCCGGCGTTGGGAGGATTTATTTCGGTTGAGCCGGCTTCAGCTTGACCATCATCAGCCTCGAATTCGCCCAGTTCGGCACCGGATCGGTATAGGGGTCCTTGATGGTGGGATAGCCGGTCCAGTAGGTCGTATCCATCGAGGTGAAGACGTTATAGGACATCAGCGGGATCGTCGGCATTTCGCGGGCGACCAGCTTCAGATAATCCTTGCCGAGTTCCATGCCCTTCGGATCGTCGGCACTGATACCACGGATGCTCTCGATGATCTTGTCGAGCTCCGGATTGGACCAGCGCTGCCAGTTGCGCGGCGGCTGAACCTCACCCTTCTTGGCGACGAACTGCGAGTGCCAGCTGTCGAGGAAGAAGGAAAGGTCGGGATCGCCGCCCCAGGTTTCGACACTCCATGCGATCGCCACCTGGAAATCGCCGGGCTGCAGCGCCGTCTGCCAAAGCTTCGCTGCCGGCACCGCCTTGGCGTCGATGCCGAAGGCCGCCCATTGCTGCGCAATCAGCGTGCCGGCGCGGGTGAAGACCGAGCGGGTGTCGCCTTCCACCGTCATGCGGATCTTGAAGGGCTGTCCATCAGGGGTCAGCCATTTGCCACCTGACTTTTTGAAGCCGGCCTTTTCCAGAAGTTCGCCGGCCGCTTTCGGGTCCGGTTTCCACCAGCCATAGCCGAAGGCACCGCTGATCGCCTGCGGGTCGGTCGGGATCTGGTCCTTGAACTTTGGCTGCTTGCGCAGGATATCGGCGATCTGCTGTCCGACTGTCGGGTCATACGGCTTGATCTTGCTCTTGCCAGTATCGATCTCGAAATCCTTCAGCCAGTCCTGCATCGGCGCCTGATAGTCTTTCATCGTCGCCGCCGTCGGCGGCACGCCGAGTGCGGAAAGCGTCGCCGCCCCTCGGTAGCTCGCCATGTCGACGGCCTTGATGTCGATCAGCAGGGCCAGCGCCCAGCGCACATCGGCATTGTCGAAGGGCGCTTCCTGGGTGTTGAAGATCACGGCCGGCAGCGTCGGATCCGGATGGGCGAAGGGGAAGCCCGGGAACCAGGTATCGATCGTCTTCGACTTCTCCTTGAGGGTGAACATGCCCTCCGGCGTGTTGTCGTGGATGATATCGAGATTGTGCTCGAGCTGCGCGATGGTGCGCTTATCCGGCGGGCCGGGATCGGTATAGGTCACATATTTCGGGGCCGGCTCGCCGAAGCGGGCAAGCGAGGTGCGCTGCCAGTCGTCGCGCTTCTCCCAGGTATACCACTTGCCCTGCGGGTCATAGGCCTTCAGCTTGTAGGCGCCGAGCGAGACGGGATTGGCGAAGTCATAACGAAGCGGATCTTCGACTTTCTCGAACACATGCTTCGGCATGATCCAGGCGCCGTTCCAGCGCACGGTGAAGATCGCATGGAAGCGCGAATTCGGCTTCTTCAGCTTGAATACCACGGTCTGCGGATCGGTCGCCTCCACACTTGCCACCTGCACCGAGAAGGCCGCACTCCAGACCATGCCGGGATGGTCCATCTGCGTCTTGACGGTATAGACGACGTCATCGGCCGTGAATTCGACGCCGTCGCTCCAGTAGAGCCCCTTGCGCAGTTTCACGGTCATCTCGGTGAAGTCGGCATTATATTGCGGCTTGTCGGCGGCGAGCGAATTGTCCCAGGCCGCGCCGCCAAGCCCCTGTTCGGGGTCGATATACCAGAGCGTATCCATGGTCAGCTGCTGCAGGCCGGTGGAGACACCGCCGCCGCCATTGACCCAGATGTTGAACCAGCCGGGATTCTTGATCGTCCCTTCCGGATTTTCGACGATAAGCGTCTCCTTGCGCGGCAAGGAGGTGTAGTCATCGGCCCTCGCCGTCGCCGCCAGGCCGAGCGTGGCCAGCACGAAGCCGAATGCAAACCTCTTCCACTGTTGCATGAACTCCTCCCTAGAAAGCGACGATACGGCGGCCGCTGAGGCACGCATGGGCATGTCGCGGTTGTCGGTTCGCAGCCACCAGGGCTTCGAGCCCTGGCCTCAGTGAACCATCTCTCCGGCCCGCCTGCCTCCTCGCAGGGGAGCCGAATACCTCAGCCGGGGCCGGTCGGCGCCCGGCGCAGCTGTCATACCGACAGCCGGATGACGTTGTAGGACAGCGGTTTCAGCGCCGCCCGCACCCGTCCGTCCTCGATCTTGGCGCTCTCGACGGTGACCGGAGCGACCGTTTGCGGACGCTGCGCCGTATTGACGGCTTCGAGATCGCCATGGGTCATTTCCACCTGCTCGATCAGGCGGGCGCCGCCGAAACCTTCCAGCCGCACATCGAGATCGAGCGCACTATCCGGATGACGGTTGACGGCAAAGAAGGTCAGCGTCCTGCCGTCCTCGGAATGAACCGCCGAAACATCGAGATAGGGAACTTCGTTCTCCTCGTCGCTGTCATAGGTCGGGCCGTCGACGACGAGCTGCAGCGCCGTGCCGCGGCCATATCGGGAGGCGTAGTAGAAGGGGTAATAGATCGTCTGGCGCCAGGCCGCACCGCCGTCTTCGGTCATGATCGGGGCGATGACGTTGACGAGTTGGGCGATGCAGGCTATGCGCACCCGGTCGGAGCGGCGAATGAAGGTGTTGAGGATGCCGCCGACCTGCAGCACGTCCTCGAAATTATAGATATCTTCCAGCAGATGCGGCGCGTCCGGCCACTCATCGCGCGCCAGGATCTCCTTGTCCTGCTGGTTGGAATGATACCAGACGTTCCATTCGTCGAAGGAAATGCCGATCGTCTTCTTCGAGCGCTTCTTCGCCTTGATGTAATCGATGACGCCGCCGATCGTGGTGATGTAGCGGTCGAGCTTGGTGGCGCGGGAGAGATAGTTGAGCGTATTCTTCTCGCGGTTGGCGAAATACATATGCAGCGAGATGTAATCGGCGCTGTCATAGCACTGCTCGAGGACTTGGGCCTCCCAATCGGGATAGGTCTTCATGTCGGAATTGGATGAGCCGCAGACCACGAGTTCGAGCGACTTGTCGAAGCCGCGCATCGCCTTTGCCGTCTCATCCGCCAGCCGGCCATATTCATAGGCCGACTTATGACCGACCTGCCAGGGGCCGTCCATCTCGTTGCCGAGGCACCACAATTTGACATCGTGCGGATTGGACCAGCCGTGTTTGCGGCGCAGATCCGACCAGTAGGTGCCGCCGGGATGGTTGCAATATTCCAGGAAATTGCGGGCGGCGTCGAGGCCGCGCGAGCCGAGGTTGACGGCAAGCATCGGCTTGGTATTGGCCTTCTTGCACCAGTCGACGAATTCGTTGACGCCGATCTGGTTGGCTTCGCGGGTGCGCCAGGCCAGGTCGAGCCGCACCGGCCGCTCCGAACGCGGGCCGACGCCGTCTTCCCAATTATAGGCCGAGACGAAATTGCCGCCGGGATAACGGCAGTAGGGCGTATCGAGATCACGGACGAGATCGAGCACGTCGCGGCGGAAGCCGTCTTCATCGGCTGTCGGATGTCCGGGCTCGTAAATACCGCCGTAGATCGCTCTGCCGAGATGCTCGAGAAACGAGCTGTAGAGCCTGGCGTCAATGGTCGCGATGCGGAAATCGCGGTGGGCAACGACATTCGTCTTCAACGGATCCTCCCGTTTGTGTATCAGGAATTTTGTTTTCTTGCCCCTAACTTGATATCAGGAATGTCGTTCTGTCAATCGAGTCGCATATTTAATCATACTAATGCGATAATTTGAAAAAGTCGTTTAATTACAATAAATTGAAATGATTAAGCGACTGCTGAAACTCAAAATAAGCACGATTTTTAAATCAGGATTTCCGATAATGATTTTCAGACATGCAGCCGCATGGTGATGTCGCGGCCGTGATTTCCAAAGCCGCGGCCGAAAATATTGACGCCGCCGGTATGGCCGGCATTTTCGGCGATGCCGACCCTAAGGCGAATGGACGAATGCTGGGCAAGCGCCAGATCGCCGAGCGTCACATTGGAGGCGGCGACGCCGTCGATGAAGGTGCCGCGCGTCGAGATCCGCCAGGTCTTCATCATCCCGTATTGCGAGCCCTCGAGCTTCCACCATGCCGGCGTGAAGGCGCCGCGCTTGTCGCCGTAGTCGCCGGGCGATGTCCAGGTGCCGATCGCCATGCCGTTGACCCAGAGCGTGATGTCGGAGGGCCAGTCCGGATTGGTGCCGGGCACCTCGGAGGACAGCTCCAGCGAAAATTCGATGGCGCGGATATCCTTGTTCAACACCTTGGCATTGTTAGGGAATTTGTACTCGACATAACCCCTGCCGAACCACACCAGCCCGGCCTGCATACGCTGCGGATCCAGGAAATAGTCCGGAACATCGAGGGGGCCGATGACGCTTTCGCTGGAGCAAAGACCGCAGGGCGCATGCACGTCGCAGCTGGTGTAGAGCCCGACCGGCATCTCGACTTCGATGATATTGTTGGCCCGCTGCGCCGCACTTTCCTCGAAGCTGATCAGGATTTCGCTATAGGTCGCCGAGCAGATTTTCTGGTTTCCCTTGCGGGCCTTCGCCAGCCGCGAATCCACCAGCCCGGCATCTTCCAGGATCTGAATGCCGGTCGCTACGGTGGATTGGGGGAGGGAAAGCGCTTGGGCGATATCGTTGATGTTAAGCGGCCCCTTGGCGCACAGCAGCTTCAGAATCTCGATCCGCGCCGGCGCCGAAAGCGCCCGTATCGCCTCATGATTCTCGCCCGCGGCAATCGTCAAAAACGAACGTTCCATCATTCCCCCAAGAATTCCCAGAGAAATGATGTATATCGGAAAGTATGATACATCAAGTGGGTGTATTTAAACAATTGCAGGAATGAGGCTGCGTGGTTCCGGCCTCGCGGGTATAACTCCCGAGGCCACACTTTCTCGAGCGGGAAATGCCAGCGACTCTGGCATTTGGGTTCTGCTGAGCAATAGACTGATTGGTCTGCCGCGGTGCCATGAAAAATTGTATTTCGCGGAAAAAAACGAAGAGAGTACGACCCGAGCGAATCGAGATAGAATTTGGAGAGTAAAATGGCGCGGAAGGCCCTGCGACGCGGAGAGCTGTTTGAGATCGATCTTGGCGATGGTCGCTACACCGCCGCGATGGCTTTAAAACATCCACTGGTCGTTTTTTTCGACGTGATTTCAGGGGGCGAAATTGCACCGAACACGGACATGCCGGTTGCCTTCAAGTGCTGGGTCATGGATAGCGCATTCCGCGGAACCGGCTGGCGAAGCATCGGTGTCTTCGAGCCAAATCCGGATTGGGAAAATATAGCTTTCGTAAAGACTGATGTCATTTCTGGCGCGGTAAGAGCATATAGGGACGGCGTCGAAGTACCTATCACAATTAGTGACGCCGCACAGATGGAACCGGCCGCCGTGTGGAGCGGGAACCATGTTATCGATCGTCTCAGGGATCATTTTGACGCGAGACCCAATAAGTGGCTTGAATCTTTAAAAAATGTCATGGGCGGGGTATCTGGGATCAGGAAATGATCTGAGGATGCTCTGCGCCGATCGTGCCGAGATGCCACTCATCGATCTGCCAGGAGTTCTCACTCGGCAGCAATTGCTGCTCCCTGATCCACCCCAACGTTGGACCGTCATAGTAGGCAGAATAAGACTAATGCCCACCCACCTCGGGCTGCAGATCGGCATCCGTCAGCGTCCCGAGGAAGGCGACGATGTCGTCAATCTCGGGATCGGTCAGCGCCGGCGCGTCGCCGGGTTTCCGGCCGAAGGGCGGGTCCTGGTTGAGATTGTCCCAATAGGCTTGCGGCAGGTCGTCATAGCGGCGAACCGTGCCGTCGGTATTTTTCGAATACCAGCGGCCGGGGTCGCTGTCGCGGGTCGCGTAGAAGGAGACGACGTCGCGCAGCGTGTGGAAATAGCCGTTGTGGAAGAAGCTCTTCTTCAAAGCGACATTGCGCAGCGTCGGCGTGCGGAACAGGCCGCAGTATTCGCTGTGACCGGCAAGGTCTGTGCGCTGAGGGCCGCAAAGGCCGAGGTCGTGATAGCCGGGGTCGCTGTTGGCCGGGATCGCCATGTTGCGGGGGGTTGCAAGGCCGAGGAAGCCGAAATCGGAAAAGAGCGGCGGCTCGCCGTCATTGGCGGGTTCGCTGAGATGGCAGCTCGAACAATTGCCCTTTGCGGGATCCTCGAACAGCTGCCGCCCGTGCAATTCCTGCGCCGTCAGCGTCGCCTTGCCGGCGAGGAAGGCGTCGTAGCGGCTGGAATAGGGGTAGAAATCGGGGCCGCTCTGTTCGAAGGTGGCGAGCGCCTCGGCGGCGGCGTCGAAGGTGTCATCAGGATTGTCGAAGACGGTCTCGCCGAAGGCCGCCCTGATGTCGGCGGCGTAGGGCGCCTTGCGCAATTTGGCGGCGACCTCGGCCGCATCCTTGTTGCCCATCTCGAAGGGAGAGAGCAGCGGGATCTTCGCCTGATCGGCGCCGCGATCGACCCGGCCGTCCCAGGTCAGGCCGCCGGTCGGGCCATTGTCGACGCTTTCGTCGCCCTCGTCCTCGGAATCGTAATAATGCTCGGTGAAGTCGGGCACCGCCTGCAGGTAACGCAGCGTCGGAACGGTGCGCAGGCCCGGCCGGTCCATATGTTCGCCGCCCATTTCGACCGGCGCGGCCGATGCCGGGCCGAAACCATGCGCCGGGTCATGGCAGGAGGCGCAGGCCTGCAGCCCGGAGGCCGACAGCGACATATCCGAGAAAAGTTTGCGGCCGAGTGCGGTCAGCGTCTCGGCCCGGGCGAAGGCCTCGGCGCGCGACATCGGGCCGGGATGCACGCCGGACGCCTCCGCCGCGCTGCTTTGCCGCAGCGGCAGAATGGCCAGACAGAGTGCTGCACCGGCCACGCCGATCGCCAGCCGGGATCGCGAAAACCGGAAAATCGTCTTCATCATCATAAGGATTCCAAGTGCTTAGGACTGTTTTCCATCATCATCGAACCTTGCTGCAACAAATTGATGACGGTGGTTGTCCTGCCGCTTCGTGACAGAGCCATGTCACAAAGTTGATAGATGGCGGGTCTAGCGTCGGATTGCCCCCGAGCGTTCCCCGCTCCCTCTAGCCAACGCCCCCAGCCATGAGGTCACACCCCGTGAAAAGACTGAAGCTTCTGAATTCCATCTGCCTCGCCGGATCGGCCTTCGTGCCGCTCGCGTTCGCGGCATCAGCCCATGCCGCACCGGCCGGTTACGACAAGATCGGCAATATCGTCGTCATCTACGCGGAAAACCGCAGCTTCGATAATCTCTATGGCAGCTTTCCCGGCGCCAACGGTCTTTCCAATGTCAGCCCCGATCAGGCCCGCCAGCTCGACCGCGACGGCAAGCCGCTCGCCGAACTGCCGCCGGCCTGGGGCGGCCTGACCGCCAAGGGCGTCACCCCCGCCATCACCGAGGCGCAGTCGGCCCATCTTGCCAATGCCAGCTTCGCGATCGACGATCCCAAGGGTTTTGCGCAGGCGCCGACGGTGATCACCCGCGATCTCTGGCATCGTTTCTATCAGGAGCAGATGCAGATCGACGGCGGCAAGAACGACAAGTTCGTCGCCTGGGCCGATTCCGGCAGCCTGGTCATGGGCCATTATGACGGCTCGATCCTGCCGATGTGGCAGGTCGCCAAGAAATACGTGCTCGCCGACAACTTCTTCCAGGGCGCTTTCGGTGGCTCCTTCCTCAACCATTTCGCGCTGGTCTGCGCCTGTGCGCCCTATTATCCAGATGCCGACAAGAGCCCGGCCAAGCCTGTGATCGCCAAGGTCGATGCCGACGGCACCTCGCTTGTCGTGGCGGACAACGCCCCGAAATCAGCGCTGGAGGGGGCGCCTAAATTCGTCTCCGACGGCACGCTGACGCCGGATTTCTATGCCGTCAACACCATGCAGCCGCCCTATGAACCGAGCGCCAATCCGCCGGCCAAGGACGGCGATCCGGCCTATGCCGATCCCAATGCGGCGACGACCCTGCCGCCGCAGCATGAGACCACCATCGGCGACCTCCTGTCACTGAAGGGCGTCAGCTGGGCCTGGTATGGCGGCGCCTGGCAGGCGGCCCTCGACGGCAAGAACGCCACGCCGGTGCCGAACTTCCAGTTCCACCACCAACCCTTCAACTATTTCGCCAATTTCGCCCCCGGCACCTCCGCGCGTGCAGAACATCTGAAGGATGGCGGCCTGGCCGGCCAGGCCTTCCTGAAAGATATCGACGACGGCAAACTGCCGGCGGTGTCCTTCTACAAGCCGCAGGGCAACCTCAACGAACATGGCGGCTATGCCGATGTTTCGAGCGGCGACCAGCATCTTGCCGATCTCGTCTCGCATCTCGAGAAGAGCCCGCAATGGGGCCATATGCTGGTCATCGTCACCTATGACGAGAATGGCGGTTTCTGGGATCACGTCGCGCCGCCGAAGGCCGACCGCTGGGGCCCGGGCAACCGCATTCCGGCCTTCGTCATCTCGCCCTTCGCCAAGGCCGGCACGGTCGATCACACCCAGTACGACACGACCTCGATCATCCGCCTGATTACCGCGCGCTACGATCTGCCGGTTCTACCTGGCATCGTCGCCCGCGACACGGCGCTGCGCGCCAACGGCCAGCCGCCGATGGGCGACCTCACAGCCGCGCTCGACCTGACGCATTGATCTTGCGCGCGGCCCCGGTTTTAACTGGGGCCGCGCCGCCTTCAGGCTTTTCTTCACCGGCGCAGCAGCGGCCGCAAGGCGGCCTGCGTTTCCTTCAGCAGCTTGAGATAACGCGCTTTCATCTCGGCGGCCGGAACGAGGGCGGCCGGCGCGCCGATATTGATCGCCGCGACCGTTTCGCCGCGGTCGTTTTCGATTGGTACGGCGATCGAGCAGAGGCCGATCTCCAGCTCCTGATCGATGATGGCGTAGCCCTCGGCGCGCACGCGGCGGAATTCTTCGATCAGTTCCTCCGGGTCGGTCCTGGTTTTTGCGGTGTTCTGCTTCAGCTCGCTGCGGGCGAGGATGGCGCGGGCCTCGTTCTCGGAAAGGGCTGCGAGCAGCACCCGGCCCATCGAGGCGCAATAGGCGGGCAGGCGGCTGCCGGGGGTGAGGTTGATCGACATGACCCGGCGCTGGGCGGCGCGGGCGATATAGACGATGTCGGTGCCGTCGAGCACCGAGGCCGAGGCGCTCTGGCCGGCCTGTTCGGAGAGATGATCGAGATGCGGCTGCAGCAGCGCCGGCAGCGGTGTGGCCTGGAGATAGGCATGGCCCAGCCGCAGGATTTTCGGCGTCAGGGTGAAGAACTTGCCGTCGTAATCGGCATAACCGAGCTCGGCGAGCGTCAGCAGCGAACGGCGCACGGTGGCGCGATCCAGCGCCGTCAGCTTGGCGGCCTCGGCAATGGAAAGCCGCGGGCGCGTTTCGCCGAAGGCTTCGATGACTTTCAGGCCGCGGGCAAAACCGCTGACGAAATCCGTTTCGCGCATGGTTCGGGTTATGGACGCTCTCGTGGTTCGACGCTTGAGCAATTTTCTAGCGCATAAGCCCGGAGATCGGAATCGGAAAGGATTATGCGCAGTTTCAAAGTGATATGGCGTCGCGCGTCTGAAAAGACCGTCCGCGCTCTACGGACAGTTTTTCTGCGCCCTTGGAACCGATCCTTATTTGATCCGGACGCTGCAGCATAGACGACTTCGATTGGAGGAAGGCCGCCACATTCCCAGCCGACAACCCGGATAAGTCGTGATATGATCGCCGAAGTAGCGTGGTTATCGACACTCGGAAGGCAGGAGGCCTGTATGAGTCGCGACACGCCGATCGACAAGCAGGGGCAATCTACCGACGTTTCGACTGGCGATGGCCGTCCTTCCCAACATGGCGGCGAGCGGCGGGTCGTGACCGCGCTGTGTTATGATCTGATCGGCTCCACCAATCTCTTCAATCTGATGGATATCGAGGACTATCAGGATATGATCGCCGCTTTTCAGCAGGCGGCGCGGCAGGCGATCACGGCGCATTCCGGCGTTGTCCGCGTCGAAGCCGGCGATGGCGGCGTGGCACTTTTCCCGATCGAGCTTGGGCCCCGCGATGCCGCCTCGGCGGCGATCCGCGCGGGCCTCGGAATCGTCAAAGCATGTCAGCGGCTCGCCGGCGATCTCATTCGGGACGATCTGCACGTGCGTGTCGGGGTGGCGACCTCGGTTGCCCTGATCCGGGATGCGCAGCTGCAGAACTGGATACATGAGCCGGTCACGGGCGCGGCGCTTGCGCTTGCGACAAGGCTTGAGGCCGCCGCCGGATCCGACAGCGTGCTGGTTTCGGAGGAGACCCGCAATCTCGCCGGCCGCTCGCATGCCTTCGTTCCGGAAGGCGCACGCATGTTGAAAGGTTTTTCCGAACCCGAAAATGTCTGGAGAGCGATCGGCCGGAAGCGGGAGCTCGATCGGTTCCACGCGTTCGGAAGGCTGGACGGCACCTTCGTTGGCCGCGTCGCCGAGCTCGGCCGGATAGAAAAGGCCTGGAACGCTGCCGTCAGAGGCAGGGGCAAGGTCCTTGCAATCACCGGTGAGGCCGGTATCGGCAAGTCGCGCCTGCTTCGGCAAGCCCGCCACATGATCCATGCGCAACCGGCACGATCGCTGTTCTTTCAATGCCTGCCGGGAGGGTTTCGCTCGACGCTTCACCCGCTGCTGAACAGCTTTCCCCAGCGCCGCTCCCACGCTGCAGGTGGCGGGCCGCTGACGGTCGATGCGGTCGCCGCCCAGTTCGCGCGCCACGGCATCCGGGATTCCGACGTTATCGGCATATTCTCGCATCTGCTCGGCGCAGATGGGCGCAATGAAACTCTCTCCGACAGTTCTCCCAAGACGATACAGAAACGCGCACGGCAGGCGCTGTCGAAAGCATTGAGCGTCATATGCGAGCAGGCGCCGCTGGTCATTGTCGTCGAGGACATTCATTGGATCGACCCGACGTCCGAGCATCTGCTTCGCGAAGCGGCGCGGCTCGTACCTATACTGCCCGCCCTGCTGATCGTCACCAGCCGGCGGGGGCTCCCCGCCGGTATGTTCGACGGCGACGAGCCGGAGCATATTTCGCTCGGTCCGCTCGACCGCGACGAAACCCGGTTGGCGATCGCCGCACGCTGGCCGAAGCATCGCCGGGAGGCATTGCCGCAGCTGCTCGAGGCGAGCGAACGCATCTCCGGCGGCGTTCCGCTTTTCATCGAGGAAATATGCCAATGGGCGTTCGATGCGGCGGCTGAAGACGCGATGGACGTACCGGAAAATCCGTCCCGCAATCATGTTTCGGTCTTCGAGGGCATCTTGAATTCGCGGCTCGAACATTTGGGTTCCGCGCGGGATGTGGCGCGTGCCGGGGCCGTCGCCGGCGATCGTTTTACCGTCTCGCTGCTTCGCCCATTGCTGCCGGATACAAGCCGGAAATCTCTCCTGCATGCCGCCGAAACGCTGTGCGAGACCGGATTCCTGACCCGGCTGCGTGCCCATGGCGGCGTCGCCTACGGCTTTCGCCATGCGCTGATCCAGGAAACCATCTACAACGGCCTCCTGAAAACGCAGCGCCAGCTTCTCCACCGCCGCCTGTTCATGGCGGCCAACAGCAATCCGGCGATCGCGAACTGGCTGGATAAGGGTGCGCTTGCCGAACATGCAGAATCCGCCGGCCTTCTGCCGCAGGCGGTTTCGCTGTTCACGCAGGCCGGAAAAGAGCACGCCGGCCGATCGGCGATGGTGGAGGCGCGCCACCATTTCGAACATGCTTTGGCGCTTTGCGAGACCGTGCCCGACGCTGTTTCGGATGAATTGCGCCTGTCGGTGTTGATGGTGCTTGGACCGCTGCTGACGGCGACGGTCGGACCCAACTCGGCGCCGGCGCGGAGGCTTTACGAAAAAGGCGTCGAGATCGCACGCCGCCAGCCGAAGGAAGATCAGCCCAAGTGGTTTCCGCTCTATTGGGGCTGGTGGCTGACCGGGCAGAATTTCACGGAAATGCACAGCCGCGCCCGAGAAGTTCAGGCCATGCTTTCCGGGATAGCCGATCGCGAGATCGAGTTGCAGGTCAACCATTCGATCTGGGCGATAGAGTTCAACGTCGGAAGGCACCAGGAGGCTCAAAAAGCCATACAGGCGGGGCTTGCGCTTTACGACGAAGAGGCGGCGAAGGCGAGCCGCAATGTCTTCGGCCACGACGCCAAGGTTTGCGGTCTCGGACAGCTGGCGCTGTCGCTCTGGTTGACGGGGCAGGCCGAGGAATCCAGCAGGGTGCTCGCCGACATGGTCGCTTTTGCCGATCGCATCGCGCATATGCCGAGCAAGTCGCACTCGCTGGATACCGAGGCGGTATCGGCCTTCTATCGCAACGATCACGCCCGCCTGATGGAGATTTCGGCCAGGATGGGCGATTTTGCGAAAAGGCACGAACTGCAATCCCTGTCGGCACTGGCGATGGTCTTTCGCGGATGGTCGACCGCGCATGTTGAAAATCTGTCCCGCGGTCAGGAGATTTTCCATCAAGGCCTGGCGCTCCTAAGGGAGCTCGGAACCGTCGCCGATCTGCCGATCTATCTCTACATGCATGCGACCATGCTCGGCCAGGCGCGGAAATATCAGGCGGCGATCGAGGTCGTCACCGATGCTATCGGCGAGGCGAAGGCGACAGGCCACCGTTATTGGCTCGCCGAGCTTCACCGCCGTCGCGCGCTGCTGCTGTCGAACGCCAAGGCAGGGGAGGAGGCTCTGCTTGCGGATCTGAGGACGGCGCTCGTCATCGCCAAAGAGCAGGGCGCGGTTGCCTTGCTGCATCGGGCGCACCGATCGGCGAAGGAGCTCGGCCTTGCCGGCGATCTCTGACCTTTGCTCCGCCGACGGGAGAGAAATGCTCTCGGCATTTTATGCCGGCATCATCGATGCAAACATGCCTCTCGCAGCGGCGGAGCCGGACCCCGGGAACGCCGAGGCTTATTTCCGCTCCTTGCTGCCGTTCTGCCGTCGAGCCCGGATCACCCGCATCGCCGATCTCACCGGTCTCGATCGGATCGGACTTCCGGTCGTCCAGACCATACGACCGGCGGCATTGTCTGAGGTCACCTC
Source organism: Rhizobium sp. CIAT894 (assembly GCF_000172795.2). NCBI lineage: Bacteria > Pseudomonadati > Pseudomonadota > Alphaproteobacteria > Hyphomicrobiales > Rhizobiaceae > Rhizobium > Rhizobium sp. CIAT894. The sequence continues at coordinate 208,958 of NZ_CP020951.1, forward strand.
GCTCGGCCGTGGAATGTCCAGAACGTCTGCCGCAATCGGAGCGGTCATGGAATCGCTCGAGCGATTTTACGCCGAGGCGATCCCCGCCTCCCGCGTCTTCCTGTCGACCGCAGAAAGCCTGGGGATCGGCGCGGGATCTTTCGACGGTTTCTGCCTTCCGGCTTGCCGGACGAATTGGCGCGAATGCCAGATCGGCTGGATGATGGGTGTCGATATGGCGACCGGCAGTCGCTCGCCGATCCCGTTCGAACTTGTGCACACGATCTATACCGATCCGCCTCCGCCCCATGATGGCGTTTTCATGCGCACCACGACAGGCCTTGCTTGCCACAGCTCAGACTTCGGCGCCTTGCGGCATGGACTGCTGGAATGCATCGAAAGGGATGCGATTGCCCGGGCCTTCGAAACGCATGGTTTCATGGACCGGATGAGACTGCCGTTGCCGGAGTTGGGCACGGCGGTTCAGGATGTTCTCTCACATGTCGCCGGGTTTGGAATATCGGCTGCCTTCTGGCGAGCCCCTTCGCCGACGGGGATTCCGGTCGTCTGGTGCCAGACGATCGAAGCCGGCGAAGGCGAAGCGGTACTGGCCCTCCCGACGGAGGGGTATTGTGCCGGTCTCGATCTTCACGGCGCGGCGTTCGGCGCCTTGCTGGAAGCATTGGCGGCCCGGGCCGGGGCGATATCCGGCGCGCGCGACGACCAGACGCGCAAACATTATGCGAGGCCAAGCAGGGCCATGTTTGCCGACGCCCGGGATCTCATTCTCGGTGAAGGCGCTCTAACGATCGAGGTGGAGATTTTGCCTGCGGTTACCGAGCTTGCCGATCTCCTGGAAAGGATCGTTGCAGCTGGCCTGGGGCCGGTGCTCGCCGTTCCAGTCGCGTCTGAAAACGATCCGGGCATTCATTGCGTGCGCACGGTGCTGGCGGGCATGCGCCCTTTTGCAGTCGAGCGGTGAGGGTGCGGGATGGATCAGAAAGCGGACGGCCCCATACTCGTCTTTCTCGGTCCGACGCTTGGCTTGCCGCAGGCGCAGCGCATTCTGGACGCCGTCTATCTGCAGCCGGTTTCGCAGGGAGATATCATTCTTGCCGCCCACGCATTTCGCCCGAAAGCGATGGTCTTGATCGACGGTCTGTTCGAGGACAGGCCGGCCGTGCGCCACAAGGAGATTCTCTGGGCGCTGTCGCAGGGTATCGTGGTGATCGGGGCCGCAAGCATGGGGGCGCTCCGGGCTGCCGAGCTGCATCCATTCGGAATGATCGGCGTCGGTTTGATCTATCGATGGTACCGGCGTTGGCCGCTGACGGCGGAAGATGCCGTCGCGGTCCAATGCGGCCCTGCGGAACTCGGCTTCACGGCCTTGACCGAGGCTCTGGTCGATCTGCAGCGCAGTTTTACGGCGCTCTTTCGTCGTGGCCTGATTGCCAAAGCCGAGATGGAGGCCGGCATCACCGCCGCCCGGCGGCTTAATTTCCGCGACCGGTCCCTGCGAAAGGTGCTCGCCGCAGCGCAATGGCCAGCGGAGAAGTCGGCCTTGCTGCGCAGCCATTGGATCGCGCAGAAGAAGGCCGATGCGCGTCTTGCGCTTCGGCTGGCTCCCGCCTTGTCGAAGTACCAGCCTGCGGGGCAATCTTTTATGGTAACCAATACCTTTCTGCGTGATCTGGAAGCCGGATCTATTGACATCAGTTTAGTTAGCAAGTACTAATTTAAGTTGTTGCCATATAACTCATCTAATTGAGTAGTTGAGCTATGGAATTACCTCCTGACATATCACTTAAAATGACCCAGCCGGGACTTGGGACTCGATTCTGGATATTTCCCCAGCCGCCCTTTATCCTTGGATATGAGCAGCCGGATCGCGTTTTGCTGCCGATATTGCCTGACGAGATCGCTGATGGCCCCAGCGACGTATCGATGTATGTCGCCGATCCGCTGTACGACAAGGAGCCTTATGGTTTCAGGGACTTGCCGCCGTTTCGCGGCCCCCGGCGGCGTTCCGTGCGGCCCGGACCGGACGGCAATTTCGATAGTCTCGACCCAAGATCGCGCGACTATCTCGGCGTCCATGCCTATGCTTGCATTCATTTCGTTCTGGAGGCCTGGCGCAACTATGTTGCGCGGCCGATGCATTGGTTCTTTTCCGATTTCTACCCGCGGCTCGAAATCGTTCCCTTCGTCCGGTGGGACAACGCGCAGGCGGGCTTCGGTTTCCTCGAACTCGGTTACTCGGACGCAGGTGGTCAGCAATGGCCCTATGCGCTGAATTTCGATACGATCGCGCATGAGATCGGTCACCTCATCACGCTGTCGCAGACGGGGGTTCCCGGCTCGCTTTCCCGTGACGCGGACTTCTTTCCCTTCTCCGAAGCGATCTCGGACAGCATATCCCTGATCTCGTTCCTGCATTTCGATTCCGCCATCGACCGTCTGCTGCGCCGGACCAAGGGCAATCTCCTGCTCTATAACGAGCTCAACCGTTTTGCCGAGACGAGCCCGGAGACGCAGATCCGCCTTGCGACCAATTTCCGGCGCATGTCGGAGGTCACAAGCGAGGTTCACGACCGCTCGCTGCCTTTTCTCGGTGCGATCTTCGATACGATCGTCGAGCTCTACCACCGGGAGCTGGTCGCCAGCGGCTGCGCCGATCGCCGTCTTCTCTCCGTCAATCTTCGCGATCTGGCGCAGGACGAGTTCGACTGGTTCCGGCAATCGACGGCGGCGGCCTGCCGGGACCGGCCGCTCTTCTTCAAGCTGGCCTTGACCAAGGCAAGGGATTCCGTCGGCGCGGCGATCGGCGCAGCGCTTCACAGGCTGGACCCGGACACGATGCGGCTTGGGGACGCCGCGCTGGCAATCATCTCTGCCGCGGATCTACAGACTGCGGCGCAATTAGAGGAAAACTTTGTATGGCGTGAAATCATCGGCTCGCGGTGAGCCGGAAAAGGAGAGGGGAAATGAGTTGCTGCTCTGAAAATCCGTTCATTGGAACAGGTAAAGTGCCATTCAATCCCAGCGAGGTCCGTCTCTACGGGCGAAAGGAATTTTGTCCCGGCAAGGACGCAAAGCCGTTGCGAGATGGCGATCCCGAAGCGGGTTCCGACAAAATCAGGCTCAAGGTCGGCAACTGCTACATTCCGATCGATCCCGGCAATGTCGGGATCATCAGTATCGGCGTGATCTATGGCTACGCCTATGAGGGCCACTGTTACAAGCTGCCGAAGCCGAAGATCATGTGTCTTCCCGTCGAGGCCACGGAGATACTCGGAGACGGCTGCGGGTGCGATTGCGGCTACTCGCGGGAGCTCGGCTATTCGGTCTGGTCCTTGGACAAGCTCGAACGGGTAATCGCCCTCGACCTCCGCGCCGACGACCTCAAGACGCTGGTGCTCGACGAAAACCTGCCCGGCAACCGGTCGCCGCTGGCCTATGCGCAAACACAATTGCTGGCACCGCAGCGGCTTCGCGATTGACCTTATTTTGTGCGATATATGAACAAATATCATATATCGCACAAATTACCTTGCCCTCTGCCCTGCCTAAGCTTTATCTCTGACGCTGGAGGATGGGACCGGCAGGTCTTTCCGCACAGCCAAGGAGAATTCCCGCATGGATAAGACAGTCGGGAGCACGGCCGAGGCCGTCTCCGAGATCGGTGACGGCGCGACCGTCATGATCGGTGGTTTCGGCGGCTCGGGTGCGCCGATCGAGCTGATTCATGCCTTGATCGACAAGGGTTCGAAGAACCTGACAGTGATCAACAACAATGCCGGCAACGGCCGCATCGGCATCGCCGCGATGATCGATGCCGGCCTGGTCCGAAAGATGATCTGCTCTTTTCCGCGGTCCTCGGATCCGCGCGCCTTCACCGATAAATATCTGGCCGGCGAAATCGAACTGGAACTGGTGCCGCAGGGCACGCTCGCCGAGCGCATCCGCGCCGGCGGCGCCGGCATTCCGGCCTTTTATACGCCGACCGGCTACGGCACCGAGCTGGCCGAGGGCAAGGTCATCGCCGAATTCGATGGCCGCCATTATGTGCAGGAGCGTTGGCTAAAGGCCGATTTCGCGATCGTCAAAGCGCAGATCGGCGATATCAAGGGCAACCTCACCTACAACAAGGCCGGCCGCAACTTCAATCCGCTGATGTGCATGGCGGCGGACAAGACCATCGCTCAGGTCTCATCCATCGTGCCGGCCGGCGACATCGATCCCGAACATGTGGTCACCCCCGGCATCTTCGTCGACCGCGTCGTCGCCGTTCCCAATCCCCAGCAGGAAGAAGAGCTCATCCGAGCCGGAGTAGCCTACATATGACCGTCAACACCCGTGAAGACATCAAGCTCACCAATGCGCAGATCGCCTGGCGCGCCGCGCAGGACATTGCCGACGGCGCCTATGTGAACCTCGGCATCGGCTTTCCCGAAATGGTCGCCCGCTATCAGCCGCCCGGCCGTCAGGCGATCTTCCACACGGAAAACGGCATTCTCAATTTCGGCGAGCCGCCGGCTGCCGGCGAAGAGGACTGGGACCTGATCAATGCCGGCAAGAAGGCGGTGACGCTGAAGCCTGGGGCGGCCTTCTTCCACCATGCCGACAGCTTCGCCATGGTGCGCGGCGGCCATCTCGATGTCGCGATCCTCGGCGCCTATCAGGTCGCCCAGAGCGGCGATCTCGCCAACTGGCGGGTCGGCAGCAAGGGCGTGCCGGCTGTCGGCGGCGCCATGGATCTGGTGCACGGCGCCAAGCAGGTCTGCGTCATCACCGAGCATGTCACCAAGACAGGCGAGCCGAAGCTGGTGGAGAAATGCACTTTCCCGCTGACCGGTGTCGCCTGTATCACCCGCATCTATACCAGCCATGCCGTCATCGACATCGTCGACGGGCGCTTCGTTCTGCGCGAGAAGCTGGCTGCGATGTCGCTGGAGGAATTGCAGGCCATGACCGGCGCGGCCCTCCATGTCGAGGGGCCGGTTGCCGACCTCGTCGTCCCGAAACTCTAAAGGAAAAGCCATGACCGAAGCCTTTATCTGCGACTATATCAGGACGCCGATCGGCCGCTTCGCAGGCTCGCTTTCGCAGGTGCGCGCCGACGATCTCGGTGCCATCCCGCTGAAGGCGCTGGTGGAGCGCAACGGCGGCGTCGATTGGGAAGCCGTCGACGACGTGATCTTCGGCTGCGCCAACCAGGCGGGTGAGGACAACCGCAATGTCGCGCGCATGTCGGCGCTCTTGGCCGGCCTGCCGATCGCGGTGCCGGGCACGACGATCAACCGCCTTTGCGGTTCCGGCATGGATGCGGTCATCACCGCGGCCCGCGCCATCCGCGCCGGCGAAGCCGAGCTGATGATCGCGGGCGGCGTCGAAAGCATGTCGCGCGCGCCCTTCGTCATGCCGAAGGCCGAGACGGCCTTTTCACGGGCCGCCGAAATTCACGACACGACGATCGGCTGGCGTTTCGTCAATCCGCTGATGAAAAAGCAGTACGGCGTCGATTCCATGCCGGAGACCGGCGAGAACGTCGCCGAGGATTATCACGTCAGCCGCGAAGACCAGGATGCCTTTGCGGTGCGCAGCCAGGCGAAGGCCGCCGCCGCCCAGGGGAACGGGCGACTGGCGAAGGAAATTACTCCGGTGACCATCTCGCAGCGCAAGGGCGATCCTGTCGTCGTCGATAAGGACGAGCATCCGCGCGCGACGACGATCGAGGCGCTGGCGAAACTCGCCACGCCCTTCAAAAAGGAGGGCGGCACGGTGACGGCAGGCAATGCCTCCGGCGTCAACGACGGGGCGGCGGCGCTGATCGTCGCGTCCGAAGCGGCGGCGCGGAAATATGGGCTGACCCCGATCGCCCGCATCCTCGGCGGTGCCGCCGCCGCCGTGCCGCCAAGGATAATGGGCGTGGGTCCGATCCCGGCCTCACGCAAGCTGATGGCCCGGCTCGGCATGACTGAGGACCAGTTCGACGTCATCGAGCTCAACGAGGCCTTCGCCAGCCAGGGGCTGGCGGTGCTGCGCGCCCTCGGCATTGCCGATGACGATCAACGGGTGAACCGCAACGGCGGCGCAATCGCGCTCGGCCATCCGCTCGGCATGTCGGGTGCCCGCATCACCGGCACGGCGGCGCTGGAGCTTGCCGGGACCGGCGGGAAATATTCGCTGTCGACCATGTGCATCGGCGTCGGGCAGGGGATTGCGATCGCGCTCGAAAGGGTCTGAGAGCGTTGCACCCGGTGCCCGGCTTCTGTAGAAATCGGGCATGTTGATCCGACCCGCAGACCATGACGACCGAAACGCCATCTGGAGGATCATCGCCCCAACGATCCGCGCCGGTGAGACCTATGCGCTCGACCGCGATCTCTCGCAAGCCGATGCGCTTGCCTACTGGATGGGGCCGGATCGCGAGACCTTCGTCGCCGAAGACGATGGCGTCATCCTCGGCACCTATTACATCAAGGCCAATCAGGCCGGCGGCGGGCGGCATGTCTGCAATTGCGGCTACATGACCGATGCTGCTGCGGCCGGCCGCGGCGTTGCCCGCCGAATGCACGAACATTCGCTGGAGCATGCCCGCTTGCGAGGCTTTCGGGCGATGCAGTTCAACTTCGTCGTCAGCAGCAACCGGCGCGCGGTCGCGCTCTGGCAATCCCTCGGCTTCGAAATTGTCGGACGCCTTCCCGGCGTCTTCCTCCATCCCAGCGAGGGTTATGTCGACGCATTGGTGATGTTCAGGGCTCTCTAAAGCATGTCGCGCAAAAGTGTGCAGCGGTTTTGCCAGGCAAAGCGCGAAGCGCTTTTGCCGCAACGACATGCGTAAAACAAAGACCTAAAGCGCGACGAGCGAATCTGAAAGATCGCGACGCGCTTTAGACTGTACAGCGAAAAATGATGTGAGCATGCTGTCGAAATCGCAGCGGTCCGAACGTCTTTAGGTGGCGAGGCGTGGAGTGCGGCGGGGAGCCGCAGGCGTCGCGATCACTCTGTCGGCATGGAGGTATGAAGCCATGAGTGTTTCCTATCGTTGGGTCATCGTCGCTGCGGGCGCCTTGATGACGTGCGTTGCGCTCGGCGCGATGTTCTCGCTGGCGATTTTTCAGGAGCCGATTGCCACCGCCACCGGCTGGTCGCATGTCGGCATCGCCAGCGCGATGACGCTGAATTTCATCGTCATGGGTTTCGGCGGCTTCCTCTGGGGTGCGGCCAGCGACCGCTTCGGCCCGCGCATCGTCGTGCTGATCGGCTCCGTGCTGCTCGGGCTGGCACTGGTGCTCGCAAGCCGGGCCGAGACGCTCAGGCAGTTCCAGCTGACCTACGGCATCCTCGTCGGCTTGGCCGCCAGCACCTTCTTCGCGCCGATGATTGCCGTAACGACCGCCTGGTTCGACGAAAACCGCGGCCTTGCGGTGTCGCTCGTCTCCGCCGGCATGGGTGTGGCGCCGATGACGATCTCGCCCTTCGCACGCTGGCTGATCTCGGCCTATGAGTGGCGGCCGGCCATGCTGATGATCGGCATTGCTACCTGGCTGCTGCTCGTGCCGGCCGTTCTGCTGGTCAGGCGTCCGCCCGCCGCGGCCGCGGAAACCGGAACCGGCTTTGCAGTCGACGGTGCCCGGCCGCAGCTGTCGAAAGTCTTTCGATCGCCGCAATTCATCGTGCTGGGCCTGACCTTCTTTGCCTGTTGCGCGGCGCATTCCGGGCCGATCTTCCACATGGTGAACTATGCGACGATCTGCGGCGTCGCCCCGATGGCGGCCGTCAGCATCTACAGCGTCGAGGGGCTGGCGGGCCTCGGCGGCCGTCTGCTCTATGGCAGCCTTGCCGACAGGATCGGCGTGAAGCCGGTGCTGGTCGCCGGCCTGCTGGTGCAGGCGGGCGCACTCGCGACCTATCTCTTCGTCAGCCAACTCGGCGAATTCTATGCGCTCGCCATCGTCTTCGGCAGCGCCTATGGCGGCGTGATGCCGCTCTATGCGGTGCTGGCGCGGGAATATTTCGGGCCGCGCATCATCGGCACGGTCTTCGGCGCGGCGACGATGCTGTCGAGCATCGGCATGGCCTTCGGACCGCTGATCGGCGGCTGGATCTTCGATAGGTTCGCCAATTATTCCTGGCTGTTCATCGGCTCGGCGATGGTCGGGCTCGGGGCCGCGGCGATCGCGCTGGCCTTTCCGCCGCTGGCTCGCCAGAAGCCGCAGCCTGCTTTCGGCGTGTCTTCGTGATGAGGCTCCCCTTCGATCGAGGAGGCATGCGAAGGAAAACCCCTCCCCAACCCCTCCCCACAAGGGGGAGGGGCTAAGATGCCGCACCGCTTCACATAGACTCTATCGTATCAATCCGTCGAACGGTAACAGCCAGCAAGACCTCTGCTTTTGGTCGCCGCCGGACACCACAGCTTAGTCCCTCCCCCTTGTGGGGAGGGGTTGGGGAGGGGTCTTTTGTTGTCCGACGGCCAGCCACGGCATTTCCCCCAATTCAATTCTCGCCTTTTCGTGCATTGCCCTTCGCCGATTTCGGCTGATAGACTTCCCCTGTCTGTTTCATCACCTATGTCCGTGATTTTGGAGGCTATCTCAGCCATGGCAGAACTTGCGCAATTGCTTGCATCCATCAAACTTCCGGATCTCTCAGGCAAGGCGGTGCTGATCACCGGCGCCTCGACCGGGATCGGGGCGGCGCTTGCCCGCGCCTTTGCGGCGCAGGGGGCAAAGGTCGGCGTGCATTACAATGCCAGCCGCGAGCCGGCGGAGGCGCTCGCCGAGGAGATCCGGGCGGCCGGCGGCACCGTGCATCTGATCCAGGGCGACGTCTCGAGGGAAGGGGAGACCGAGCGGGTCGTCGAGGAGACGGCCAAGACCTTCGGCCATCTCGACGGCCTCATCAACAATGCCGGCGGCATGCTGGGGCGCAAGCCGACTTCGGAATATACCGATGCGCATTATGCCGCTGTCATGGACCTCAATGCCCGCTCGGTGCTGGCGGCAACGCGCGCAGCCCACCCCTGGCTGAAGAAGCAGGGCGGTTTCATCATCAACACCACCTCGATTGCCGCCCGCAACGGCGGCGGCAACGGCGCGATCCTTTATGCGGCGTCCAAGGGCTTCGTCTCGACGATCACCCGCGGCCATGCCAAGGAATTCGTCGGCGACAGGATCCGCGTCAATGCGGTGGCGCCCGGGGTCATCGCCACGCCCTTCCACGAGCGTTATACCAATGACGAGCAGATGGAACTGCAGCGCAAGTCGATCCCGATGGGCTTCGTCGGCACCTCCGAGGATTGCGTCGGCGCCTATCTCTTCCTCGCCTCGCCGACCTTGTCGGGTTACATCACCGGCCAGATCATCGAGGTCAATGGCGGCCAACTGATGCCGTAGCGGCTGCCCCGGCGAGCCGCATCGTTCGCTTTTCCCGTCAAGGACGGAACTTTCGAACCGCCGTAACGTTTCCTGCTTGGCCACATCACCAAGCGGGGCATCATGAGCTTTTCATTTTCGGAACTCGACTTCCTCAAGCCGGAGCTGGGGGCGGAGTATACGGGTTCCGGGACGCATTTCGCTGTGTTCTCGGCGCATGCGGAACAGATAGAGCTCTGCCTCTTCTCACCCGACGGAAAAAACGAAATCGCCAGGCTGCCGCTGCCGAAGCGCGAGGGTGACATCTGGTCGGGCTATATCGCCGGCGTCGGACCGGGCACCGTTTACGGTTATCGCGCCCATGGGCCTTACGACCCCAACGCCGGCCATCGCTTCAACGCAAACAAGCTTCTGCTCGATCCCTATGCCAAACAGGTGACGGGGGCGCTGCAGTGGGACGACGCGCTGTTCGGTTATCGGATCGGCGAGGACGACCTTTCCTTTGACGACCGCGACAGCGCGCCTTTCACGGTCAAGGGCGTGGTGCAGGATCCGGACTTCGACTGGGCGGGTGAAGAGGCGATCCGCCGCCCCTGGCCCGACACCATCATCTATGAGGCGCATGTACGCGGCCTGACGATGACGCATCCGAAGGTGCCCGACCGGCTGCGCGGCACCTTTCTCGGCATGTGCAGCGATCCGATCATCGATCATCTCGTCAAGCTCGGCATCTCGGCGATCGAGCTTCTGCCGATCCAGTATTTCCTCGACGATCGTTATCTTCTGGAAAAGAACCTGACGAACTACTGGGGCTACCAGACGCTCGGTTTCTTCGCGCCGCAATCGCGCTACATGTCGAGCGACAAGATCACTGAGATCAAGACCATGGTGCGGAAGTTCCATGCCGCCGGCATCGAGGTCTTCATGGACGTGGTCTATAACCACACGGCCGAGGGCAGCGAGAAGGGGCCGACGCTCTCCTTCCGCGGGCTCGACAATGCGAGCTATTACATCCTCTCGCCCGACGATCCCCGCCACACCTTCGATACGACGGGCACCGGCAATACGCTGAATGTCGCCAACCCGATGGTGATGCGCATGGTGCTCGACAGCCTGCGCTACTGGGTGGGCGTCATGCATATCGACGGCTTCCGCTTCGATCTCGCCAGCACGCTCGGGCGGCAGGATCTGGAGTTCGACCGTCAGGGCCTGTTCTTCGGGGCGATCCGCCAGGATCCGATCCTTGCAGGCGTCAAGCTGATCGCCGAACCATGGGATATCGGCGAGGGCGGTTATCAGGTCGGCGGCTTCCCGTACCCCTTCCGCGAATGGAACGACAAGTTCCGCGACGATGTGCGCCGTTTCTGGAAGGGTGATGGCGGCATGGTGTCGGAGGTGGCCGCCCGCGTCACCGGCTCGGCGCCGCAGTTCAACCATTCAGACCGGGGCGCGACGTCCTCGATCAATCTTCTGTCGGCCCATGACGGTTTCACGCTGACGGATACGGTTTCTTTCGACGGCAAGCACAACGAGGCGAACGGCGAGGACAACAGGGACGGCCATTCGGACAATCATTCCGACAATATGGGCGCCGAGGGCGCCACCGACGATGCCGGTATCAATGCGGCCCGCGCCCGGCGGCGGCGCAACATGATGGCGACGCTGATGCTGTCCCAGGGCGTGCCGATGATCCTGGCCGGCGACGAGCTCGGCAACAGCCAGGGCGGCAACAACAATGCCTATTGCCAGGACAATGAAATCGGCTGGACGAGTTGGGATGGGCTCGACGATCCCTTCCTCGATTTCTGCCGGCAGGCCGTCGCCTTCCGCAAGGCTCATCCGGTCCTCAGGCAGGAGCGGTTCCTGACCGGCGAGACCAGCGAGGACGGGCGCATCGAGATCGCCTGGTACAAGCCCGATGGCAGCTTCATGGATGACGGTGCCTGGAACGACGACGGATTACAGGTGCTCGGCGTCTATATCTCGAAAAGCGCGCAGGCGCCGGATACCGAAACGATGGACGATCTCTTCCTTGTCTTCAACGCCGGTGGCGATTGCGAGGTCCACCTGCCCGAGGTGAACGGGCTGACGCAATGGTCGCGGGTTTTCGACACAGGGGCGGAGACCGGCGCCTTCGAGGTGTACGACCAAGACAATCCCGTCATCGTCTATACCCAGAGCGCGGCCGTCTTTGCGCCGACAGGGCAGACCCAGCCGCCGGAGGGCGCGACCAAGGCCCAGCGCCGCCGCTGGTTCCAGTTCGGCCGCCGCAACAAATAGCAGGTCGATCAGAGCATGAATGCCGAAGCCATCACCGAACTTGGCCTTGTCTATGTCAGCGATACCGAACCGGGCATCCGCAGGCGAAGGAAGGGCAAGGGTTTCAGCTACGTGATGCCGGACGGCCGGACGCTGGCCGATGAATTGCAGCGGGCGCGCATCGGCGCGCTCGGCCTGCCGCCGGCCTATGAGAATGTCTGGATCTGCCTCTATGAAAACGGTCACCTGCAGGCGACGGGCTATGATGCGCGCGGGCGCAAGCAATACCGCTACCACAAGGAATGGCAATCCTTCCGCAGCGCCGGAAAATTCCACCAGCTGATCGAATTCGGCCGGGCATTGCCGAGGATACGCCGCACCGTGCTGCGCCATCTCGATACCGGCGCGGAGGATGTCAACGGTGTGCTGGCGGCTTTGACGACGCTGCTCGACGAAGCGCATTTGCGCGTCGGCAACCAGGCCTATGTGCGGGAGAACGGCACCTATGGCGCAACGACGCTGCTCAAGCGGCACCTGAAGATCGTCGACGGACAGATCGAGCTGAAATTCCGCGCCAAGGGCGGCAAGCGCGTCCAGCGCAGCCTCAAGCATCCGAGGCTGCAGAAGATCCTGGAGGAAATTGCCGACCTGCCCGGCCGCCAGCTCTTCGTCTGGAAGGATGAAAGCGGAGTACTGAAACCGATCGATTCCGGCCGGCTGAACGCCTATCTGGCCGAGATATCGGAGATTCCCATTTCGGCGAAGACGTTCCGCACATGGGCGGGATCGCTCGCGGCGTTCGGCGCGGCGCGCGAGACGATCATGAACGGCGGCCGGCCGACGGTGAAGGAAATGTCGGAGGCGGCGGCCGAGACCTTGCACAACACGCCGGCGATTTCGCGCTCAAGCTATATCCATCCGGCGATCATTGCGCTCGCCGGCAACGATCATCCGCTGATCGACAGCGGCACCGAACCGCTGCGGGGCTTGCGGGCCGAGGAAAACAGGCTACTTGATTTCCTGACACGCGAGATCGAGGAATGAGCCCGGGTAATCTGCCGAAATCAGACGTATCGTTGACCCATCCCGACCGGCTCTATTGGCCGGACGAGGGCGTGACCAAACAGGCGCTCGCGGATTATTATGCTGCGGTCTGGCGCTTCATGGCACCCTATGTCGTCAACCGGCCTTTGGCGCTGCTGCGCCTGCCGGACGGAATAAAAGGCCATCAGCGGTTTTTCCAGAAACACGCCTGGAAGGGCATGAATCCCCACATCGAGGAGGTCGCCGACCCGCAGGATGCCGATGGCGAAAAGCTGCTTGATATCGTGGATTTCAACGGCGTCGCGGCGCTGGTGCAATCGGCTGTGCTCGAGATCCATCCCTGGGGCACGACAATCGATCATTGGGAAAGACCTGACATGATCACCATGGATCTCGATCCCGGCGAAGACGTGGCCTGGGATGCGGTGATCGCGGCCGCACTTGACGTGAAGGCGCGGCTGGAAGCCCGCGGCCTTGCCGCCTTCGTCAAGACGTCGGGCGGCAAGGGGCTGCATGTGGTGACGCCGCTTGCGCCGAAGGCCGGCTGGACCGAGGTGAAGGATTTCGCCCATTCGCTTGCCGAGGGCATGTCGGCCGATATGCCGGACAAATATCTCTCAACCGCGACGAAGGCCAAACGCGGCGGCCATATCTATATCGACTATCTCCGCAACGGCCGCGGCAATACGGCGGTCGCGGCCTATTCGACGCGGGCGCGACCGGGTGCTCCGGTTTCGATGCCGCTCGGTTGGCAGGAGTTGAACGAGCTGCCCGGTCCGGCCGCTTTCACGCTCGCCAATGTGCCGCAGCAACTGGAAACCCGGCCGAAGGACCCATGGGGCGATTTCTTCGATGCGGCCGTGCCACTGGAATGAGATCACTTCATCCGGCGCTATCGAGTTCGGGATAATGCCGGAAAATTCCTTCCTCGTTGAAGGCAAGGCGGCGACGGGAGGCGAGATAGCGGGCAATGTTCGGGCGCTCCGCGACCTTGTCGCGCAATGCGAGCAGAGCGGGGTATTCCGCCTTGCGGCTGGCCATGGCGTTAGGAAAGGCATAGCTCAGGCCCTCGATCACCTGGAAGACCGACAGGTCGACATAGGTGAGCGCGTTGCCGACCATGTGGTTGGGGCCGTTCGGGTTCTGCCGCAGCACACGCTCGAAATAGCCGAGGAATTTCGGAATGCGTTCGCGGATGAAGGCGGCCGAGCGGGCTTTGGCTTCCTGTTTCTGGTCTTCGTAATAGAGCGCCACATCGATCGGGTGATGGGTGTCGTGCACCTCGGCGACAAAATCGGTGATGGTCAGCTGCAGGCCGTTGGCGACATGGCGAAGGCCTTCATTATCAGGCGCAAGGCGGAGCTTCGGGCCGAGATAAAACAGGATGTTGGCGACATGTGGGATGATGAGGTCGCCATCCCTGAGGAAGGGCGGCGCGAAGGGAATGTGCGGTTCGCTTTCGCTTTCCATGATCTTAAACATGGCGCCGGTGCCGCGCCCGGGTTCACGGGTGATGTCGATATAGTCGGCGCCGGCTTCCTCCAGCGCCAACCGGACGAACTCGCCCCGACCCTGGATGCCGTCCCAATAATAAAGCTCGTATGGCATATCCGCTTAACCCTTCGGTTGACGACCGAAGTCTTTTCGCAGTTCGTCCTTGGCTTTTTCAAGGGTGCCGCGCCGCTTTTTCGTCAGTTGGTCGCCGGCGCGGTTGATGTAGAAGGTCAGCATCGACATGGCCGCGCGGAAGGGGCTCGACTTGCGCCGATCGCTTTCCTCGGCGGAGTGCTTTACGGAGCGGGCAATCTTCTTCGGATCGTTCGACTTGAACGCACCTTTCTTCAGGTCCATCGCGTCGCTGTGTTCGGTGACGGTCTGCGACCATTTCTTCTTCGATTTGGCCATGACTGATATCCCTTTGCCGGGAATTGCGTAAAAACTAAAAGTTAGAGCGGTTCAGTGCCTCTGTGAAACCTAACCGATCTAATGGTTGCTGTGGTGTTCGTTGCGTTTGCGCGTCGCCGCGGCCTTCTTCGCCGAGGCGGAGCGTTCGGCTTTCGAGCGTGCGGCGGATGCTGTGCCGCCGGCGCGGCCACCCTTTTCGGAGGATTCATGCGTATCCTTCTTGCCGCGGCCGGAGCCGGATTTGTTGCCGCCGCCACTTTCCTTGTTGACGGTCGCCCAGGCGCGCCGTTCGGCCTCCTTCTCGGAGACGCCGCGATCCTCGTAGCCCTCTTCGATGTGCTCGGCCTTGCGTTTCTGCTTGTCGGTATAGTCGGACTTGTCACCTCTCGGCATCGTCGCCTCCTCTGTTTTGCAAAGGGATTGAACCGTCATCGACCGCAAAAGTTCCGGCGAACGCATCGGTCGGCAAAGGCGGGATGCGCAACAATGCCGACAGCACCGGCTTCCGATGGAAACTGGCGATCGACGTGAAGCCGTCTGCGGCGCCACCGGAAGAGTTGTTATTTTCGATGGAGCTTTTGCGATGCAGTAAAAGCGCGGGCGATGTCGAAGGAGGGCGGCTGCACCGGTTGACGGGGATCGCGGAAAACCAGCCCGACGAGATTGTCGACGACAAGGATGAAGCCGAGCGCGAGACCAAGATAGAGCAATGCGGCGATGACGAGGAGCGACATCTCCATCCCTCACACGATCGCGGTCGACGTACGGCCGCCGGCTGTGGCAAGCGGGGCGAAGAGGATATCGGTATGGCCGTCGTTCATGGCAACTTTCCCGGTTTCGCCACAAACAGCCACTGAATGTCGTTGTTCCCGGTTATCGGGCGAGGGCTCAAATTTTTTGGGAAGCTCCAAAGCTTGCTGCGTCATCCGGCCTCTGTTCACCCCCCGTGGAAGCCCACCTTTGAAATTCCATAAAGCACAACTAATTCAGGCATATGACAAACAGCATCAAAGGGCGCCGAGACGACGCCCTTTATTCAATCGATCTGCTCGGTATTGCGGTATTCAGGACGCCGTCTTGCGGCTCGCAGTCCGTTTCGGCGCGGGTGTGACGACGCCGTTCGTCTTGCTGGCGGCGACGCTGCGCTTCGCCCTGGGCTTGATTTCCTTGCCTTGGGAAGCAGCAGAACCGTCGAGCGCCTCGCGCTCGTGTCGTGCCTGTTCCCAATGGATGGATTCTCGCCCTGTCGGATAGCCCTCTTCTTCCCAGAGGGCGTAGGCACGTTTTTTTATCCACTCGTCCCGAGTTTCTGTCATCGCTGATCTCCAGTCACATGATGCCGTCGTTCGAACGCGATACTGCCCCGGATGGTTCCAGAGGAGGGGGACTGTTTCAAGAGAAATCGCCCTGCAACCGTAAATATTTTCGCGTTGCAGCATGCCAGGGTTTAGAATCGGCAATCATCCGGGCTGAAACTCCGCCGCCATGTGCAGATCTGACACGAAATCCCGGCGCAATCTTCGCTGCTCGGCCTCGTCGCGAATGCGCAGGAGATAGGAGGGGTGGATGGTGACCAGGACAGGCGGACGGTTTGCCGGATGCAGGATATGACCGCGCTCCGGTGTCAGCTTTACCTTCGGCCCGAGCAGTGCGTAAAGCGCGCTTGCGCCGAGGGTGACGACGAGTTTCGGCTTGATGATGTTGAGTTCGGCGCCGAGCCACCAGGCGCAACGCCGGATCTCGCCGGCATTGGGTTTTGCATGCAGCCGCCGTTTGCCGCGCGACGTGAACTTGAAGTGCTTGACGGCATTGGTGACGTAGCAGCGCTCGCGGTCGAGACCGGCCTCCTCAAGGCACTGATCGAGCAGCCGGCCGGCGGGACCGACAAAGGGCTTGCCGCTCAGATCTTCCCGGTCGCCCGGCTGCTCGCCGACAAGAACGATCTCGGCTTGCCCAGCCCCCTCGCCGAAGACGATCTGCGTGGCATTCCTGTAAAGATCGCAGCGGGTGCAGCCTTCGGCCTGATGCCGGAGCCCGGCAATGCTTGTCGCATCCGCGATGTCGAGCGCCAGGGCCGGGCCGATATTTGCGGCGATGTTCATGATGGCGGTCCTCATCTTCTTGGGACCAATCGTTCCGTGCCGGGATTGTTCCCGTAGGGGAGCGAGCCGGCAAAATGAACACGGCGAAAAATTCGCGTCATGAGAGAGAGCCGGCGCGATTGAACGCCGCCGTTTCCCGGCTATATTTGCCAGCGATGTTCTATCTCCTGTCGACCTACTGGCCGCATATCCTCTTTGTCGTTTCGATCGCCATGGGGGCCGCGGCGGCGATCCATGCCGCCATGACCAAGGAAGAGGTGCGCGCGGCGATCGGCTGGGTCGGCGTCATCATTCTGTCTCCGATCATCGGTGCGGTGCTTTATGCGATTGCCGGCATCAACCGCATTCGCCGGAAATCGCTGAGCATTCGCCGCGACGCGCTGCTGCCGGCGGCCGAAATCGACGAGCTGGAGACATTCGACGCCGAGGCCGAGACCGTCATCAGCCAGTACGGCCGCCGATTTGCTGCGCTGCAGACGCTCGGCGACCGGGTGACCCGCAATCCGCTGACCTCTGGTAATTCGATCGATGTGCTGGAGACCGGCGACGAGGCCTATGCGGCGATGAAATCAGCGATCGACGAGGCGGCGCGCAGCATCCTCCTCGAAACCTATATTTTCGACCGCGACGTCATCGGCCTTCGCATCGCCGATGCGCTGATTGCGGCGGTCCGGCGCGGTGTCGAGGTGCGGGTGCTGATCGACGCGGTCGGCGCGCGTTATTCGGTGCCGAGCATTCTCGGCCATCTCCGGGATGGCGGCGTCACCGTCGCCGTCTTCAACGGCAATGTCATCATGGGCTTGCGGCTGCCCTATGCCAATCTGCGCACCCACCGCAAGATCCTGATCGTCGACGGCAAGATCGCGCTGACGGGCGGGATGAACATAAGAGCGGGTTTCAGCGAGGAAGCGACGGGCGAGAGCTTTGCGCACGATACCCATTTCAGCGTCACCGGCCCTGTCGTCGCCGACCTCTTCGATCTTGCCGCCGAAGACTGGCGCTTCTCCACGCAGGAACTGTTGAACGGCGAGGCCTGGCGCATCGAGCCGACGCAGCGCAACCCCGGCGATCCGATCCTGATGCGCGTCGTCGCTTCCGGGCCGGACCGCAGCCTCGAGACAAACCACAAGATGCTGACGGGCGCCTTTTCCGTGGCGCGCCAGTCGATCCGCATCATGTCGCCCTATTTCCTGCCGGACCGCGAGTTGATCGGCGCCCTGGTGACGGCGGCGCGGCGCGGCGTCGAAGTCGATATCATCGTGCCGGCGGTGAACAATCTCGTGCTGGTCGACCGGGCGATGACGGCGCAATTCGATCAGATCCTCAAGAACTATTGCCGCATCTGGCGCTCGACCGGCAGCTTCAGCCACTCGAAGCTTTTGACGATCGACGGCACCTGGGCCTATGTCGGCTCTTCCAATCTTGATCCGCGCTCGCTCCGGCTGAACTTCGAGGTCGATCTCGAAGTGCTGAACGAGGGCTTTGCCGGCGAGATCGACGAGCACATCGAGGAAACCCTGAAATCGGCAACGCCGGTGACGCTGGAAGGCTTACAGGCACGACCCTTCCCGGTGCGGCTGCTGGAGAAGGTGTTATGGCTTGGATCACCCTATCTCTGAAGGGATTATTTGCGCTCTGATGTGGCAAGTTCGGCTTGGCCGCCTATACTGCCGGAGTAAACCTTTTTTGATCAACGGAACAAGCGCGCCTTTCGATGCAGGCCAGAAAACACAATCTTCCCGCCAGCATTCTCGCCTCGATCAGGAGCAGGAAAAAGCGGCTCGACCCGGCCTATACGGAGGCAAGGCCTCGCAGTGCCGGCACGCTGATCGCCTCTTATAACGTGCACAAATGCGTCGGCACCGACCGTCGTTTCGATCCGGAGCGCACCAGCCGGGTGATCCATGAAATCGGCGCCGATGTGATCGCGCTGCAGGAGGCCGATACGCGCTTCGGCGAGCGCACCGGCCTTCTCGACCTCGGCCGGCTCGAGCGGGAGACGGGACTGATCCCCGTGCCGGTCGCCGGCATGGCCAAGGCGCATGGCTGGCACGGCAATGTGGTGCTGTTCAAGAAGGGCTTGGTGCATGACGTGCACCAGGTCAAGCTGCCGGGGCTGGAGCCGCGCGGCGCCCTTGTCGCCGAAATCGAACTCGAGCAGGGCGGGGTGCTGCGCATCATCGCCGCGCATTTCGGCCTGCTGCGCCACAACAGAGCCCAGCAGGCCCGCATGCTGGTCGAACTCATCAACGACCGGCACGAGATGCCGACCATCCTGCTCGGCGACCTCAACGAATGGCGGCTCGGCGACCGCTCCTCGCTCAACACCTTCCAATCCGCCTTCGGCGAACTGCCGCCCGCCGTCCCGAGCTTCCCCGCCGGCCTGCCGCTTCTCGCCCTCGACCGCATCATCGCCAACCGCAAGGGTATCGTCTCGGAAGTGGAGGCGCACGATACGCCGCTCGCGCGTATCGCCTCGGACCATTTACCGATCAAGGCACTTATCGATTTGAAATCGGCGGGCCGATAGGCCAGCATTCCGCAAATGCGCGCAAACGCCTCCCTGAGAATTAGAGACTCGGTCCAGCGGCAAAACTCGCCATGGTCACGTCGAGCAATTTCGCACCGAGTTTGAGAAACCTGCCATGCTGCCTCGACGAGACATGCGCGGTTCTTGACCTGGATCAAGGTCATAGCGAAGGGATAAACGTACCGTCACCTTGTGGTCTTGCGGCATCAACAACTCCGAAGGAGAACCACAATGGCGAACACAACCTTCCAGACTCGTTCCGATGCGTCGACGGCGACGCCCGCGCAAGTTTCCGTTCCGGTTCTCGGCGCGACGGTGGCGGTATTTACAGCCGTATCGTTCCTGCTTTGCATGGCTCTCGGCTTCGTCGCCCCCGAATGGGGGCTCCATAGGCCGTGGCTGCAGTTCTACCTCGGGCTTACCGGCTTCGACCTTTGGAGCGTGGTGCTCGGCACGGCTCAAAGCCTCATCTTCGGGGGCTATGCGGGCGCATTGCTCGGAACCATTTTCAACGTCATCAGCCGCCGTTTCGGCTGATGGACTACGCCGCCTTGGGCTTCTGTGGCCCAGCCGGTGGTTTCTGTCGATCGGGCCTGACCCGTCGGCGTGTACCCGCAGCACATAAATTCGAAGTCGCGGTGCCGCGTCAGGCGGCAGCGGTGAACTGTGACCAGCCAAAAAGGAGAAGGCATATGAAAGCGACGTTTATCAACACTGTCCTGCTGGCCGGGGCCATCACCGTGGGCGGGGCAGGTCTGAGCTTTGCTCAGGCCAGTGGAGCGGATCAGCATCATCCCGAAAGCTCGCCACAGGCTGCCTCGCCTTCCGACATGGAAGGGATGACCGGAAGCCAGGGAGCAATGCCCGGCTCCGACATGATGTCCGGCGGAATGATGGGGCAGGGCATGATGATGCGATCCGGCATGATGGGCGGCATGCCGATGATGGGAATGCGTGGGTCTATGATGAGGATCATGTTCGCCGTGGCAGATACCGATGGGGACGGTGCCTTGTCTTTCGAGGAGGTGACGGCGGTTCACAAGCGGATCTTCGACAGCGTGGATGCCAACAAGGATGGAAAGGTCACGACTGAGGAAATGCAGGCGTTCTGGCGGCCTTAGACAACCCGGCGGATCTGGTGCGGAGCTCCGTGGATGGTCGCGGAGCCTCAGAGGATATGATACGATGCTGACGCATTCACCGCGGGAGGGGTCAATGCGTCGCGTTCTTCTGGCTCTGATCCTTTTCGTACAGTCAGCCTCGATCTCGGCTGCCTCCGAGCTTTCGGTCTTCCATACGGCTTCGGTCGGCAGCAACCGGTCGATCAGCCTCAGCCTGGCGGTGGGCGGTCCCGCTCGCGACCCGGCTTTTGATTTCGACGTCGTCATCGCGCTATCGGAACTCGACGGTGGCGGGATAGTGCTCTATCGGGACGCCGGAAGGCACCAGGCAAGCGTGCGTTGCGTTTCCCCCGCCATGGTCAGGATGAGTTCCGCCGACTACCCGATCGACGTGTCGGCGCGGCCGGGCGCGGACTGGAAGCACGATCTCTGGGCCGCGCTCTGCAAAGCGCCGATTTCCTGACTGGCCGACGTGGTTTGACGACTGCCGCATCAGCCTTTCCCGGGGCGAACCTCTTTGAACACGTAGGGTGCTTCGCCGCCCGAGGGGATAGCATAAACATCATAGGACGCCCGCCGGTGTTCACCCATTCCCAGCGAACCGGGCGGCATGCCCGGCACAGCCAGCCCGCGGAGCGGCGGCCGCTCCTGCAGGAGTTGCCGGACGGACGCGAGCGGCACGTGTCCCTCGAGGTAGTATTCTTCGACGACGGCGGTGTGGCAGCCCTCCAAATCGGCCGGCACGCCCAAGCGCGCCTTGATCGCGGCGAGGTCGTCGGTGTCGCGGACGTCGACGGAAAATCCCGCCGCGGCCATCGCCTTCGACCATTCATGGCAGCAGCCACAATCGGGATCCTTGTAGATTGTCATCTTCGTCGTAACGGCGAAGGCCCCTCGGCGAGGAAACGCCAGAGCGGATGCCGCCATTGCAACGAAGCTTCTCCTGCGCATATATCCACTCCTTAATGCGCCGCCCGGGGGCCGAGTTGGTACCCGGGCGGCCGTACGTTATTTTACTTCGGTGACGGTCAGCTTGCCATTCACGCGTTCGGCGACGAACTCGATGCTTGAACCTTCCTTCAGCTTTTCGAGCAGTGCCGGGTCCTCGACCCGGAAGACCATGGTCATTCCAGGCATGTCGAGATTCTTCAGGTCTTCATGCTTGATGGTGACCTTCTTCGCCTTGGCATCGACCTTGTTGACGACGCCCTTGGTGAATTCCTCGGCCAATGCACCGAAGGCTGCCGAGACCGAGAGCAGAGCGGCTATGCCGATTTTGATCATTGTGGATTTCATCTTCATATCTCCTTGTGTTGCGGTTCACTTGCCAGCGACGGTGACGTCGCCGTGCATGCCGGCTTCGTAGTGGCCGGGGATGAGGCAGGCGAACTTGAAGGCGCCGTCGGACGTGAATTTCCAGACGATCTCGCCGGATTGTCCGGCCGGGAGGCGGATGGAATTGGCGTCGGCATGTTCCATTTCGGGGAACTTCTCCATGACCTTCTTGTGCTCCAGGATCTTGTCTTCCTGATCGAGCACGAACTCGTGGTCGACCGTCCCGGCATTCTTGATCGCGATCTTGACCGTCTGACCCCTGCGGACGGAGAAGACGGCCGGGGTGAAGAGCATCTTGCCGTCGTCGGTTTCCGTCATCGTGACGCGGATCGTCTGCGTCGCCTTGGCCTTGTCGCCGGGCTCGCCGACAGCCATCTTCTCACCGTGGCCGCCGGCGTGATTGCCGGAGGCGAAAGCCGGGCCTGCCAGGGCGACGAACGCCAATGCGAGTATATGGTTCTTCATGCGTATATCCTTTCTGGACGTGGGGGATTGAGCCTCAGCCTTTTGTCGGCTTCGGTGTGATTTGCATTTTTGCGTCTTTGGCCTTGGTCGCGTCCGGCAGTTCGCCGGTCCATTCCCAGGCCTGTGTTCCGGGCGGGTTATCGTACCAGCCCGGATCGGCGTAATCGTCCGCCGAGATGCCCTCGCGGACTTTCACCACCGAGAACATGCCGCCCATCTCGATGGGGCCATGCGGGCCCCAGCCCGTCATCATGGGGACAGTGTTTTCAGGGATGGGCATTTCCATCTCGCCCATATCGGCCATGCCCTTGGTGCCCATGGGCATGTATTCCGGCTGCAGCTTCCTGATCTTCTCGGCAACCTTCGACTTGTCGGCACCGATGAAGGTCGGGATGTCGTGCCCCATCGCGTTCATCGTATGATGCGACTTGTGGCAGTGGATGGCCCAGTCGCCGAGATACTTGGCGTCGAACTCGTAGGCCCGCATCGCGCCGACCGGGATGTCGATGCTGACCTCGGGCCAGCGCGCCTCCGGCCGCACCCAGCCGCCATCCGTGCATGTCACCTCGAAGTCGTAGCCATGCATGTGGACGGGGTGGTTGGTCATCGTCAGGTTGCCGACGCGCACCCGCACCCTGTCGTTTTTCGAGACGACCAGCGGGCTGATGCCCGGAAACACGCGGCTGTTCCAGCACCACATGTTGAAATCGGTCATCTCCATGATGCGCGGCACATAGGAACCGGGATCGATGTCATAGGCGTTGAGCAGGAAGACGAAGTCGCGGTCGACGCGCATGAACGTCGGATCGCGGGGATGGACGACGAAGAAGCCCATCATGCCCATCGCCATCTGCACCATCTCGTCGGAATGCGGGTGGTACATGAAGGTGCCTGATTTCACGAGGTCGAACTCGTAGATGTAGGTCTTGCCGACGGGGATGTGCGGCTGCGTCAATCCACCGACACCGTCCATGCCGGATGGCAGGATCATGCCATGCCAGTGGATGGTCGTGTGTTCCGGCAGCTTGTTGGTAACGAAGATGCGGACTCGGTCGCCCTCAACGGCCTCGATCGTCGGTCCGGGCGACTGGCCGTTGTAACCCCACAGGTAGGCGGTCATGCCGTCGGCCATCTCACGCTCCACCGGTTCGGCGACGAGGTGGAACTCCTTGACGCCGTTATTCATCCGGTGGGGCAGGGTCCAGCCATTGAGGGTGACAACCGGCTGGTAGTCGGGGCCCGAGGTCGGGTGAAGCGGCGGCTGCATGTCGGCCGACGCCATTGTCGGAGCGTCGGGAAGGCCCATGGCCGAGGTCTTTGTCCAGGCGCCAGCCGCCAGCAGGGCCGCGCTTGCTCCGAACAGTTGTCTTCTGTTGAACATGGTGAGGTCCTTTCTCAATGGCCGCCGCCACCGCTGCTTTCGGAAGCAGCGGCGACTTCGGTTTCTGCCGACGCGTTCGACGCCTCGCCGCCATAGATCGCGGGCGCGAGAGTGGCTTCGGCCAGCCAGAAGTCGCGTTTCGCATTGACGGAGAGCAGGATGGAGTTGATCTTGTCGCGCGTGTCGGTCAGCAGCTCGAAGGTGTTGGTAATCATGCCGTTGTAGGACAGCAGGGACTCCTCCTCGACCTTGCTGCGCAGCGGAACGACATTGTTGCGGTAGTGCCGCGCGATGTCGTAGTTCGAGCGGTACGCCTCGTAAGCGGAGCGCGCTTCCGAGCGGACGTTGACGGCCTTCTCCGCGAGCTGGTTCGCCGCCCGCATGTATGCCAGCTCAGCCTTGCGCATCCGGGCCTTTCCGCTGTCGAAGATCGGGATGGCAAACGCAAGCTCGACCTGGCCGGTCGTCCTCGTCTTCTTCTCGTCATCCTCGATTTCCTGCTCCGTTTCGAAGCCGGTCAGGATCTCGAGGTCGGTGACATAGCGTGTCGCCTCGGTCAGGCCGTAGGACTTGGCGGTGGTTTCGAGTTCGAGCTTCGCGATCTGGAGGTCTATCCGGTTTCGGATTGCTCCGGCCTCGATGGCGTCTCGTCCACCGATGGCCCTGGGCAGCGGCGCAAGGCTGTTCGGGACCTGATAATCCAGGTCGCTGCCCCACAAGCCCATGAGCCGCGTCAGCTCCTCCTTGGCGAGGCGTGCCGCCAGTCGGGCCTTTGCCGTCTCTCCGGCAAGTTCGGCGACGAATACATGTTCGCGGGCCTGGGCGCCCTTGGTCATCGCGCCTGTCTCGCCGAGCTTCTCCGCCAGTTCGGAAGCGGCGTCCGCCGCTGCCTGGGCACGCTGGAGCTGGCCGACGGTCTCCCAGGCTGCCACTGTCCCGATCCAGGCACGTCGCGTGTCGGCGGCGACCTGGAGCGTCCTGACGGCTGCGGTCAGTTGCGCCTGGCGGAAACGGGTGTCGGCGATCGCTATGTCCCGGTTCCTGGTGGCGAGCGCCAGAATGTTCGTCGTGATCATCGCCTCGATGGTCTTGAATGCCCCAAGTTCCGGCGTCCCTAATCCCGTCGTACCGATGGCAACGGTCGGGTTGATGAACATCGTCGACTGCCAGGCATCGGCCGCGCTGTCGCCGAGATCGGCGTAGGCGGCCTGCAGGCCCTTGTTGTTGAGCAGGGCGATCTGGACGGCAGTCTCGGCATCGATGGTCTTCTTTTGCGCAAGCAGGCTTTTAACCTGCGCCGCCGCCGAGCGGGCCTGGTTCTGGTTCTGTATCCAGACCGTCTGCTTTGTGGTGACGATCGCCGTCTTGTCGGCAACGGAGGCAAAGCCGGCTTGCTTGCTTGCATATTCGGCGCCCGTGACGCAGCCGCTCAGTATCAGCGGGAACGCCAGCACCGTGACGAATTTTCCGAGGCCGATCATGAGGCGTCTCCCTTCTGAGGAGACTGCAGATCGTTCTGTCTGCGCCATGGTTTGGGGTCGACCGGCTGCCGGGTGACATAACCCGAAACCGGTGACCGATAGGCGACCGGTTTCGGGGCCGGCTCTTCGATCGCGGCGGAAGACGCCACCACGTCGGGAGGAAGCGTGGATGCGCAGCCGCCGACAACAAGCGGCAGCCCCACCACGAAAAGCGAGGGTTTCATTATAAAATTTCCGAAAAAGAGATAGCCTACGGCGCGCTTGCCCGGATGCAGGCAGGCGACCGACTGGACCCGGTCAAGCCGGTATATCCCTCATCAGATATTCGGGGGGCGATCCAGGGGCGGCAATTCCCCCGGCACGTGCTGATCGTCGATAAACTGCCGGATCGAGGCGACGACCGGACCACCCAAGCTCTGGCTCGCGCACAGAAGCACGAAGCCGCCGCAAAAATCTTTGCAGCATTCCTGTTTGGCGATCTTGGAAGGACCATCATTGTCGGCCGCATCGCCATGTGCGTGCTTGTGACTTGAGACGCCGGCCATATCGTGGCTGCCGTGGGCCGCAGCACTCGATACGGTCTTTTCGACTTGCAGGGTCGGACCGTGCATGGCGGCGTCGACATTGGAAATGCTGTACCCAGCCAGCGATACGATGATCGCCAGCCGCACGAGGAGGAGCAGTCTGCTCAGTGCGATTCGGTACATATTGCCCATAGTGCGTCGATTACATCGAACGCCGTCCATTATCAATTGCGCGGGAGGAGTAGCAGAGATTCGCGCCATTTCTGTGACGCCGGCGCATCATGCGCCGGCAGGCGGACACATTGGTGGATGTGAGTCTACAGCTTTTCGGAGGATGGATTGCGGCGGGGAAAAATCATCCGGTCAAGCGTCTCGTCCTTGAGGACAAGCGTGTGCCATGCCGCAGCGCCGAAGTGGAGGGCGACGATCAGCAGGATGATTTTCGCCAAGGCGACATGGTAGGCCGCGGTTCCGAACCAGAGATAGCTGGTGACGAAACCCAAGCCGGCCTGCACCAGGATTGCCGCGTACAGGGCGTGGTGAAGGGCAGTCGCGGCCTTCTGCCCCCACGAAGCCGGCGATTGCGGCGCCGGCGACCTCATGATGCGCAGAAGCAACCGGACGCCCATCAGGACTCCGATCAGCATGCCGGCATAATTGTGGACGTTGTGCTGGAAGAGATCGAAGGACGAGGGTGTTACGCCCATATGGGTGGCATGGTGAGTGCGTTCGATGCTGCCCCCGGTGAGGTACTGGACCGGGAGAAGCAGAGCGATCAGCCAATGAAGGCCTATCTGCGTCGTCGAATAGCTGCCTTTCATCATCCCCTCCGGACCTGCTCCACAACTATCCTGCCGCAGTTAATGCTTCGTGCGCTGCCAGCGCGGTAGGATCGACGCCTGCCGCGTGGCAGAGCAGTTACGCCCTCTTTTCGCTCGACTTCGCTGCGACAGGATCGGAGGGTCGTGCAGTCCGCCTCTCCAGAATGGGCGACCGGCGGGTCAATCACATGCGAGGTTTCCCGATGATTTCAGGAGTGACCACCATTCTCGGGGCCGTCATCGCTATCTCCGTACTGGTTGCCCCGGCAAATGCGGATATCATCGGTGACCGTCAGGCCGACATGAAAGCCATGGCCGCGGCGGCGAAGACCGTGGCTGAGATGTTCCGGAACCCCGACACCTATTCGTCGAAGGAATTCGCAGCCGCCGCCGGCACCATCGCCGAGAGGTCGGGCGAGGTGCTTGCAGGGCATTTCGCGGATGGCATCGGGGGATGCGCGGTCGGAAGCGAAGCCTGACATCGCCGAGGAGCGTGACCGCTTCGATCGTCTTGCCGAGGATCTTCGGGCCTATGCGCGTGCACTCGACGCGGCGGCAAAAGCCAATCCCGGGGAGATGACCGAACGCATGCGGATGCGGCCGGGCGAGCCGATGGGCGGCGGACCGCTCGGAACCCATGTCGCCAACGCGTCGAGGCTGTCGTCACTTCCCGCCGAACACATTTTCCACTTGATGCTGCAGACCTGCACGACCTGCCATGCGCGGTTCAGGATGGAGCGCTGACGCGAGGCGTCTGCTCGCAGACGGCGGCACAGCACCCATTGGTTAGCGGTCCGGCCGATTGAGCGTCCGGCTCATCTCCTGCGAAACAAATCCGTGAGGCGATCAAACCGCTTGGTCCAGGCCATCGGATCGCTGTTTTCAGGCGTGGACGGCCGAGTGAGCCGGTCAAGCCGAGGCAGAAGAAACGCGGCCCAGTCGTCGAGATCGCTTTTGCTGAAGTAGGGCAGCCAGACGTCGGAGGGACCATCCCACTGTCTTGGATTTGCGCGAGCGAGATCGCCGAGCTTTACCAAGACGGTTCCGCCGTTTTCCCCCACCACCTCGATTTCCGGATCGGGATCGGGCCGGGGAAGGCGGGCGATGATCTGCTCTTCTAAAGCCTTGCCAATTGCTCGATCCGCCTCGGTCAGGCGCGAAAGTATTCTTGTGTCACCGGCGGGGCCGGAATCTTCCGTCATGTTGAGCGTAAATTTGCCGCCCACCAGGCTGTTCGAATATTGGGAAACCTGTAGCCAAAAAGCCCTTTTGCCACGGATAAAGCTGCACTTGCCCGGTTGCGGCTCCCAGCCGTGCTCCGGGGCCAGCAGCAACCGCATATGCCGGTGAAACTCTCTACTTTTCAGATAGTCGCACATGCTTTTGTTCCAGCGGTATGCCTCGCGCCGGACCATCTCATGGTCCGCTCGAAGGAACAACGGATGCTTGTGTCGTTGCAAGCGTCTGTCAGCATAGGCTGAAAATTTTTAGGACCGAAAGGGGTGGCGCCGGAGCCGTCGATCCACCGACAGCCGGACGATTTTGCGGTCGATCGTCGCATCGGTCACAACGTGGTGGCCGATGCGATGCGGCAGATGGGTCACAAGCCGCAGATCTCCGGTAGGCTATCGCTATTCGGAATCGCCGTCCGAGTCGTCACCGCCGTCGTCGTCACCGGCATCGTCGTCGCCGTCATCCTCGGAACTGTCGTCGCTCGTCTCCTCGTCGCTGGAAGATTCTTCCTGCGTCATTGCTTCCTCGACGGTCGTCTCTTCGCTTTCATAGGAGGTCTCGATTGTCTGCGTTTCCTCGGACACATATTCGGAATAGGAGAAAGACGCCTCCGATGTGTCGCTCTCCCAGGTCGAAACTTCGGTGACCGAGATGGCCTCGTTGTACTCCTCGAGCGTAATGACGGCGGCGACGGTCACCGGCGCACCATCCCGAAGGACGGCCATGGCGATATCGGATTTGCCTGCCTTCAGGTCGCGGCTGACGGCGATGTCGACGTCGACAGGTTTATGAACCTTGTGCCCGTGAACCTCCGACAGCACATCGCCCGGCTTGATCCCCTGCTTGTCGGCGACGCCGCCCTTCTTGACCGAGAGCACCAATACGCCGTGCTCGCCCTTGGCAAGCTTGAACTTCTTTATGACTGCCTTGTTGACGGGCAGCAGCAGCGCATCGAGCGCCTTGGAAATCTGAGGCGAAGGAAGCCCGTGCGTCGGCGGTGCCGCGGCATAGGCGGCGGAATATCCGGTCAATGGTGATGTAATATTGGCAATGATAAGCAATGCGCGTAGTGCGTTATATGAGGTCTTCACTTTTTTTCCATCCGGTACTTGCTGGCAATGCATAGAGTGCGAGCAATAGCAGTCTATTTTTAATATATCGCTAATTTGTCGAGCGGGCGTAACATGATCCTCCCGCGCATGCGCGTTCGATAAACTGCATCGGGCGATCTATGATCATGAAACCATCCGAAGACGCGATTCAATTATAGATTAGCAGTCCCCGACTCCGGCCAGCGCGACGCTGACTGGGCATCGTCTCACGTCGCAAAACACCGCTTGACGCCTTCCCATATTTGGGAAATGCTAAGATGTCAGACCAATTTCAACGTCTGACTGCCTGATAAGAAAATGGGGAACCATGAAGGCAAATCGTAGCGACAGGCCGGTGATCCGGCCGCTTCCAGTCATGGACCGCGCGCGTCAGGTGACCGATGCGCTGGCGGATTATGTCGAGGAGGCACGGTTGCAGGCGGGCGATCGGCTGCCGGCCGAGCGGGAGCTGATGGCGGCTCTTGCCGTCGGCCGTTCGACCATTCGCGAAGCGATCCGGCATTTTCAGGCGCTCGGCGTCATCGAGACGCGCAAGGGCAGCGGCACCTACCTTTTGAAGCCTGTGTCCCGGGCGACGATCCATATGCCGCTGTCCTTCGACGCGGTGCATCTGCGCGATGCACTGCTGCAGACGCTGGAGGTCCGCCGCGGCATCGAATGCGAGGCGGGCATGGTCGCGGCCCGGCGGCGCACGGCAAGAGACCTCGTCGTCATCGAGGAGAAACTCAACGAGATGGAGCGGGTGCATCTGGAGCAGGGCACATCAGGGCCGGAAGACCTTGCCTTCCATCTCGCCGTCTACGACGCCACCCACAATCCGCTGTTTCGCCAGCTTCTCGAGCAGATGCGCGAGACCTTCGAGCGCTTCTGGGAGCATCCGTTCGACCGGCAGGATTTTGCCCGCCGGTCCTTTCCCTTTCACCGCACGCTTTTCAACGCGATCGCTGCTCGGGATGCCGAGGCGGCGCGGGCGGAAACATTGAAAATTCTCGATATCGTCGAGGAAGACATCAAGGAAATGTCCAAATGAGCAACGGCGCCGACCCGTTCGATCTTGCCTCCATCATCACTGCCCACGACGACGGCAACTTCGCCGACGCCGTCGTACCGCCGATCTTCCAGACCTCGCTTTTCACCTTTTCCGATTACGACGAAATGATCACCGTCTATCGCGGCGAGAAGGTGCGGCCGACCTATACGCGCGGGCTGAACCCGACGGTACGCGCCTTCGAGGAGATGCTGGCCAAGCTCGAAGGCGCTGACGATGCGCTGGGTTTTGCCAGTGGCATGGCGGCGATTTCGTCGGCAGTGCTGAGTTTCGTCGAGCCGGGCGACCGCATCGTTGCCGTCAAACATGTCTATCCCGATGCCTTCCGGCTGTTCGGCACCATCCTGAAACGGATGAAGATCGAGGTGACCTATGTCGACGGGCGCGACGAGGAAGCGGTCGCGCGCGCGCTGCCGGGCGCCAAACTCCTCTACCTGGAAAGCCCGACGAGTTGGGTGATGGAAGCGCATGACGTCGGCGCGCTCGCAGCCCTCGCCAGGCAGCACGGCGCAGTCTCGATGATCGACAACAGCTGGGCGAGCCCGTTCTTCCAGCGACCGCTGACACTCGGCGTCGATCTCGTCATCCATTCGGCCTCGAAATATCTCGGCGGCCACAGCGATGTCGTCGCAGGCGTCGTTGCCGGCTCGAAGGAGATGATCGCCCGCATCAAGGCCGAAGCCTATCCCTATCTCGGCGGCAAGCTTTCGCCCTTTGATGCCTGGCTGCTGATCCGCGGCCTGCGCACCTTGCCGCTGCGCATGAAGGCGCATGAGGCCTCGGCGCTCGAGATCGCCCGACGCCTGCAGCGGCTCGAGGTGGTGGAGACGGTCTGCCATCCGGGTCTCGCCAACCGCCTGCCCGCCGGGCTCAACGGCACGTCGGGCCTCTTCTCGTTCATTTTCCGCGAAGGCGTCGATATCCGCGCCTTCGCCGATCACCTCAAGCTCTTCAAACTGGGTGTGAGCTGGGGTGGGCACGAAAGCCTGATCGTACCGGGCGAGGTGGTGCTGCAGCAGAAGGCACAGCCGAATTCCGCGCAAACCTTTGGCATCCATGCGCGATCCGTACGTCTCCATGTCGGTCTCGAAGGAACCGAGGCGCTGTGGAGAGACATCGAGGAGGCGCTCGCCGCCGCCTCGCAATCTTGAAACCGAGAGAACCTAAAAGGGGGAACTGAGCATGAAAAAACTAATAATCTCGACGCTCTTTGCTTCGATGATGGCGGGTACGGCCTTTGCCGATACGACGCTGAAGCTCGTCGAAGTCATCACCAGCCCGGAGCGTACCGAAACGCTGAAATCGATCGTCGGCAAGTTCGAGGCCGCCAATCCCGGCACCAAGGTCGACATCATCTCGCTGCCCTGGAACGAGGCTTTCCAGAAGTTCGCGACCATGGTGTCGGCCGGCGACGTGCCCGACGTGATGGAAATGCCGGATACCTGGCTGTCGCTCTATGCCAATAACGGCATGCTCGAAAGCCTCGAGCCCTATCTCGCAAAGTGGGAGCACACCAAGGAGCTGACGCCGCGTGCCCTCGAGCTCGGCCGCGACGTCAAGAACACCGCCTATATGCTGCCCTACGGCTTCTATTT
Source organism: Rhizobium sp. CIAT894 (assembly GCF_000172795.2). Lineage (NCBI taxonomy): Bacteria > Pseudomonadati > Pseudomonadota > Alphaproteobacteria > Hyphomicrobiales > Rhizobiaceae > Rhizobium > Rhizobium sp. CIAT894. Next base: position 240,270 of record NZ_CP020951.1, read on the forward strand.
GAGGGCGATGTTCTACAACAAGAAGCTGCTTTCGGAAGCCGGTGTCGCAGCGCCGCCGAAGACGCTGGAGGAGTTCACCGCCGCTTCGGAAAAGGTCTCCAAGCTGCAGGGCAAATACGGCTACTGCATGCGCGGCGGCGCAGGCGGCCTCAACGGCTGGATGATCTTCGCCGCCTCGATGGCCGGCTCGAACAAATACTTCAAGGAAGACGGCACCTCGACTATGAACAGCCCCGGCTGGGCCAAGGGCATCGAATGGATGGTCGATCTCTACAAGAAGGGCTACGCGCCGAAGGACAGCGTCAACTGGGGCTTCAACGAAGTCGTCGCCGGCTTCTATTCCGGCACCTGCGCCTTCCTCGACCAGGATCCGGATGCGCTGATCGCCATTGCCGAACGCATGAAAAAGGAAGATTTCGGCGTCATGCCACTGCCGAAGGGCCCGGACGGCAAGTCCTTCCCGACCATCGGCTATGGCGGCTGGTCGATGTTTTCGACCAGCGGCAACAAGGATCTCTCCTGGAAGCTGATCGCCACCCTCGAAGGGCCGGAAGGCAATATCGAGTGGAACAAGCGCATCGGCGCGCTGCCGGCCTATACCGCGGCCGAGAAGGATCCCTTCTATGCCGGTGACCAGTTCAAGGGCTGGTTCGAGGAACTGGCGGACCCGAACACGGTGCCGACGGTCATGCCGACCTATCTGGAGGAGTTTGCCTTCTTCAAGGATTCGCTGGCGATCAAGACCTCGCAGCAGGCCTTGCTCGGCGATATCTCGGCGAAGGATCTGGCCGACCAGTGGGCGGACTATCTGACCAAGGCGCAGCAGAAGTTCTTGAGCAAGAAGTAAGGGGTGAGGGGGCGACTGCGGCCCCCTCATCCGCCTGCCGGCACCTTCTCCCCGACGGGGAGAAGGGAACATGCCGCAACCTCTCCATCCCCTTCTCCCCAGCGGGGAGAAGGTGGCCCGAAGGGTCGGATGAGGGGGCCGCGGCCGCCCAGTTTTCAGAAGCATTACCCGCGCGAGAATCCGCACCCGGGTAGACATGGAAATTACGCACTGATGACCATTTCCGCCGATATGCTCGACATGCGTCGTGACCGCAGGCCATGGCTGCGGCGTCTTGCCGATGCTTCGGAGCCCTATCTCTACAGCGCTCCGTCGCTGATCCTGATCATCGCGGTGATGCTGGTGCCGCTGACGCTCGGGCTGTCCTACGCCTTCCGCGATATCCAACTGCTCAATCCGTTTTCCGGCGGCTTCATCGGGCTCGATCATTTTCGCGAACTTGCAGGCGATGCCGCCTTTTATGGCGCGCTGCGGAATACGCTCTGGTGGACCGGCGCCTCCGTCGTCCTGCAGTTCGTCTTCGGGCTGATCCTGGCGCTGCTGCTCGACAAGCCGTTCTCGGGCCGGGCGATCGCGCAAGCGCTGGTCTTCCTGCCCTGGGCGGTGCCGTCCTTTCTCGCCGGCCTGAACTGGGCCTGGCTGTTCAATCCGGTCATCGGGCCGATACCGCACTGGCTCTTCGGGCTTGGGCTGATGCATGAGCCGGGGAATATTCTTTCCGATCCCGATTACGCGATGTGGGGGCCGATTGCCGCCAATGTGTGGTGGGGTATTCCCTTCTTCGCCATCACCCTGCTTGCCGCCCTGCAGGCAATCCCGCGCGATCTCTACGAGGCCGCCTCGATCGACGGCGCCGGCTGGTTCCAGCGTTTCCGCTCGATCACCCTGCCGTTCCTGGCGCCGACGATCGCCATCACCGTGCTCTTGCGCACCGTGTGGATTTCCAATTTCGCCGATCTCATCGTCGTCATGACCAATGGCGGGCCGGCCGACCGGACGCAGATCGTCGCGAGCTACATCTTCACGACGGCGTTCAAGCGGCTCGATTTCGGTTATGCCTCGGCGATCGCGCTGGTGCTGCTCGTGCTGCTGCTTGCCTATTCGATGCTGATCATCCTGCTGCGGCAGACGCTGCTGAACAAGGATTGAGATCATGAGACGATCCGTCATTCCCACCATTGCGCATCGCTTGGCGATCCTCTGCTACATTGCCTTCGCGCTCTTCCCGCTGTTCTGGCTGCTCAAGGTCTCGGTGACGCCGAACGACCTGCTCTATAGCGAAGGCGTGCGCATGTGGCCGTCGCGCACGACATGGGAGCACTATGCCTTCGTGCTGCAGCACAGCGCCTTCCCGACCTTCTTCAAGAACAGCCTGATCGTCTCGACCTCGACGGCGGTGACGGTGACAATCTCAGCCTCGCTCTCCGGCTATGCGCTGTCGCGCTTCAATTTCCGGGCGAAATATTGGATCGTCGCGCTGATGCTGCTGACCCAGATGTTCCCGCTGGTCATGCTGGTGGCGCCGATCTTCAAGATCCTGTCGCCCTTGCATCTGACCAACAGCCTGACCGGGCTCGTCATCGTCTACACCGCCTTCAACGTGCCCTTTGCCACCTTCCTGATGCAGTCCTTCTTCGATGGCATCCCCAGGGATCTGGAAGAGGCGGCGATGATCGACGGGGCGACGCAGTTCACCGCCTTTCGCCAGATCATCCTGCCGCTGACGCTGCCGGGCATTGCCGCCACACTCGGCTTCGTCTTCACCGCCGCCTGGAGCGAGCTGCTCTTCGCCCTGATGCTGATCAACGGTAATGACGCGGCGACCTTCCCGGTCGGGCTTCTCACCTTCGTTTCGAAATTCTCGGTGGATTTCGGGCAGATGATGGCGGCGGGCGTCATGGCGCTCATTCCGGCCGGCCTCTTCTTCCTGCTCATCCAGCGTTATCTCGTCCAGGGCCTGACGGCCGGCGCGGTCAAGGGTTAAACAGAATGGCATCGATCGATATCCAGAATATCCGTAAAGCCTATGGCCATGTGCAGGTGCTGCACGGCGTCGATCTCGAAATCAGGGACGGTGAATTCGTCGTGCTCGTCGGCCCCTCCGGCTGCGGCAAATCCACGCTCTTGCGCATGATCGCCGGGCTGGAGGATGTCACATCAGGCGAGATCCGCATTGCGGGCGGCCGGGTGAACGAGCTGCATCCCAAAGACCGCGACATTGCCATGGTGTTCCAGTCCTATGCGCTCTACCCGCATATGAACGTCGCCGGCAATATGAGCTACAGCCTGAAGCTCCGGAAAACAGCGAAGGAGAAGATTGCAAGTGCCGTGGCGGCGGCCGCCGCCAAGCTCGGCCTCGATCCGCTGCTCGAACGCAGGCCGAAGGCGCTTTCCGGCGGCCAGCGCCAGCGTGTCGCCATGGGCCGCGCCATCGTGCGCCAGCCGAAGGCCTTCCTGTTCGACGAGCCGCTGTCCAACCTCGATGCGCGCCTGCGCGAGCAGATGCGCGCCGAAATCAAGAAACTGCATGGCGAGCTGAAGGCGACCTCGATCTATGTCACCCATGACCAGATCGAGGCGATGACGCTGGCGGACCGGATCGTTGCCATGCATGGCGGCGTCGTCCAGCAGGTCGGCAGTCCGCTCGAACTCTACGACCGCCCCGCCAATCTTTTCGTCGCCGGCTTCATCGGCTCGCCGGGGATGAATTTCCTCGAGGCCAGCTCCGTCACAGGCGGCGTGAAGCTGAAGGACGGAACGGTCGTGCCGTTGGCAAAACCGCTGCCGCTTTCCGAGGGGACCAAAGTGACGCTCGGCATCCGGCCGGAGCATGTGACGATGAGCGACAACGGCGCCGGACTGGCCGCGGATGTGGAACTTGTCGAGCCGACGGGCTTCGGCATCATCCTGCACCTTGCCCTGCATGGTCTGCCGTTCAAGATCTTCACGTTAAACCGCGAGGCGCTGAAGGCGGGTCCGAAGGTCACTGTGGCTTTCCCAGCTCAATATCTGCATGTGTTCGATGGCGAGGGACAACGCTTGGATTGACCGGGCAATCCTCACGCGCTGCGCGCTGAAAAATCTTTTGCCGCACCGCCCGCAAGGGTTATATCCCTTGCGTAATCTTGCTGGAGTGGATGCCATGACCGACACTGTTCTCGACCGCTTTCTGCGCTATGTCGTTATCGATACCCAATCCGATCCCTCTTCGTCGACCCAGCCGACCACAAGCAAACAGAAGGATCTCGGACGGATTCTGGTCGAGGAATTGCTGGCGATCGGTCTTGCGGACGCGCATCTCGATGAACACGGTTATGTCTATGCGACGATTCCCGCCAACAGCGACAAGACGCTGCCGGTCATCTGTTTCTGCTCGCATATGGATACGGCGCCGGATTTCAGCGGCACAGGCGTCAAGCCGCAGATCATCCGGAATTATGCCGGCGGCGATATCACACTTGCCGGCGATCAGAGCCGGGTGATCCGGGTTTCCGAGCATCCGGAACTGAACAACCAGATCGGCAACGACATCGTCACGACCGACGGAACGACATTGCTCGGCGCCGACGACAAGGCCGGACTGGCGGAGATCATGACCGCAGCGCAGTTCTTGGTCGACAATCCCGATATCCGGCACGGGACGATCAAGATCCTGTTCACCCCCGACGAGGAAGTCGGGCGCGGCGTCAACAAGGTCGATCTGAAGAAGCTCGGCGCCGACTTCGCCTATACGATGGACGGCGAGACATCAGGCCATATCGAGGACGAGACCTTCTCGGCCGATGGCGTCGAGATCGGCATCTCGGGCGTCGCGATCCATCCGGGTTTTGCCAAGGACCGCATGGAGAACGCCATCAAGATCGCCGGCGCCATCATCGACCGGCTGCCGAAGGAGATCGCGCCCGAAACCACGGAGGGAAAGCAGGGCTTCATCCATCCGGTGGGTGTGACCGGCTCGATGGAGAAAGCGTCGCTGAGCTTCATCATCCGCGACTTCACCGACGCGGGGCTCGTGGAAAAGGAGACCTTGCTCGAAGCCATCGTGAGAGAGGTGATATCAGCCTATCCCGGTTCGACCTATCATTTCGAGGTCAGGGAACAGTACCGCAACATGAAAGTGGTGCTCGACCGTCACCCCGAGATCGTCGACAACGCCGTCGAAGCGGTGCGACGGGCCGGCATGACGCCGGTACGAGGCAGCATCCGCGGCGGCACGGATGGTTCGCGGCTTTCCTTCATGGGACTGCCATGCCCGAACATCTTCGCCGGCGGCCATGCCTTTCACTCGCCGCTCGAATGGGTCAGCCGCCAGGATATGGAAAAGGCGGTCAAGACGATCGTCGAACTGGCCAAAGTCTGGGAAGAGCGCGCTTAGTTCGCGTCTAGACGAAGCGGGCGACCAGCAGCCTCACGCGTTTCTCAAGGTCAGATACCGTCGGTTCATCGCCAATCAGACCGTCAAGCGAGAGCAGGAAGACTTCGGCGGCTGCGTCGTCCAATAGCACGGCTGCGATACATTCAAGCGCGACCTGACGGTGCAGTGCGTCGATCTCCGGATCGAGGCGTTCGCATACGTCAAAGAATTCGCCGGCCATCGGCGCCCCGACCATGTCGGCCCAGGGCTCAATGACCATCACCCGGCACACGTGGAAAAGGCGATCCTGCGGGTCGCCGACGGCCTGAGCCGCTTCACGCGCCTGCGGATGCCGCGACACCAGCCAGTGCCGGAACACTGCAGTGTAGATCTCCTGCTTGTCGCTGAATGTCTTGTAGAGCAGCGTACGCGATAAGTTGGCGCGCTTGGCGATATCATCCAGAGACGTCTTGGAATACCCGAAGTTCAGGAAACACCATCGGGCCGCCTTCAAGACCGTGTCGCGCCGCGATGCCGCGTCCTCAGGGGTGATTTTGGGTGCCATAGCACCTTCCTGACGAATTCAGTGTTTTTTGTCAACGGCAGCCGCGGCCCTGGTTGAATGCTGACGCAACCGATGTTGACAAAAAGTATTAAAAATGTCAAAACGTCCAAAATGGCTGGCGGCGATCGGGCCGCGCCCAACAGTGCCCAGACAGAAAGCAAGCAATATGAGTGAGACCTGGACCCCCGCGAAAATTCCGTCGCAAGCCGGCAAGCGGGTGATCGTAACCGGCGCCAACAGCGGCATCGGTTGGTATACGGCGCTCGAGTTGGTCCGCGCCGGCGCCGAGGTCACGATTGCCGCCCGCAGCAAATCCAAGGGCGAAGATGCGGTGAAGCGCATCCGTGCGATTATTCCGAAAGCTGCCGTCCGCTCAGGCGTGCTGGACCTCTCGATCCCCATGTCCATTCAGGCATTCGCCGACGGCGAGCTTGAGAATGGCCGGCCGATCGACATGCTGATCAACAATGCAGGCATAATGGGTCTGCCGCGGTGCGAAGTCAGCGTCGACGGCCATGAGCTGCAGTTTGCGACCAACGTTTTCGGGCCTTACCGGCTGACCGGTCTGCTTCTGCCCGCATTGCTGCAGGCGTCCCGTCCCCGGGTCGTCACGGTCGCTTCGAACACCCACAAAATGTTCAAGCCGGGACCGATCACCGATTTCGAGGCCAGGACCGGCTATGTACCGATGCGCGTCTATGCCAAGACGAAGCTCGCCAACATCCTGTTTGCCCGCGAATTGCAGCGCCGCGCCGGCGATCGTCTGCTGTCTACCATCAGCCATCCCGGTGGGGCGCGGACCAATCTCTTTGCTGCCACGACGCTCAGCACCAAGATCGCTGGCATTCTGACGTACCCGTTGCTCCAGAGCCCTGAAAAGGGCGCCTGGCCGACACTGATGGCGGCGACTTTGGAGAATGCCCGGCCTGGCGGCTATTACGGCCCCGGCGGGTTTATCGAACTGCGCGGCAATCCCGTCGAAACCAGGACGGCTCCCTATGCGGACGACCCCTCCGCCTGGTGCGCTCTTTTTGATGACCTCGCGCGGATTACCGGCGTCCACTATAGCTTTAGCGAGGTCGGTTTCGGGGAACGACGCGCGTGAAAACAAAGAGCTAAAGCGCAAGCCGCGAATCGAAAAGATCGCGACGCGCTTCAGCCGCCGTTCGCCGCAACGCTGCCGCGCAGCATGACGCTGTCAAAAGCGGGGCGAGGGATGGGGATCGCGATCCGCATTCCCGGGTCAGGTTCGATCAAGGGTTCCGGCAAGGTCACCGGTGCCGTGATCTGCATCGGCATGGGATTTGCGATCGGCGCCATCCGTGCCGTGGGCGCCATATTGACCGCGGACATCGTGCTCGCCGTCGCCATCGGGTCCGGTGACGGGAGGGGAACGGGAACCGCCGAGGGGATCAGCGCCTCGAACTGCGGCGGCAACATGCTTTCGCCGGGCACATAATTCATCGCCACCTCATAGGAGGGCAGCGGCGGCGGTGTTTGAAGCATGCCGTTGGAGTCGCGCTTCTCGTAGAAGGCGTTGCCGCCGGCGACCGTCACATAATGCATGTTGCCGTAAGGGAATTTCAGCCCGTCGGTATGGAAGAACATCGCATCCTTCACCGCGGGATGGCGCGCACCTTTCAGGAGGATCGCATCGGCGGCGGTGGCAAGCTCCGGTTCGGCCTGCGGCTTGACTTCGCGCGTCATCACGCCGGGGGCAAACTGCTTCTCCTGGGCGACGACGCCGCAGATGGACGGAGGATAGGCGCCTGACGTGAGCCTGTTCATGACGACGGTGCCGACAGCCATATAGCCGTCCTCATCCGAATGCTGCGATTCGAAATACATCGCGCGCTTCAGGCAGTCGCGATCCTTGGCCGTATAATTGAAGGTGACTTTCGCGGCTTGAGCCTGCTTCGTCTTGGTCTTTGCCGGCGTTGCTGCCGGTTGCGATGTCGTCGTGCAGCCGGTGGCCGCCAGTCCTGCGAACAAAATCCCGATCAGGGATTTTCCAAAGGAAATCTCCGCCCTCAACGCCAGGTGCCTCCTAGGAATGAGTCCAGCCCTTTATGATTAACGCGCAAAATCTTTTACTCGTCATATGATTGAAATACAAACAACCTTAGATAACAAAAATCCTGAGGGACTCTCGCCAAATGCGATTCCGGCGATGCGCCCGGAGGCCATCTGCTGCATAATTCGCAAAAATTAAGGAATTATGCAGCAACTCAATGCGTTACAGCGCCGTTTGCGCTGATCAGCTGCGAAACAGCTTCCAGCGAGTCGGCTTGAACGCCACGCGGTTGCGGTCGAGTCTGTCGGCCTCGCTCGGCGGCAGCTCGATCTCGATATGCGGGCGGTCATTGCCGATATCCAATTCGATATGGCGGGTGCCGGCGACGCGGCGGCTGGAGACCGGCTGGCCGGCAATACAGTTTTCAGCCGATTCGCAGAGCCTGACGTCATGCGGGCGGAAATAGAGCTGCGCCGGGCCGTCCGGCTCGCCGTCGGCATTGAGGCCGAGCGAGCGGCCGTCGAAGCGGATGTCGCCGCCCGAGATTTCGACCTGCAGGCAGTTCGACTGGCCGATAAATCCGAAGACGAAGGGAGAATTCGGATTGTCATAGACCTCGTCAGGCGTGCCGACCTGTTCGATCGCGCCCTGGCTCATGACGACGACGCGGTCGGCGAGCTCCAGGGCTTCATCCTGGTCGTGGGTGACGAAGACGGTGGTGTGGCCGGTGCGGTCGTGGATCTCGCGCAGCCATTTGCGCAGGTCCTTGCGCACCTGTGCGTCGAGCGCCCCGAAGGGTTCGTCGAGCAGCAGCACGTTCGGCTCGACAGCCATGGCGCGGGCGAGCGCCACGCGCTGGCGCTGGCCGCCGGAAAGCTGTGCCGGATAGCGTTTCTCAAGGCCGGAAAGCTGCACGAGCTCGAGCAGTTCCAGCGCCCGCCGGCGGATGTCGGCCTTCGCAGGCCGCCGCGCGCCCTTTCTGACCTTCAGGCCGAAAGAGACGTTGTCGAGCACCGTCATATAGCGGAACAGAGCATAATGCTGAAAGACGAAGCCGATATTGCGCTGCTGCACAGTCTTCTTCGAGGCATCCTCGTCACCGAAGAAGATCTGCCCTTCCGTCGGGCTTTCCAAGCCGGCGATCAGCCGCAGCAATGTCGTCTTGCCGGAGCCCGACGGGCCGAGCAGGGCGATCAGCTCGCCGGAGCGGATGCCGAGCGAGACATCGTGCAGCGCCGGAAAACGATCGAATTCCTTGCGGATGTTTTGAACGCGTACTTCCATTCCAAATCCTTCAGTGCCGCCGGCTGGCGGAGATTTCAGCGCTATAGCGCATTTCCAGCAGCGTTTTCAAAACAAGAGTGACGAGCGCCAGCAAGGCCAAAAGCGTGGCGACGGCAAAAGCGCCGGTAAAATTATACTCGTTATAGAGGATTTCCACCTGCAGCGGCATGGTGTTCGTCTGGCCGCGAATGTGGCCGGAAACCACCGAGACGGCGCCGAATTCGCCCATGGCGCGGGCGTTGCAGAGCAGCACGCCGTAGAGCAGGCCCCATTTGATGTTCGGCAGCGTCACATGCCAGAAGGTCTGCCAGCCGCTGGCGCCCAGCGACAGGGCTGCCTCCTCATCGGCCGTTCCCTGCTCCTGCATCAGCGGAATCAGCTCGCGCGCGACGAAGGGGAAGGTGACGAACATCGTCGCAAGGATCAGCCCCGGCACGGCGAACAGGATCTTGATGTCGTAGGCGCTGAGCCATTGGCCGAGCCAGGTATTGGCGCCGAACAAGAGCACGAAGACCAGGCCGGATATAACAGGCGAGACGGAGAAGGGCATGTCGATCAGCGTCGTCAGGAACGCCTTGCCCTTGAACTCGAACTTGGCGATCGCCCAGGCGGCGGCAACTCCGAAGACGAGGTTGAGCGGCACGCTGACGCCGGCGACGATCAGCGTCAGCCGGATCGCCGAGAAGGTTTCGAGATCGCTGAGCGCCTGGAGAAAGGGGCCTAGTCCCTTGCGGAAGGCCTCGACGAAGACGGCGGCGAGCGGCAGCAGCAGGATCAGCAGCAGGAAGACCAGCGACAGGGCGATCAGACTAAAGCGTGCAAACCTGTGTTCGGTGGTCACCGAACGCAACTTTGCTGGTTGAACGGTTGCATCAAGCGCCATGGCCATACCTCCGCCTGCTCCAGCTCTGGATGAGATTGATCACCAGCAGCATGGCGAACGAGATCACCAGCATGATCGCCGCAATGCCGGTCGCTGCCGCATAATTATACTCTTCGAGTTTGATGACGATCAGCAGCGGCGCGATCTCCGATTTGAACGGCAGGTTGCCGGCGATGAAGATGACCGAACCGTATTCGCCGACGCCGCGGGCAAAAGCCAGCGCGAAGCCGGTGAGCACGGCCGGCGCCAGCCCCGGCAGCAGCACGCGGAAAATCGTTTGGAGGCGGTTGGCGCCGAGCGTTGCCGCGGCCTCTTCCACTTCCTTGTCGATTTCCTCCATGACCGGCTGCACGGTGCGCACCACGAAGGGCAGGCCGACGAAGATCAGCGCCACGACGATACCGGCCGGCGTGAAGGCGATCTTGATGCCGAGCGGTGTCAGGAACTGGCCGATCCAGCCGTTCGGCGCGTAGAGCGTTGCCAATGCAATGCCCGCGACGGCCGTCGGCAGCGCGAAGGGCAGGTCGACCATCGCGTCGATGACGCGCTTGCCGGGGAAACGGTAGCGCACCAGCACCCAGGCGAGAATAATGCCGAAGACGGCGTTGATGATCGCAGCGATGAAGGCGCTGCCGAAGCTGATGCGCAGCGCGTTCAATATGCGCGGATCGAACGCGATCGACCAGAATTTCTCCCAGCCGAGCGCGCTCGACCGGACGGCAAGGCCGGAGAGCGGGATGAGGATCAGAAGGGTGAGCCAGGTCAATGTGAGACCGAGCGCCATTCCGAAACCCGGAATGACGCTCGGCCGCTTGAACCGCCACCGCGTGGGGCTATGTGCTTTCATGAAGTCTATTATTGTGCCGGCTTGTAGATTTGGTCAAATACCCCGCCGTCACCGAAGAATTTCGGCTGGGCTTCCTTCCAGCCGCCGAAGTCGTCGATGGTGGCAAGCGTCAGCTTCGGAAAGCGGGCGATATCGGCCGGATCGGCGGCTTCAGGCTTGATCGGCCGGTAATAATGCTTGGCGGCGATCTTCTGGCCTTCGTCGGAATAGAGATAATTGAGGTAGGCTTCGGCGACCTTGCGCGTGCCCTTCTTGTCGACATTGCCGTCGACGACGGCGACCGGCGGGTCGGCGCGGATGGAGAAGGTCGGCGTCACGATCTCGAACTGGTCGGGACCGAGTTCTTCGAGCGAAAGATAGGCTTCGTTCTCCCAGGCAAGCAGCACGTCGCCGAGGCCGCGCTGGACGAAGGTCGTCGTCGCCCCGCGCGCGCCGGTATCGAGAACCGGAACATGCTGCAGCAATTTCGTCACATAGTCCTGCGCCTTGGCGTCGTCGCCGCCATTCGCCTGCTTGGCCCATGCCCAGGCGGCCAGGAAGTTCCAGCGGGCGCCGCCCGAGGTCTTCGGGTTCGGGGTGATGACCTGCACGTCGTCCTTGACCAGGTCGCCCCAATCCTTGATGCCCTTCGGGTTGCCCTTGCGGACGAGGAAGACGATCGTCGACGTATAGGGCGTCGAATTGTTGGGCAGCTTGGTCTTCCAGTCGGCCGGAATCTTGCCGGTCTTCTTGGCGATGGCGTCGATATCGCCTTCGAGGGCCAGCGTGACCACGTCTGCGTCGAGGCCGTCGATGACCGAGCGGGCCTGGGCGCCGGAGCCGCCATGCGATGCCTGGATCGTCACGGCTTCGCCGGTATCCTTCTGCCACTTGGCGGCAAAGGCGGCGTTGAAATCCTTATACAATTCGCGAGTCGGATCGTAGGAAACGTTGAGAAGCGTCTGATCGGCGAATGCCGGAGCGATGCCCCCGATCGCGAAGCTGCCTGCCATGACCGCCGCTGCGATGAGCCGGGTGAGCCGTTGTGTCTGCATGGAACCCTCCTGTTTTCTGCCTTAACTCTATCAACTCAGTCGTATAATGAAACGAAGGTTCTTCCGGTTCCGGCGGGGTCGTTAGAATGTCATTCCATTTGATGGCCGATTTTGAAATGGACGTGCCGGAGTTGGCCGCGGCCAATCGGCCGCCACTGTGGGGCCGCCGCAGGACCGTGTTTTTTTGGCCACAGTTCCTCCACGAAAGGGACACGGTCATGCGGATTTTTGCCGGTTTTTTGCCACGATGGCACTTGCGGATTCCTATATCGCCTCCCGTGCGGTCGTATTCACCGGCCGCTACGCGGGGGCATCCCTTGAAATGCGCCTCGCATTCCAAACCTGTTAGGGCCATTCAAAATGAATATCAGAACGATCCTTTTTGCCTCCGTTGCCGCCCTTGCCGCGGCCTCCGGAGCCCGTGCTGCCGACGCCATCGTGGCGGCGGAACCCGAGCCCGTGGAATATGTTCGCGTTTGCGACGCCTACGGTACCGGCTATTTTTATATTCCGGGGACGGAAACATGCCTTTCGATCGGCGGTTACATCCGTACCGAAGTGCGCTTCGGTGATCAGATCTCCGGCGATTCCGACGTAAACTTCTGGACGCGTGGCCAGGTCACCTTCCAGGCCAAGAACGACACCGAGTACGGTACGCTGACCGGCGTCATCACGCTGCGCTACAATGCCGACAGCGCCTCCGATCAGGAAGCGCTGCTTGACGAAGGCTATATCGACATTGCCGGGTTCCGCGTCGGTAAGCTCTACAGCTGGTGGGATGACGACATGAGCGGCGAGACCGATACGCTCGCCAGCAACGAAACGACCCATAACTCGATCCGTTATCAGTACGAGTCGGGTGCTTTCACGGCCGGCATCTCGGTCGACGAACTGGAAGACGACTACGCCACCAAGCCGGGCGAAGGCCCGAACAACTTCGGTGTCGCAGGCCAGGTCTCCTACAAGGCCGGCGCCATCAGCGCTTACCTGCTGGCCGGTTATGACACCGACACCAGCGAAGTCGCGGTTCGCGGCATCGTCTATGCCGACATCGGCCCGGGCACGCTCGGCATTGCCGGCGTTTGGGCAAGCGGCGCGAACTACTACTACGAAGAGTCCGAATGGACGATCGCAGCAGAATACGCTTTGAAGATCAACGACAAGTGGTCGGTCACCCCCGGCTTCCAGTACTTCGAAAACATCTCGCTCGACGCTGACGGCAACGGCTTCAGCGGCGGCAGCGCCTACACCACAGGCGTCACGATCGATTACCGGATCGTCGACGACCTCCGCACCAAGCTCAGCGTGCAATATCACGATGAGGACGAAGGCGACGACGAAGTGTTCGGCTTCCTGCGCTTCCAGCGCGATTTCTAACATCGTCTGATTGCAGATGGGGAGGCGCGGTCTTCGGGGCGCGCCTTTTTTATACCCGCGAGTCGGCGATGAAATCGGAATAAAATTCGTCGACCGTCCTTGCCTTGCGCATAGCGGCAAGCGTGCCGTCCGATTGCAGGCGGCGTGCGATGGCGGACAATACGTTCAGATATTCGCCGCGATTGTTTTCGCCGAAGAGCAGCACGAAGGCGATGTCGGTCGGGATATCGTCGATCGCTTCGAAATCCAGCGGCTGGGCAAAGCGCAGCAGAAGGCCGCGCGGGCTGCTCATGCCGTCGATCGCCGCGTGTGGAATGGCGATGCCGTTGCCGATGCCGGTGGAGCCGAGCTTCTCACGCTCTTCCAGCGCCTTCAGAATGGCTTGGCCGTCAACGGAAAAAGCCTTGGCGGCCTTGTCCGCTATAAGCTGCAGCGCGCGCCATTTCGTCGGCGCCGACACACCGATGAAGGTGTGTTCCGGCCGGATGATGTTGGGAAGGTTCATGTCATTCTCAATGCTATTTTGGTTCGATGCAGTTGGGCTGGACGCTGTTCGGGCTTGATCCGTTCGGGCAGCGGGAGGGAAGTCAGTCCGGTTCCCTCAGCCGGTAGCCGACGCCGGTCTCGGTGGTGATATAGTGCGGCTGATCGGGAATTTTCTCGACTTTTTGTCGCAGCTGCCTGACGTAGACGCGCAGATACTGCACATCGGCGGCCGGTCCCCATATCTGCTTCAAAAGAAACTGATGTGTCAGCACCTTGCCGGCGTGCTGGGCGAGTACGCGCAGGATGTCGTATTCCTTCGGCGATAATTTTATCTCCTGGCCGTCGACCTTGACGATGCGCTTGACGAGATCGATCGACAACCCGCCGGTCTGGAAGATCGCCTTTTCGCCCTGCTGCTGCAGGCGGTGGCGCAGCGCGACACGGATGCGGGCGCCGAGTTCGTTGACGCCGAAGGGCTTGGTCACGTAGTCGTCCGCGCCGCTTTCCAGCGCCGTGACGATGCCGGCCTCGTCGGTGCGGCTGGAGAGGATAATGACGGGAACGGAAAGCCCTTCTTCGCGCCACTCCTGAAGCAAGTCATGGCCTGATGTGTCGGGCAGGCCGAGGTCGAGCACGATGAGATCGGGCGTGCCGTCTGCGACCGACTGACGGGCGCTGGCAGCGTTCGGCGCTTCCTGCACCTCATAGCCCTGCGCGGTCAGGCCGACGCGGAGCAACTTGCGGATCGGCGGTTCGTCGTCGACGACGAGGATTTTGACGGCTGAACCGGTCATGGGAGTTCATCCAGTTTCGGAATGTCGTTGGGTTTCGGCAGGCGGATGGTGAAGACGGCGCCCTGGCCGGCCATCCGGTTGCCGGCGGCGATCGTGCCGCCCATCGCCTCGATGAAGCCGCGGCAGATGGAAAGGCCGAGACCGGTGCCGGCGCGCACCTGATCGCCCTTGCGCACCCGGTAGAAGGTGTCGAAGACGCGGGCGAGATCGGCCGGCGGAATGCCCGGACCTTCATCCGAGACCTGCACGACGACGTAGTCGGCATCGGCCCAGCCCTCGATGCGGACCACGGATCCCTCTGGCGCGTATTTCGCGGCATTGTCGAGCAGGTTGAAGATCGCCTGTTCGAACAGCACCGGATCGACGCGCACCATCGGCAGGTCGGCGGGAATGCGCATCTCGGTCTTGTGGTGCTCGAGGATTTTGGCGGCGCGGCGCAGCGCGCTGCCGACGATATCGCCGGCATAATGCGGCGCGGAATTCGGCTCCATCGCCCCGGATTCGATCTTGGTCATGTCGAGCAGATTGGCGATGAAGCGGTTGAGGCGCTCGGACTCGTCGACGACCGTTGAAAGCAGGTCGCTGCGATCCTCCTCCGGCATGGCGGTGAAATAGTCGCGCAGCGTGCCGGCGGCGCCGAGGATTGCGGCAAGCGGCGTCTTCAGATCGTGCGAGATCGAGGTCAGCAGGGCCGAGCGCAGCCGGTCGGCTTCGGCCGCAAGCCTTGCCCGGTCGACATCGGCGACGAGTTGGACGCGTTCGATGGCAAGCGCCGCCTGGTCGGCCAGCGCATCGAGCAGCCGCTGCTGCTCCGGCGTCAGCAGCGGTCCGTCGCGGCGGTCGCTGTCGAGGCCGATGACGCCGACGGCGGTGCGCCCGGTTCTGAGCGGCACGTAAAGGCGTTTGGCGCCGGGCAGCGTATCGGCGCCGCGGCCGGCGGCATGATTGTGCTCCCACGCCCAGCGGGCGGCGGCGATATCGGCATCGTCGAGCGTATCGTCGGGGGGGTAACCGGCCTTGACGGCGATGCTGCCTTCTTCCGGCAGTAGCAGCACGACGCGGACCTTCAGCATCGAGGCGAGCTGGAAGGCGGTCGCCCAGAGCACGTCGTCGAGCGTGCCGGTGCCGGCGAGTTTCTTGGAGAAGAGATAGAGATCCTCGGTCGTGCGCGCCCGCTGCCGGGCGGCCGCGGCCTGGCGCTGCACGGTTGCGGTCAGGTTGCTGGCGATGATGGCGACGCCGAGGAAGAAGAACAGCGCAAGCACGCTTTCCGGATCGCTGATCGTCAGCGTGTAGCGCGGCGGCAGGAAGAAGAAATTGAAGGAGAGCGCGCCCAGAATGCAGCTGTAGAGCGCCGGCCGCAGGCCGTGGATGACCGCCGAGGTCAGCACCGCCATCAGAAAGACCAGGGCGAGGTTGCGCACGTCGAGCACCTGGTCGAGTACGATGCCGACGGCGAGAGCGATGGCGACATAGACGGTCGCGAGCAGGTAGGCCCGGAAATCCAACGGCGGCGCGGTGGCGGCGGCCTTGATGCCGCGCGCCGTGGTGCCGTCCTTCTCGGTGCCCGAGATGACATGGACGCTGATCTCGCCCGTCTTGCGGATCAGCTCGTCGGTGATCGACCGGCTCCACCAGTCGCGCCAGCTGGGCTTCTTCGGGGCGCCGATGACGATATGGGTGACGTTGTTGGCACTGGCGTGGCGGACGAGTTCTTCGGCCACCTCGCGGCCGGGGAGGGTGATCGCCTCGCCGCCGAGCTGTTCGGCAAGCCGCAGCGTAGCGGCGACGGTATCGCGTTCGGCTTCGGAGAGATTGATCGAACGGTTGGTCTCGATATAGACGGCCGCCCAGGGCGCGCGCAGGCGCGAGGCCATGCGGGCTGCATAGCGCACCAGCGAAGCCGAGCGCGGATGATGGTCGACCGAGACGAGCACACGCTCGCCTGCCGCCCAGGGGCCCGATATGGCATGGGCCTGCATATGAGTCAGCAACTGGTCGTCGACGCGCTGGGCGGTCTTGCGCAGCGCCAGTTCACGAAGCGCCGTCAGATTGCCCGGGGTGAAGTAGTTGGTCAGTGCCCGCTCGGCGGTGCGCGGCATGTAGACCTTGCCGTCATGCAGGCGCTTGATGAGATCGTCGGGCGTCAGATCGATGATCTCGACATCGTCGGCCAGGTCGATGATCGAATCCGGCACCGTCTCGCGCACGCGGATGCGGGTGATCTGCGAGACGACGTCGTTCAGGCTTTCGACATGCTGGATGTTCAGCGTCGTATAGACGTCGATGCCGCGATCGAGCAATTCCTTGACGTCAAGGTAGCGTTTCGGATGGCGGCTGCCCTCGGCATTGGTATGGGCGAGTTCGTCGACCAGCACGAGGTCGGGCCGGCGGGCGAGGATGCCGTCGAGGTCCATCTCTTCGAGCACCCGGCCCTTATAGTCGATTTCGACGCGGGGGATGATCTCGAAGCCGGCGACCAGCGCCTCGGTCTCCTTGCGGCCATGGGTCTCGACGACGCCGATGACGACATCGAGGCCGTCAGCGATCTTGGCGCGGCCGGAAATCAGCATCTCATAGGTCTTGCCGACGCCGGGGGCGGCGCCGAGGAAGATTTTCAGACGGCCGCGCGTTTCCGCCCGGGCCTTTTCGAGAAGCGCATCGGGCGATGGCCTGCCGGCCTGGTCGCGATTGTCGTCTGGCATGCGTGTGGTCTTTCCTGACGGCGAGGCTTGCTCCACTTTCCCTCATCCCTGTGCTCGTCACAGGGATCCAGCAGCGTCGCGTCCGCGACGCTAAGGACTCTTTCACGCGAAAGACTTCGCGTGGCTGGATTCCTGTGACAAGCACAGGAATGAGGGCGAGGTTGTGGCCCGCCTACCTTTACTCAGTCATAGAAGCATCAAGCCTCTGATTCAACGCCAGAACATTGACGGTGGGTTCGCCGAGAAGGCCGAGTTCGCGGGCCTGGACGGCGCCGTCGACCAGCGCCTTGACCTTGGCTTCATCCAGGTTCCGCGCCTTGGCGACACGAGCCACCTGGAAGTAGGCGGCCTCCGGCGAAATATGGGGATCGAGGCCGCTGCCCGAGGCGGTGACGAGGTCGGCGGGCACCTGGACAGTCGGGTTTTCCGCCTTGGCCGCCTCGTAGTCGCTCTTGACGCGGTCGATCAGTTTCTGGCTGGTCGGGCCGAGGTTCGAGCCGCTGGAGGCGGCGGCATTGTAGCCGTCGCCGGCGGCCGAGGGGCGGCCGTGGAAATATTTGTCCGACGTGAAGGCCTGGCCGATCAGGGTCGAGCCGATCACCTGGCCGTTCTTCTCGACCAGACTGCCGTTCGCTTGGGCGGGGAAGAGGGCCTGGGCCGCCCCGGTCATGGCGAGCGGGTAGAGAAGGCCGGTGATGGCGGTGGTGGCGACGATCATGACGACGGCCGGACGCAATTCTTTCAACATGTTCTTACTCCTTGGAGTGTTCAGGCGGAGACCGGTTCCGGCGAGGAACCGGGTCTTCCGCTAGGCGAGGCCGAGGGCTGCGATGGCCATGTCGATCGCCTTGATGCCGATGAAGGGAACGAGGATGCCGCCGAGGCCGTAGATCAGCAGGTTGCGTGACAGAAGCGCGCCGGCGCCGATCGGCCGGTAACGCACGCCCTTCAGCGACAGCGGGATCAGCGCGATGATGATCAGCGCGTTGAAGATGATCGCCGAGAGGATGGCGCTTTGCGGCGTCGACAGTCCCATGACGTTGAGCACGCCGAGCTGCGGGTAGAAGGTCAGGAACATCGCCGGGATGATGGCGAAGTATTTGGCGATGTCGTTGGCGATCGAGAAGGTCGTCAGCGCGCCGCGCGTCATCAGCAGTTGCTTGCCGATCTCGACGATCTCGATGAGCTTGGTCGGGTCGCTATCGAGATCGACCATGTTGCCGGCCTCGCGGGCGGCGACCGTGCCGGTGTTCATAGCGACGCCGACATCGGCCTGGGCGAGCGCCGGCGCATCGTTGGTGCCGTCGCCGCACATGGCGACCAGCTTGCCCTTGGCCTGCTCCTCGCGCATCAGCGCCAGTTTCATCTCCGGGGTCGCCTGGGCGAGGAAATCGTCGACGCCGGCCTCGGCGGCGATGGCCGCTGCCGTCAGCGGGTTGTCGCCCGTGATCATCACGGTGCGGATGCCCATGCGGCGCAGCTCCGTGAAGCGTTCGCGGATGCCACCCTTGACGATATCCTTCAACTGGATGATGCCGAGCAGCCGGCCGTCGCGGGCGACGGCGAGCGGCGTGCCGCCCGATTTGGCGACCTCGTCGGCGATCGACTGCAGTTCGCGCACGACCTCGCTGCCGTTTTTCGAAGGCGCGTCGCCATTGACATAGGTCAGCACGGCATCGACCGCACCCTTGCGGATCGCGGCGCCTTCAAGATCGACGCCGCTCATGCGGCTCTGGGCGGTGAAGGGCACGAAGGTCGCCTTGAGGCTCGCCATGTCGCGGCCGCGGATCGCATATTTCTCCTTGGCGAGCACGACGATGGAACGTCCCTCAGGCGTCTCGTCGGCCAGCGAGGCAAGCTGGGCGGCGTCGGCAAGATCCTGTTCGGAGACGCCGCGCACCGGGCGGAAGCTCGTCGCCTGGCGGTTGCCGAGGGTGATCGTGCCCGTCTTGTCGAGCAGCAGCGTATCGACGTCGCCGGCGGCTTCGACGGCGCGGCCGGACATGGCGAGCACGTTGAAGCGGACGAGACGGTCCATGCCGGCAATGCCGATCGCCGACAGCAGCGCGCCGATCGTCGTCGGGATCAGGGTGACGAAGAGGGCGACGAGCACGATGATCGGGATCGAGCCGCCGGCATAGATGGCAAAGCTCGGGATCGTCGCGGTGGCGAGCACGAAGATCAACGTCATGCCGGCCAGCAGAATGTTGAGCGCGATCTCGTTCGGCGTCTTCTGGCGTTCCGCACCTTCGACCAGCGCGATCATCCGGTCGATGAAAGTCGAGCCGGCGGCGGCGGTGATGCGGACGCGGATCCAGTCGGACAGCACCTGGGTGCCGCCGGTGACCGCCGAGCGATCGCCGCCGGATTCGCGGATGACCGGGGCGGATTCGCCGGTGATTGCCGCTTCATTGACGGAGGCGACACCTTCGATGACTTCGCCGTCCGAGGGGATGATGTCGCCGGCCTCGACGAGCACGATATCGCCGACCTTGAGGCTGGTGCCCGGCACCATGCGATAGTCGCTGCCATTGTTGGTCAGCAGCTTGGCCTGGGTTTCGGTGCGCGCCTTGCGCAGCGAATCCGCCTGCGCCTTGCCGCGGCCTTCGGCGACGGCTTCGGCGAAATTGGCAAAGAGCACGGTGAACCAGAGCCAGAGATTGATCTGGAAGGAGAAGCCGAGATTGCCGTTGCCGGCGACGAGGTCGCGTAGAAAGAGCACGGTGGTCAGCACCGAGACCGTGGCCACCACGAACATGACCGGGTTTCGGGCGAGTGCGCGCGGATCGAGCTTTTTAAAGGCGGCGCCCGCTGCCGGAATGAGGATGCGAGAATCGACGATGCTCGCGGATTTTGCCTGGCTCATAAGAGACTCCAGCTTGAAACGAGGATGGCGAAGGACCCCGGCGATGCAGGGTCGGGCATCGCCTCAGAAGGTTTGTCCGGCAATCGCGACCAGGTGTTCGACGATCGGGCCGAGGGCCAGCGCCGGGAAGAAGGTCAGGCCGCCGACAATCAGGATGGTGCCAACGAGCAGGCCGACGAAGAGCGGGCCGTCGGTCGGGAAGGTGCCTGCCGAGGCCGGAACCGTCTTCTTGACGATCAGCGAGCCGGCGATGGCAAGCGCCGGGATGATCACCAGGAAGCGGCCGGCGAGCATGCCGATGCCGAGGGTGATGTTGTACCAGGGCGTATTGCCCGTCAGGCCGCCGAAAGCCGAGCCGTTATTGGCCGCAGCCGAGGTGTAGGCATAGAGGATTTCGGAGAAGCCGTGCGGGCCGGCGGTGCCGACCGAAGCGACGGCCGACGGCAGCACCGTGGCGATCGCGGTGAAGACGAGCATGGCGAGCGGCAGGCAGAGGATGGCGAGGACAGCCATTTTCATTTCCTTCGCCTCGATCTTCTTGCCAAGATATTCCGGCGTGCGGCCGACCATCAGGCCGGCAACGAAGACGGCGACGATAATGAACAGCAGGATGCCGTAGAAGCCGGCGCCGACACCGCCGACGATGATCTCGCCGAGCTGCATGTTGATCAGCGGAATGAGGCCGCCGAGCGCGGTGAACGAGCCGTGCATCGCGTTGACCGCGCCGCAGGAGGCGGCCGTGGTGATAACCGCAAAGAGCGAGGACAGGGCGACGCCGAAGCGGACTTCCTTGCCTTCCATATTACCGCCGCCAAGACCGAAGGCGTGCATCAGCGGGTTGCCGGCGGCTTCCGCCCAATAGGTGACGATGACCCCGGCGAGGAACAGCACGCCCATCGTGGCGAGGATCGCCCAACCCTGGCGCTGATTGCCGACCATGCGGCCGAAGACGTTGGTCAGCGCCGCACCGATCGCGAAGATCGAAACCATCTGGATGAGGTTGGAGATCGCATCGGGGTTTTCGAACGGATGGGCGGAGTTGGCGTTGAAGAAGCCGCCGCCATTGGTACCGAGCATCTTGATCGCAAGCTGCGAGGCGACGGGGCCGACGGCAATCGTCTGCTGTGCGCCTTCGAGTGTCGTTGCATTGACATAGGGGCCGAGCGTTTGCGGCACGCCGAGATAGACGAAGACGATGGTCAGCACGATGCAGATCGGCAGCAGGATGTAGAAGGTGCCGCGGATCATATCGACCCAGAAATTACCGATCGCCTTGCCCGAGGCGCGCGAGAAGGCGCGGATGAAAGCGACCGCGATCGCCATGCCGGTCGCGGCGGACAGGAAGTTCTGCACCGTGAAGCCGGCCATCTGGGTGAGATACGACATGGTGCTTTCGCCGCCATAGTTCTGCCAGTTGGTATTTGTGGGAAAGCTGACGGCGGTATTGAAGGAAAGGTCCGGCGGAACGGCGGCCATGCCGACCGGATTATAGGGCAGGACGTCCTGCAGGCGCAGGAGCGCGTAGAGGACGAGGACGCCGAGCAGGTTGAACATCAGCATCGCGAAGGCATAGGAGGTCCAATGCTGCTCTTCGCGTTCGCTGGTGCCGGCAATGCGGTAAAGCCCCCGTTCGATCGGAACGAGGACGGGTGACAGGAATGTGCGCTCGCCGTTGTAGACACGGGTCATGTAACCGCCGAGCGGTTTGACGAGCACGAGGACGATCCCGCAATAAAGCAGGATCTGAAGCCATCCGTTGAGGGTCATGGAGGTAAACTTTCAATACCCGGCTGGCTCCCGGTCGCGCGTGAGCGACATCAGAAGCGCCGGTTCTCTTTAAAAGCGTTCTGGGCGAAGGAGAGCGTAGGTGAGGTAAACGGTGAGAAACACGGTTACGGCACCGCTCAAGAGATAATCGAGGGTCATCGTCGTTTCTCCGGTCACAGCCTGTCGCAGGCTCTGGTGTAGGCAAAGCACAGCGCGAAGAATATGATCGCGGTGCCAAGCAGAATGATATCCATCATGATCGTGACTCCTGTTGCTTTCTTGGAGTCAGACAAGACAAAGGGCGCCCCTCCCTTGGAAGGGCCGCCTTTCATGCTTTCTGGCGTGGAGAGGATCGTTCGATCTCTCGGGCATGAATATGGAGCCGAAGGCCATAAAGGTTCGAGACGGGCGGGGGTCCGTCAATATAAAAATCTTATAAATGCTTTTCAGCGAACGGGCTCAAGGATCGACCCGGAACCGGTATTGGCCTTCGGCGCTGCGGCCGTCCATCGAGAGGACGCGCCAGTCGACCGTATAGAGGCCGGGCGCCATGGCAGGATCGAGCGGAATCTTGAAGATCGATCCCTCGGGACCGGAGAGAAACGGCTTGCCGGTGGGCAGCGCCGTACCCTCGGCATTGAGCAGCACGGCCGTCGAACGGGCAAGATCGACCGGGCCGGTGAAGGTGAGTTCGAGGTTGGCCGGCGCCAACCTTACTTCCTGCTGCTGCGGCGGAAGAGAGGCTTGTTCCAGGGCCGCAGACGCCTCACTTGCGATGAAGAGAAGGGAGACAAACAGACAGAATGACGCGATCGACTTCATGATGGTCTTCCTTATCGTGCCGACCCGCATGTGCCCGGAGCCGTCATGCTTCCGTGACGCCATGCCGACGCATCACTTTAACGCTGCGGGGGAGGATTTCGATCCCTAGTTTTTGCGATAACGCGCGCCGGCCGCGGCCGGGGACCTTTCGGCAGCGCGGCGATCAGATCCACAAGCCGCTGCCAGAATTGCCGGATTGACCTTGATATCGTCGGGCCGGAAGACCGCTTTCCGCCGGCATTGTCGTGATCGTTCTTCATCGCTCTCTGCCTGTCCTCATGGTCTGGATCTCGAATGCAAAATGTACTCTCCGATGGCCCCGGCTGGAATCATACGGAGGTCTTGGAAGGCAAATCTTTCGGATTATGGAAAATGGGCATTTCATCATATGTTGAGCAAAAGCTTGGTCTCAACGATTGAATTGCCGCGCCTTACAGTCTTATAGTCGCTTCAACGGCACGCGATGAACCGCGGGGCAATAGGGAAGGAAACCGATCATGACCAAAGTCCGTGCGCTGGTGCTGGAGCGCCAGCATGAGCTTGCGCTTCGCGATATCGATCTGCCGCTCGAAACCGGTCCCGGCGAGGTGAAAATCAGGATCCATACGGTCGGTGTCTGCGGTTCCGATGTCCATTATTATACCCACGGCAAGATCGGCCCCTTCATCGTCAACGCGCCGATGGTGCTCGGCCATGAGGCGGCCGGCACGGTGGTCGAGGTCGGGGCCGGTGTGACGCATCTGAACGTCGGCGACCGCGTCTGCATGGAGCCGGGCATTCCCGATCCGAATTCCAAGGCAAGCCGGCTCGGCATGTATAATATCGACCCGGCCGTGACCTTCTGGGCGACGCCGCCGGTCCATGGCGTGCTGACGCCCGAAGTCGTGCATCCCGCCAATTACACGTTCAAGCTGCCCGACAATGTCAGCTTCGCCGAAGGCGCGATGGTCGAGCCCTTCGCCGTCGGCATGCAGGCGGCGAGCAAGGCGAAGATTACACCAGGCGATACCGCGATCGTGCTTGGCGCCGGGCCGATCGGCACGATGGTGGCGATCGCCGCTCTTGCAGGCGGCTGCGCCCGGGCGATCGTCGCCGATCTCGCCCAGCCGAAGCTCGATATATCAGCGCAATATCAGGGCGTCATTCCGGTCAATATTCGCGAGACGAACCTGATCGAGGAGGTTGGCCGGCTGACGGACGGCTGGGGTGCCGATGTCGTCTTCGAATGCTCCGGTTCGCCGAAGGCCTGGGAGACGATCATGGCGCTGCCGCGCCCGGGCGGCGTCATCGTCGCCGTCGGCCTGCCGGTCAACCCTGTTGGTTTCGACGTCTCCACGGCCTCGACCAAGGAGATCCGCATCGAGACGGTGTTCCGCTACGCGCACCAGTATGAGCGCTCGATCGCGCTGCTCGCCTCGGGGCGCGTGGACCTGAAGCCGCTGATATCGGAGACCTTCACGTTCGCGGATTCGATCAAGGCCTTCGATCGCGCCGTCGAGGCGAGGCCGAGCGACGTCAAGCTGCAGATCGTGATGGAGTAGGGCGCCGCGCCACTTCTATGAGTGCCCGGCGCTCGGTCTCATCTTGCGAAAGGCAAGGGCCGCAGCCGCGACGACAGCCGCGGCGCCGATGGCCACCAGCAGATGCCGGTGAAGGGAAAGGTGGCCCAATATCTGCTCGATGCCGTGCCCGAACAAATAGCCGAGCGCGGTGAAAAGCTGTCCCCACACCAGCGCGGCTGCGGCGTTCAAGACGACGAATTTTCCGGTCGGTATCCGCGTCGTTCCGATGACGACAGGGCTGATCGTCCGCAACCCGACAAGGAAACGAAAGGCAAGGATGAAGCCTGTCGGATATTTTTCCAGAAGTTCGGTAACGCGGGCGAGCGCCGGCTTTTCCATCAGCCGCCGCACGAGGCTCCAGCGGGCCGCGTAACGACCGGCGAGGAACCACAATTGATCGCCGGCGAAAGATCCGGCCGTGGCCGCGAGCGACGCCGACCAATAGGGCAGCAGCCCGCGGTGGGAAATCACGCCGCCGAGGAAGGCGGCCGTTTCGCCTTCGAAGGCGGCGCCCAGAAAGATCGCCAGCAGGCCGTAATTTTCGATCAGCAGTTCGATAGACATGACGGCTCGCCCTCACCTGTTCCCGAAGCGTCAGGTCACCGTCAAACGGGCTTCAGATCGCCAAGCAGCGTTGGGATCAGCTCCGACACTGTCGGATGGATCGGCACCGACCATTGCAAGGCCGGATAGGTCGTGCCCGCATTCATCGCGTCGATAAGCCCATGGATCACCTCGTCGCCCTCGATGCCCAATATCGCCGCGCCGAGGATCTGCTTGGTCTCGGCGTCGGCAATCACCTTCATGAAGCCCTTGGTCTCGCCGCGCTCGTTGGCGCGGCCAACGCGGCTCATCGGCCGGGTCGAGACCATGATCCTGCGTCCCGACTCCCGCGCCTGCTTCTCCGTCATGCCGACGCGGCCGAGGGGCGGGTCGATATAGAGCGCATAGGCCGGGATGCGGCTCGAAACTTTGCGGTCGTCGCCATCGAGCAGGTTGGCGGCGGCGATCTCGAAATCATTGTAGGAGGTGTGGGTGAAGGCGCCGTGGCCGTTGCAGTCGCCGAGCGCCCAGATGCCCTCGACATTGGTGGCGAGCCTGTCGTCGACCGTGATGAAGCCGCGTTTGTCGGTGGCGACGCCGGCGACATCGAGGCCGAGATCGTCGGTATTCGGTTTGCGGCCGGTGGCGATCAGCACATGGCTCGCATCGATCGTCGCCGAGCCGGCGGTGACGCTCACGCCGCTGCCGTTGCTGGCGAAGGCGATCTTATCGGCGTCGGTGTGGACGCCGATGCCTTCCGAACGCAGGATCTCGGCGATCACGTCCGATATATCCTCGTCCTCGCGCGATGCGAGCTTCGGCCCGTGTTCGATGACGCTGACTTCGGCGCCGAAGCGGCGATACATCTGCGCAAATTCCAGGCCGATATAGCTGCCGCCGATCACCGCCAGATGCCGCGGCAGCCTATCGACATGGATGATCGAGGTGCTGGTGAGGTAGTCGATATCATTGATACCGGGCAGCTCGGGAATGACGGGCCGCGCGCCGACATTCAGGAAGATGCGCGGCGCCGTCAGTGTCTCGCCGTTGACGCTGACGGTCTTCGGGCTCTCGAAACGGGCGTGGCCGTAGATCACGCTCATGCCGTCCATGCCGCCGAGCCAGCCGATCAGGCCGTTGCGGGCATTCATCGTCACCGTTTCGGCCCGGGCTCTCACCACCTTCATGTCGACGGCGATCTCACCGGGGATATTGACGCCATAGGCGGCACCGTTTCTCGCGACATGGGCGGCGCGGGCGCTGGCGACCAGCGTCTTCGTCGGCATGCAGCCGGCATTGACGCAGGTGCCGCCGAGGAATTTGCGCTCGATCAGCGCCACTTTCATGCCCTTGTCGACCATGCGGGCGGCAAGCGACGGGCCGGCCTGGCCGGCGCCGATGACGATGGCATCGAAGCTCTTCATGACACGGCCCCCACGATCAGCACCGCGCCGATGACCGCGACGGCATCCTCGATGAGAGCGGCCGGCAGGTCCCTGCCGAAGGAGCCGGCAAGCTTGGCGCGGACGGCCGCCCCGCCATAGGTGCCGATCACGGCGCCGATCACGCCGGCGACCAGCCCGCCGAACAGCAGGCTGCTGGCGGCCCCGATCGCAGCACCCGACAGCGCCCCCGAGACGATACGGGCACCGAATTGCATCGGCACCTTGCGCGAGGGCGTAGACGGCAGCTGGTCGGCGATCAGTTCGACGATGGCGAGAACCGTGAAGATCCACGGTGTCCACCGATACCCCAGGAAGGCAAGCGGCGTCTGCGACACGTCGAACCAGCCGAGTGCCGCGCCCCAGGCGACGGCGGCCGGCGCCGTCATGGTGCGAAGGCCGGAGATGACACCGATCAGCAATGCAAGAAGCAGAAACATGCGTGATCCCCCTCATTGCCGGCTTCGTGCCGCCAGAGGGAAGGTTGCATATTGTCAGGCGCGTGGCAATTCGCCTTGCCGCGCCGGAGATTTAGTTCGCAAAGGCGGCGATGCCGGTGATTGCGCGGCCGATGATCAGCGCATGGATGTCGTGCGTGCCCTCGTAGGTGTTGACCACTTCGAGGTTGACGAGATGGCGGGCAATGCCGAATTCGTCGGAGATGCCGTTGCCGCCGAGCATGTCGCGGGACGCCCTCGCGATCTCAAGGGCCTTGCCGCAGCTGTTGCGCTTGAGGATCGAGGTCAGCTCCACCGGCGGATGGCCTTCCTCCTTCATGCGGCCGAGCCGCAGGCAGCCTTGCAGGCCGAGCGAGATCTCCGCCGCCATGTCGGCGAGCTTCTTCTGGATCAGTTGGTTGGCCGCGAGCGGCCGGCCGAACTGCTTGCGCTCCAGCGTATATTGCCGTGCTCTTGCATAACAATCCTCGGCAGCACCGAGCGCGCCCCAGGCGATGCCGAAACGGGCCGAGTTGAGGCAGGTGAACGGCCCCTTGAGGCCGGTGACACCGGGCAGGAGATTTTCCTCGGGCACGAAGACCCCGTCCATCACCACTTCGCCGGTGATCGAGGCGCGCAGGCCGACCTTGCCGTGGATGGCGGGCGCCGAAAGCCCCTTCCAGCCCTTTTCGAGGATGAAGCCGCGGATGAGCCCGTCCTCGGTCTTGGCCCAGACGACGAAGACATCGGCGATCGGCGCGTTCGAGATCCAGGTCTTCGAGCCGGTCAGGCTGTAGCCGCCGTCGACTTTTTTCGCGCGTGTCGCCATCGAGCCGGGATCGGAGCCGTGATCGGGTTCGGTCAGGCCGAAGCAGCCGATCCATTCGCCGGTTGCAAGTTTCGGCAGGTATTTCAGCTTCTGCGCCTCGGACCCGAAGGTTTCGATCGGCACCATGACCAGCGACGACTGCACGCTCATCATCGAACGATAGCCGCTGTCGACCCGCTCGACCTCGCGGGCGATCAGGCCGTAGGCGGTATAACCGAGGCCGGCGCCGCCGTAATCGGGCGAGATCGTCGGGCCGAGCAGGCCGAGCGCGCCCATTTCGCGGAAGATTTCGGGATCGGTCTTTTCATTGCGGAAGGCGTCGAGAACGCGCGGCGCAAGCTTTTCCTGCGCATAGGCATGGGCCGTATCCTGCACCATGCGCTCTTCGTCGGTCAGCTGCTCCGACAGCCGGAACGGGTCGGCCCAGTCGAAAACCTCGCGCGTATGCTGCATGTCGGCGTCTCCTCACCATTAATTCAGGCTTGCCTCATCCAAGGTCGCATAGACCCGCCAGCCGAGCGCGTCAACTAAAGGCGACCCTCTCGAAAAGACAGGGACCGCCATCTTTTCAAAAGCGTCGGCATGATCCACTTTGCCCGCGATCGATTCTGGAACGAGGAGACGGAAATGTCGTCAAGCGATCTGTTCGTATCGGCCGAAGGCGCCGAATGGGTCAATCCCGAGCCCGGCGTTACCAGGCGCATCATGACCTATCTGCCCGAGATGATGATGGTGGAAGTGGCCTTCGAAAGCGGCGCCGTCGGTGCGGCCCATTCGCATCCGCATATCCAGGCAAGTTATGTCGCCGAGGGCAGCTTCGAAGTGACGATCGATGGCCGCACGGAGGTGCTCAAGCAGGGCGGCAGCTTCATCGTGCCGCCCAATCTCGTCCACGGCGTCAAGGCGCTGGAAAAGGGCCGGCTGATCGATGCGTTCACCCCGCATCGGGCCGAATTCCTGAAATAGTCAGGTTTCCACTTCCGATCGGCGCACCGGGCCGGCTGGCGTGACATAGGGCGGCACGAAGCGCGCATCCTCGCCGCGCACCGCCTCGCGCAGGAAGTCGATGACGGCGCGCACGCGCGGCGCCTGTTTCAGGTCGCGGTGGCAGGTGATCCAGTACTGGCGCTTGAGGTCGATCTCCGCGGGCAGCACCCGCACGAGCTCGGGATAACGGCTGGCGAAAAAATAGGGCAGGATGCAGAGGCCGAGGCCGTTTCGGGTGGCGGTCAGCTGGGCGAAGATGCTGGAGCTCTGGAATTGCGGCTTGATGCGCGGATGCACATCGCTGAGATAATCCAGCCCCGGCGCGAAAATCATCTCCTCGATATAGCTGACGAAGGGATGCTCAAGCAGGTCCTCGCGGCGGGTGATCGCGGGCGCCTTTGCCAGATAGTCGCGCGAGCCGTAGATCTGCAGATGATAGTCCGTCAGCTTCTCGGCGAAATAAGGCCCGCCCTTCGGCTCATCGAGCACGACGGAAAGATCGGCTTCCTTGCGCGACAGCGACATGATCTGCTGGATCGTCACCAGCTCGAGCGACAGATGCGGATGCTGCGCGGCAAACCGCGGCAGCACGGTGGCGAAGAAGAAATTGGCAAAACCCTCCGGCGCGCTGAGGCGCACCAGGCCGCGCTGCGCCATCGAGCCATCGGCAAGGTCGGCGCGCAGCCGCTCGGTCTCCTGCTCCATCCGCTCGGCCGTTTCGACGAAGCGCGTGCCCATGGCCGTCAGCACATAGCCGCGCGGATTGCGCTCGAAGAGCTTGACCTTCAGGGTGAATTCCAGCCGGTCGATGCGCCGCGAAACCGTGGCATGACTGGAACGCAGCTGGCGTGCCGCCGTCGAGAGCTGTCCGGTGCGGGCGACGGCTAGAAAAAACTGAAGATCGTCCCAAGTAAACTGCGGTGGATTGGTCATCGCCGTCCCCATCTGTTCAAAAACGAACAGATACTGTTTGGAATTAGTTGTAAACCACCCGTTGCTTCAACGAGGAATTTCCATGATCGTAGGGCGAGGTTCGCCGTTCTGAGGAGTGCGGCTGGCCAAATCTGAACAGATCCGCAATTTGGCTCATCTCTGGGAGGAGAGAATATGCGTAAGAATCTCATTGCATCGGTTGCATTTCTGCTTGCAAGCAGCACAGCGGTGCTCGCGCAGAGCGCGACCGACGGCAAGGTCAAGATCGGCATTCTGAACGACCAGTCGGGCGTCTATGCCGATTTCGGCGGCAAGTCTTCCGTCGAGGCCGCCAAGATGGCGGTCGAGGATTTCGGCGGCAAGGTATTGGGCGTTCCGGTCGAGATCGTCGATGCCGATCACCAGAACAAGCCGGATATCGCCTCCAACATCGCTCGCCAGTGGTATGACACCGAGCAGGTGGACGCGATCATGGAACTGACGACCTCGTCGGTGGCGCTCGCCGTCCAGGCGATTGCCAAGGAAAAGAAGAAGATCGACATCGTCACCGGTGCAGCGACGACGGATCTGACCGGCAAGGCGTGCTCGCCCTACGGCTTCCATTGGGCCTACGACACCCATGCGCTCGCCGTCGGCACCGGCGGCGCGCTCGTCAAGCAGGGCGGCGACAGCTGGTTCTTTCTGACCGCCGATTATGCCTTCGGCTATTCGCTGGAGCAGCAGACCACCGACTATGTCAAGGCGAGCGGCGGCACGGTCGTCGGCGCCGTCCGCCATCCGCTGTCGACCCAGGATTTCTCCTCCTTCCTGCTGCAGGCGCAATCATCAGGCGCCAAGGTGATCGGCCTTGCCAATGCCGGCCTCGACACCTCGAACGCCATCAAGCAGGCGGCCGAATTCGGCATCACCCAGGGCGGCCAGCATCTGGCGGCGCTGCTCTTCACGCTTGCCGAAGTCCACGGCCTCGGCCTCGAGGCGGCGCAGGGCCTGACGCTGACGGAAGGCTTCTACTGGAACCGCGACGACGAAAGCCGCGCCTTCGCCAAGAAGTTCTTCGCCCGCACCGGCAAGATGCCGAACATGATCCACACCGGCACCTATTCGGCGGTGACGCAATATCTGAAGGCGGTGCAGAAGGCCGGCACCGACGATACGGAAGCCGTCGCCAAGCTGCTGCATGAAATGCCCGTCGACGACGTCTTCGGCCGCGGCGGCACGGTCGGCGCCAACGGCCGCATGATCCACGACATGTACCTGCTGCAGGTCAAGAAGCCGGCCGACAGCAAGGAGCCGTGGGATTACTTCAACGTTCTCGCCACCATTCCCGGCAAGGAGGCCTATATCGATCCCGCCAAGAGCGGCTGCGATCTGGTGAAGTAAGCGCGATGGCGGTTTCCGCGATTGAAACGCAGGCAAAGCCGCGGGTGGTGCTTTCCGCCCGCGGCCTGCGCCGCGATTTCGGTGGCTTCACGGCCGTCAAGAACGTCAATCTCGACGTGCATGACGCCAGCGTGCATGCGCTGATCGGCCCGAACGGCGCCGGCAAGACAACGGTCTTCAACCTGCTGACCAAGTTCCTGCAGCCGACGGCGGGCTCGATCACGCTGATGGGCACCGACATCACCGGAACGCCGCCCGACAGGGTGGCGCGCATGGGGCTGGTGCGCTCCTTCCAGATCTCGGCGGTCTTCCCGCATCTGTCCGTGCTCGACAATGTGCGCGTGGCGCTGCAGCGGCCGAACAATCTTTCCACGCAGTTCTGGCGGCCGCTTTCGGCGCTCGACCGGCTGAACGAGCGCGCCGAGCAGTTGCTCGCCAGCGTCGGGCTGTCCAAGGAGCGCGATCATCTCGCCGCCGATCTTTCCTATGGCCGCAAGCGGGTGCTGGAGATCGCCACGACGCTGGCGCTCGATCCGAAAGTGCTG
The DNA here is from genome assembly GCF_000172795.2 of Rhizobium sp. CIAT894. Lineage (NCBI taxonomy): Bacteria > Pseudomonadati > Pseudomonadota > Alphaproteobacteria > Hyphomicrobiales > Rhizobiaceae > Rhizobium > Rhizobium sp. CIAT894. Next base: position 271,573 of record NZ_CP020951.1, read on the forward strand.
CTGCTCGACGAGCCGATGGCCGGCATGGGGCATGAGGATGTCGGCGTCGTCTCGGCGATCATCCGCGACGTCGCCCGCGACCGGGCGGTGCTGATGGTCGAGCACAATCTCTCCGTCGTCGCCAATATCTGTCAGCATGTCACCGTGCTGCAGCGCGGCGAGATCCTCGCCGAAGGCGACTATGCCACCGTCAGCCAGGACGAGCGCGTCCGTGTGGCCTATATGGGCACGGAGGAGCATTGATGGCCGCTCTGCTCGAAGTCCAGGGCCTCAACGCCTGGTACGGCGAAAGCCATATATTGCACGGCGTCGACATGCATGTCGGCGAAGGCGAGACGATCACCATTCTCGGCCGCAACGGCGTCGGCAAGACGACGACGCTGCGCACCATCACCGGCATCGTGCGGGCCCGCAAGGGCAGGATCAGCTTTGCCGGCAGCGACATGATGCAGGTGCCGCTGCACAAGACGGCGCATCGCGGCATAGGCTTCGTGCCGGAGGAGCGCGGCATCTTTTCCACGCTCACCGTTTCGGAAAACCTGTTGCTGCCGCCTGTCGTGGCGAACGGCGGCATGACGCTCGACGAGATCTACGAGCTTTTTCCCAATCTCTACGAGCGCCGCGGCAGCCCGGGCACTAAACTCTCAGGCGGCGAGCAGCAGATGCTGGCGATCGCCCGGATTCTGCGCACCGGTGTGCGGCTGCTCATCCTCGACGAACCGACGGAAGGGCTTGCCCCCGTCATCGTCCAGCGCATCGGCGACGTGCTGAAGAAACTCAAGGAGCGCGGCATGACGATCCTGCTCGTCGAGCAGAATTTCCGTTTCGCCAGCCGTATTGCCGATCGCTTCTATCTGATGGATCATGGGCAGATGGTGTCGGAATTCCCGGTCGGCGAACTGCCGCAGCGCATGGATACGCTGCACAAGGTTCTGGGAGTTTAGGTATGATGATGACCTTCGGATATTCTTCCGGGATATTGGGCGTCAACATCTCCTCCCTCATTCCTGTGCTCGGGCGCGACCCGAGCGATGTCACAGGAATCCAGCCGGCCCAAGTCTTTGGGCCGAAACGACTCCTTCGCGCCGCAGACGCGGCGCTGCTGGATTCCTGTGACGAGCACAGGAATGAGGGAAGCGTAGAGGACTGCGCATGGCCGGCCTCGAACTTCACCTCGGGAGTATGACCAGATGACGATGATCTTCGGCATTCCCCTGCAGGCGCTGCTCGGCCAGCTGTTGATCGGCCTGATCAACGGCTCGTTCTATGCGCTGCTGAGCCTCGGCCTCGCCATCATTTTCGGCCTGCTCAGGGTGATCAACTTCGCCCATGGCGCGCAATATATGCTCGGCGCCTTCGTCGCCTATCTGCTGCTCACCTATGCCGGCATCGGCTACTGGCCGTCGCTGATCCTGGCGCCCGTCATCGTCGGGCTTGCCGGTGCCGTCATCGAGCGGCTGTTCCTGCGCCGGCTCTACGATCTCGATCCGCTCTACGGCCTGCTCTTCACCTTCGGGCTGGCGCTCGCGGTCGAAGGCACCTTCCGCTATCTCTACGGCTCGTCCGGCCAGCCCTATGCGACGCCGGCAGCGCTTGCTGGCGGGGCCAATCTCGGCTTCATGTTCCTGCCGATCTATCGCGGCTGGGTGGTCGTCGTCTCGCTGGTCGTCTGCCTCGGCACATGGCTGCTGATCGAAAAGACCAAGCTCGGCGCCTATCTCAGGGCCGCCACCGAAAACGCCGTGCTGGTGCAGGTCTTCGGCGTCAACGTGCCGGTGCTGCTGACGCTGACCTATGCGCTCGGCGCCGGTCTTGCCGCCTTTGCCGGCGTGCTGGCGGCGCCGATCTACCAGGTCTCGCCGTTGATGGGCTCGAACATGATCATCGTCGTCTTCGCCGTGGTCGTTGTCGGCGGCATGGGATCGATCATGGGCGCGATCATCACCGGTTATGTGCTCGGCATCGCCGAAGGCCTGACCAAGGTCTTCTATCCCGAGGCTTCCAACATCGTGATCTTCGTCATCATGGCGATCGTGCTTCTCATCAGGCCCGCGGGCCTCTTCGGCCGGGATGCTTGACATGGCTGACATCACCGACACCATCCGAACGGAAAAAAGCCGGACCGCCCTATCGGTGCAGGCGGGCTTCCTGCTCGTGGGACTGCTGCTTCTGCTGCTGGCGCCGTTCTTCTTCTATCCGATCTTCCTGATGAAGCTGCTCTGCTTCGCGCTCTTTGCCTGTGCCTTCAACCTGCTGCTCGGCTATACCGGCCTGCTTTCCTTCGGCCATGCCACCTTCTTCGGCGGTGCGGCCTATTTCACCGCCTATACGGTGAAAGCATGGGGGCTGCCGCCGGAACTCGGCATCCTGGTCGGCGTGGCGGGTGCGGCCTTTCTCGGCCTGATCATGGGTTTCTTCGCGATCCGCCGCCAGGGCATCTATTTCGCGATGATCACGCTGGCGCTGTCGCAGATGTTCTTCTTCTTCTGTCTGCAGGCAAAGTTCACCGAAGGCGAGGACGGCATCCAGTCGGTGCCGCGCGGTCACCTGTTCGGCGTCATCGATCTGAACAGCTCGACCAATATGTATTATTTCGTGCTGGCGGTTTTCCTGATCGGCGTGCTGATCATCTGGCGTTTCATCAATTCGCCCTTCGGCATGATCCTGAAATCGATCCGCGAAAACGAGCAACGGGCGATCTCGCTCGGCTATTCCGTGGCGCGCTACAAGCTCGGGGCCTTCGTCATGTCGGCGGCGCTGGCCGGGCTTGCGGGCGCAGTGAAATCGATCGTCTTCCAGTTCGCGACGCTCACCGACGTCGCCTGGCAGATGTCGGGTGAGGTGATCCTGATGACGCTGCTTGGCGGCATCGGCACGCTGATCGGCCCGCTCTTCGGCGCCGGGCTGGTGGTGGCGCTGGAAAACTACCTCGCCACCTCGGAATTCCCGGTGACGATCATCACCGGCATCGTCTTCATGGTCTGCGTACTGATCTTCCGCCGCGGCGTCATCGGCGAATTCTACGCCTCGCGGCTGGGGCGGAAGCTGGGTTTTGTTTATCGCCGCTGAATGGGCGAACCTCTTCCCGTCCTCGGGGAGGGGAAGCGGCGAGCATCTGGAGTTCGTGCAGGGCGCATATGGATCGTTACGACTACATCATCATCGGGGCGGGCAGCGCCGGCTGCGTGCTCGCCAACCGCTTATCCGCCGACGGCAGGAGCCGGGTGCTGCTATTGGAAGCCGGCGGCAGCGACAATTACCACTGGATCCATATCCCGGTCGGCTATCTCTACTGCATCAACAATCCTCGCACCGACTGGTGCTTCACCACGGCGCCGGAAGCGGGGCTGAACGGCCGGGCGCTGAGTTATCCCCGCGGCAAGGTGCTCGGCGGCTGCTCGTCGATCAACGGCATGATCTATATGCGCGGCCAGGCGCGCGATTACGATCTCTGGCGCCAGATGGGCTGCGCCGGCTGGGGCTGGGACGACGTTCTGCCCTTCTTCATGAAGTCCGAGGATTTTTATCGCGGCGCCGACGACATGCATGGGGCGGGCGGCGAATGGCGCATCGAGAAGGCGCGGGTGCGCTGGGCCGTGCTCGACGCCTTCCAGCAGGCGGCGAGGGAAGCAGGGATTCCGGAGACGGCGGATTTCAACCGCGGCAGCAACGAGGGTTCCGGCTATTTCGACGTCAACCAGCGGTCCGGCATTCGCTGGAACACTTCCAAGGCCTTTCTGCGCCCAGCAATGAAGCGCGCCAACCTGACCGTTTTGACCAAGGCGCAGGTCCGCCGGCTGCTGCTGGAGGAGGGCACTGTTGCCGGCGTCGAGTTCCAGCACGACGGTGTTGCCAAGCGCGCCTATGCGGCCAGGGAAACCATCCTTTCCGCCGGCTCGATCGGCTCGCCGCATATTCTGGAACTGTCCGGCATCGGCAAAGGCGAGGTGCTGCGCCGGGCTGGCGTCGACGTTCTTGCCGAGGTGAAGGGCGTCGGCGAGAACCTGCAGGACCATCTGCAATTGCGCCTGGCCTACAAGGTGACGGGCGTTCCGACGTTGAACGAGAAGGCGACGAAGCTGATTGGCAAGGCGGCGATCGGGCTCGAATATCTCGTCCGCCGCTCCGGGCCGATGGCGATGGCGCCGAGCCAGCTCGGCATCTTCACCCGCTCGGGTCCGGACCGGGAAACGCCTGATCTGCAATATCACGTGCAGCCGGTCTCGCTGGAGAAGTTCGGCGATCCCGTCCATCCCTTCCCGGCGATCACCGCGAGCGTCTGCAATCTGAGGCCTGAAAGCCGGGGTTCGGTGCATTTGTCGAGCCCGGATTTTGCCGCCCAGCCGACGATCAGCCCGAAATACCTCTCGACGCAGCGCGATCGTGACATAGCTGTCCGTTCCATACGGTTGACGCGCAGGATCGTCGCGCAGCCTTCGTTCGCCCGCTTCCGGCCGGAGGAGTTCAAGCCGGGGCCGGCCTACCAGACCGAGGCCGATCTGGAGCGGGCGGCGGGCGATATCGGCACGACGATTTTCCATCCCGTCGGCACCTGCCGCATGGGCGCCGACCGGGACAGCGTCGTCGATCCCCGGCTGAAACTGCGCGCGCTCGGCAAGCTCAGGATCGCCGACGCCTCGGTGATGCCGTCGATCACCTCGGGCAACACCAATTCGCCGACCATCATGATCGCCGAAAAGGCGGCCGCGATGATCCTTGAAGACAATCGATAGGAGAAGACCATGGCAAGGATCGCATTCATCGGATTGGGCAACATGGGCGGGCCGATGGCGGCCAATCTCGTCAAATCAGGTCACGAAGTCCTTGGCTTCGATCTCGCCGCTCCCGTGCTGAAGGTGGCCGAGGCGAGCGGCGTCAAAGCGGCGAGCCACGCCAGCCAAGCGGTGAAGGACGCCGAAATCGTCATCACGATGCTGCCGCAGGGCAAACACGTGCTGACGGCCTGGACCGACATCCTGCAGACGGCTGCGCAGGACACGCTTGTCATCGATTGTTCCACAATCGATGTCGACAGCAGCCGCAAGGCGCATGAGATGGCCAAGGCCGCAGGCTGCCCGTCGCTTGACGCGCCCGTCTCCGGCGGCACGGGCGGGGCGACCGCGGGCACGTTGACCTTCATGGCGGGCGGCTCGGACGAGGCCTTCGCCCGGGCGAAGCCGATCCTCGAGGCGATGGGCAAAAAGATCGTCCATTGCGGCGAGGCGGGTGCCGGCCAGGCGGCAAAGATCTGCAACAACATGATCCTCGGCATTTCGATGATTGGCGTCTGTGAAGGCTTCGTGCTTGCCGAGAAACTCGGCCTCTCGCATCAGGCGCTGTTCGACGTCGCCTCCACCTCGTCGGGCCAGTGCTGGGCGATCAATACTTATTGCCCGGTACCGGGACCCGTGCCGACCTCGCCTGCCAACAACGGTTACAAGCCGGGTTTTGCCGCAGCGCTGATGCTGAAGGATCTCAGGCTGTCGCAGGAGGCGGCGCTGGCGAGCGGTGCGTCCACGCCGATGGGTGCGGAAGCGGCCCAGCTTTTCGCGCTCTTCGAAAAGCAGGGCAATGGCGGACGGGATTTTTCCGCCATCATCGAGATGTTCCGCGAAAAGGTATAGCCGACGGCCTACAGGAGATAGCTGACCGGCTCTTTGCGCACCGGATGCGGGAAGACGCCCATGCCGACGCCGAAAATCGAATGCAGCGTGTCGGCCTGCATGATCTCGGCGGGCGTGCCTTCGGCGGTGATCCGGCCGCGGCTGAGCGCGACGATCGCGTCGCAGTAACGCGCGGCAAGATTGATATCGTGCAGCACGATGACGACGGTCAACCCGCGTTCGTGGCTGAGATCCTGCACCAGGGAGAGAACGCTTGCCTGGTGGGCGAGGTCGAGTGCCGATGTCGGTTCGTCGAGCAGCAGGCAGCGGGCATCCTGGGCGAGCATCATGGCGATCCAGGCGCGCTGGCGTTCGCCGCCGGACATGTTGGCGACGGGACGATCGGCAAAGTCCTCAAGCTCGGTGCGGGCGATGGCTTCCTCGACCTTGCTGCGATCCGTTGCGGTGAAGCGGCCGAGGGTGCCGTGCCAGGGAAAACGGCCGAGCGCCACCAGTTCGCCCACGGTCATCCCGTCGGTCGCCGGGGTGAATTGGGGCATATAGGCGACGTGTCGGGCAAATTCCCGTGCGCCCCAGTCCGCCGCCGCCTTGCCGCCGAAGGAGATGGCGCCGGATTGCGGCGCGACCTGCCGGGCGATGATCTTCAAAAGCGTGCTTTTGCCGGAGCCGTTCGGGCCGACCAGACCGTAGATGCGGCCCTGATCGAGGGTCAGGTCGATGCCATGGAGGATCGGCTTCGGCCCAATGGCATAGGTGATGTCAGACAGGGCAAGGAAAGACGAAGGCATGGTCTGCTCCAGGTTCCGCATGGCAGGTTCCTGCAAAACTAAACCTGGATTGTCAACTTAACATTTTCTGCCGAGCGTGAAGACGGCCATGCGGGCATGGTCGCCACCGCAGCCAGAATCGGCGTCGATCATATCTTCGACACCGAAAAACTCAGCCTGACATTGCCGAAGAGGATGTCGATCGCGCCGGGTTCGGCCAGTTCGATTGCGCCGCTCAACGTGCCCGTCGTGATCAGCGCGCCTGCCTTCAGCGATGCTTCGGGGCGCAGCCCGTCATTGGCGTAGTCGACGAGCCAGGTGAGAACGTCGCCCTTCGGATGCTGCGCCGGACCGTCATAGATGATGCGGCCGGCATGGGTGACCTTGAGCGGTGTGCCGCCGGCGGTGTCGACAGCGCTCTTGTCGATCTTGGGACCGAGGACATAGCCGCTATTGCCGAGCCGGTCGGCGACGAACAGCAGAAAGGAAACGCCGCCGCTTTCCCGGACGGCGCTGACCAGCAGTTCGGCCCCGAGATGAACGGTGGAGATCGCCTCGACCACTTCGGCGCGGCTGTAAGGAGTGCCTGCGCGGATCGGCAGATCCCTGCCGAGGCGCACGGCAATCTCGGTCTCGAATTTCAGCCCGGGATACCAGGCAATATCGGCGCCGGAGACGGCTTCGGCATAGGGATGCAGCGGAGCAGCGACCGCCAGGCCCTGCGGCGAGACCGTCACCTTCCAGGCATTGCTGGAAACGCCGTCGGCCGCCGTGAGGAAATTTTGCGCTTCCATCGCCTGATGCAGATCGGCCGGCAGCGTGAAAGTGCCCGTTTCCTCCTGCCGGCCGGCCTGGTGCAGGCCGTGAAGCCTGGCTGCAAGCGCGCGCGGATCGAATGCTTCTGTCATGCTGTGTCCTCAACCTGATTTTCGGGGACACACTAACGGCAAGTCCGGCATGAACAAGGGCCGTTCTTGGAAAAGCTCCTATGCCATTGCCGCGAACCAGCGATCGCGATAGGCCTTCAGTCCGGTGATATCGGTCGGCGGAACATGCGTCTCTGCCCCCGAGACCGGCCGGATGCCGGTGAGCAGGGCGGCCCCCTGGCTGGTGCCGGTCGAGCCCGGAAGGGCCATAACGTCGCGGCCGGTTAGGGCGGCGAGGAGCTTGAGATAAGCCCCGTTCAGGGCAAAGGGACCCTCGACGACGATGGGGCCTTTGGCGCCGATCAGCCCGAGACAGGCATCGGTCATCAAGGCGAGGTAGAGGCAGGCGGCGGCAAAACGCTCCTCGCGGCTTGCCTCTTGGGCATTGATCCAGCGGCTTGCCTTTCCCGGAAACGGTCCCGAACCGGAGGCGATATTGGCGAGCAGCATGATGCCCTTGTCAATGACGGCGCCGATCGCCGCCTGCGCGGCCGTTTCGTCGACAGGGCCGATTTCGGCCGAAAGGATCTCGAATTCCCGCCCGCCCATGAAACGCGAGGAGGGAACGGCGCGACCATAGGCATCGACATTGGCGAGCGCATCGCGGCCCGGATCGAGATGATCGAGATCGCCGCCGACGCCGAAATTGATCACCCACGTGCCGGTGGAGACGACGGCGAAGGGTGCTTCGCGATGAACCAGATGCGGCAGCAGCGAGGCGTTGGAATCGTGGATGCCGCAATAGACCGGCACCGGTGCTGAAAGCCCGAGCTCCGCGGCGATCTCGGGCAGGACCGGGCCGAGCGCATCGAAGGCCGAACGGATCGGCGCCATCAGATCGCGGATGCCGAGCTTGTCGACGAGCGAGGAATAGTCTGATGTTTTCGGGTTCCAGAGGTCGGTATGGCAGCCGAGCGAGGTCAGTTCATTGACGGCGACACCGGTCAGCCGCGCCGTCCAGTATTGCGCATAGGTGAGGATGGTTGCGACCCCAGCGAAGTCTTCCGGAAAGGCGCTCTTCTGGTAGTGCAGCTGCGCGCCGACATTAAGCCCCATCGCAAGGCGCGGCGAGAAGGTTTCGCCGAAGGAAGGACGCAAGGCCGTATAGGCATTGCGGATCGCTTCTGGGTATTCATGCTCGTAGTCGATCACGGGCATGGCGAGCGCACCGTCCCGGTCGAGCAGCGCGGCCGCGGCGCCATGGGTGGTGATCGAGATGGCGTCGAAGCCGGGTTCCCGCGCAAGGCTCTTCAGCGCGTCGAGGGCGAAGGACCACAGAGCTTCGATATCATAATGCGGGTAGGGGCCGGTCTTGATCGTGATGTTCGGCCGTTTCAGGACAGCGATCTCGGCGCCTGTCCCGCTGTCGAGCACGACGACCTTGGCATTGGTCTTGCCGATGTCGAGAACGGCGATGCGACGATAGGAGGTGGTGGTCATGGCATATGGAAGAGGGTGACGAGGTCGCTTTGAACCGGCGAATTATCCGGATTGGTCGCCATGATATCGGCCATGTGAGCCCACCATTTTTTCATGACGGGATGCTCCGGCAGGCTCGCCATCGTGTGACCGGCAGGCCGCGTCAGCACGCCGAACAGCGTGTTGGTGTCGCGGTCGAGATGAATGGAATAGTCGCTGGCGCCCGACTGGTGCAGGAGATCGACCAGTTCCGGCCAGATTTCGTCATGCCGCTTGCGGTATTCGGCTTCCATGCCGGGATTGAGCTGCATCTTGAAGGCGTGTTTTTCCAAGGTCATCGGGAGCTCATGAGCTTGATGCGACGGGCGATGATCGGGATCGCGATGGTGATGATGAGCAGCAGACCGATGAAGATCGACATGACGATGCCGGGCACGTTCAAGAGGCCGAGGCCGAAGGTGACGAGGCCCATGACGAAGGCGGCGATGACGACGCCGCCGATCGTGCCGGAGCCACCGAGGATCGAGATGCCGCCGAGCACGACCATGGTGACGACTTCGAGCTCCCAGCCTTGCGCGATCGACGGCCGGGTCGAGCCGAGGCGCGAGGTCAGGCAGACGGCGGCAACACCGCTCATGACGCCGGTCAGCAGGAAGAGGATGAATTTGACGCGCTCGACCGGGATGCCGGAGAAGCGGGCGGCGAAATCATTGTTGCCGATCGCATAGACCTGCCGGCCGAAATTCGTCGCATGCAGCAGGATGGCGAAGGCGATCGCCAGCACGAAGAACAGCACGAATTCGAAGGAGAACACCCAGAACACGTAGCCCTGGCCGAAATAGGCGAAATCGGCAGGGTACTTGCCGTAGGCCTGGTCGCCGAGCACGATATAGGAAATGCCGCGGAACAGGCTCATCGTACCGATGGTGACGACGATCGACGGCAATTTCAGCACCGAAACGAGCACGCCGTTGAAGATGCCGCAGGCAAGCCCGGTGCCGATGCCGATCAATACCAGGCCCGGCGTGCCGACGCCGAGTTGAGCCGCCGCCCCCATCGCCGTCGAGGCGAGCGCGATAATCGCGGCGACCGAGAGGTCGATCTCGCCTGAGATGACGAGCAGCGCCATGGCAAAGGCGATCATCGCCTTTTCGGTGAAGTTGAAGGTGGCGTCCGAGAGGTTCCAGGCATCGAGGAAATAGGGCGAGGCCACAGAATTGAAGATGAAGATCAGGACGGCGACGGCAAAGAGCAGCACTTCCCAGCTCGACATGATGCGTTTGAACGGCGTGCCGAGCCGATCGGGAATGACCCGTTTTTCGGGTGTTGAAGAAACGGTGCTCATGCTGCGACCTCCGCTGCTGCGCGGTCACGCAGGATGATGCGGCCTCGATTGCGCTCGCGCCTTGCGTTGAAGACGACGGCGAGAATGATCACGGTGCCGGAGATCGCCATCTGCGTGAAGGGCGAAATGCCGATAACCGGCAGGGCGTTCTTGATGACGCCGAGGAACAGCGCGCCGAGCACGGTGCCGGCGACCGAGCCGACGCCGCCGGCAATCGAGATGCCGCCGATGACGCAGGCCGCGACGCTGTCGAGCTCGAAGCCGTTAGCGATATCGACATAGGCAACCGCATAACGCGAAACCCAGAGATAGCTGGAAAGGCCGGCGAGCGCGCCGGAGAGCACGAAGGCCAGGAATTTCGTCCGGCCGGTATCGATGCCGGCATAGACGGCAGCCGTGGGATTGCCGCCGGTCGCATAGGCCGAGCGGCCGAACGGGCTGTAGCGCAGCAGCATGTACATCAGCGCGACGATGATGATCGCAACCCAGCTCAGCACCGGCAGGCCAAGGATCGGCGTGCGGGGGACGGCGAGGAAGGTCGGCGTCATCTGATGGGCGTTTACCCAGGCGCCGCCCGAGAGCACGAAGGCCATGCCGCGATAGATGGTGAGCGTGCCGAGGGTCACGACGATCGGCGGGATTTCCAGGCGCCAGACGAGGAAGCCGTTGATAGTGCCGAGGGCGGCGCCGATCACGACCGCGGAGAGGATGAGCACGATCAGCGGCAGGCCCGGAAAGGCGGCGTTCATCATCGCGATCGCCATGCCGGTAAAGGCGAGGTTGGCGGCAACCGAGAGATCGATCGATTTCGTCAGGATAACCGTCATCTGGGCAAGGCCCAGAATGATGAGGATCGCTGTGTCGTTGAAGATGCCGGCGAGATTATCCGGTGTCGCGAAATCGGCCGCCCGCGTCGAGAAGATGCCAATCATCAGCACGATGATGGCAAAGAGCAGGGTTTCGCGTTTTCTGATCAGTTTGGCCATGCCCATCACCTCATGCATTTCCGGTCGCGGCGCGCACCAGCGCTTCCGGCGAAAGCTGATTGCGCTCGAAGAGCCCGGCCGACAGGCCTTCCTTCATGACAAGCACACGGTCCGACATGCCGATGATTTCGGGCAGTTCGGAAGAGATCATGATGATGGAGAGGCCCTCGGCCGCAAGCTCGCTGATGAAGCCGTGGACGGCAGCCTTCGAGCCGATGTCGATGCCCTTTGTGGGTTCATCGAGGATGATGACCTTGGGCATGGTGGCGAGCCACTTGCCGATGACGACCTTCTGCTGGTTGCCGCCCGACAGCGTGCCGACCGGCACGGAGAGGGCGGCGGCGCGCAGATCCAGTCGCTCGGCATATTTGCGGGCGAGCGCGAATTCTTCGGCCGCCTGCAGGAAGCCCTTGCGCGAGGTCCGCGTCAGCGACGGCAGCGTCATGTTCTGATAGATCGGCATCGGCAGCGCCAGGCCGTGGCGGCCGCGCTCTTCCGGCACATAGACGATGCCGGCTTTGATCGCATCATGCGGCGAGTTGATCGAAATCTCCCGGCCTTCGAGCGTCAGCCGGCCGGAGAGCGGCCGGGTGATGCCGAAGAGCGACTGTGCGAGTTCCGACCGTCCGGCGCCGATCAGGCCGTAGATGCCGAGAATCTCACCCTTGCGCAGGGTCAGCGAAATATCGCGGAATTCGGTGCGGTGGCTGTATTTTTCCACTTCGAGCACCGGAGCGCCGATCGCCACGTCGATCTTCGGAAAGGCGTTCTCGACGTCGCGGCCGACCATCATGCGGACGATCTCGTCCTGCGGCGTTTCCTTGAGCCGGCCCTGGCCGACGGCGCGGCCGTCGCGGAAGACGACGAAATCGTCGGCGATCTCGTAAAGCTCGTCGAACTTGTGGCTGATGAACAGGATCGCCTTGCCCTGTTCCTTCAGGCTCTTGATGATGCGGAAGAGATCGTCGATCTCCTTGCGGGAGAGGGCGGCCGTCGGTTCGTCCATGATGACGATGCGGGCCTCGATCGACAGAGCGCGGGCAATCGCCACCAGGTGGCGCTGCGCAATCGAGAGGTCTTTCAGCCGGATCGTCGGATCGATATTGCTTTCAAGCGCCGTCAGCAGCGTCTTCGAGCGGCTGTTCATCACCTGCCAGTCGATGGTGCGAAAGCGCGTGCGCGGCGCATGGCCGAGGAAGATGTTTTCGGCAACCGTCAGTTCGTCGAACAGCACGGTTTCCTGATGGATAGCGGTGACGCCGGCATCGATCGCCGCCTGGGCGCTGGCGAAGGTCACTGTCCGGCCGTCGACCAGGATCTCGCCTTCGTTCGGCCGGTAGATGCCGGTCAGGATCTTGACGAGCGTCGATTTGCCGGCGCCGTTTTCGCCGATCAGCGCCGTCACTGTGCCCGGATGAAGGGCGATGCTGACATTGTCCAGCGCCTTCACGCCGGGAAAGATCTGGGAGATGCCGCGCATTTCCAGAATGGCAGGTGCTTCGGGCATGGGGCTGGTATCGTGCTTTTGCGTTGCGGCGTGCATCATTCGTTTCACCTTGAAAACCCCTCCCCAACCCCTCCCCACAAGGGGTAGGGGCTTGACCCACCGCGATGCCGAGGCTCGCGATGGGCGGGGCGTTGCTTCATATTATCTCCCCTTGTGGGGGAGATGGCCGGCAGGCCAGAAGGGGTCTTAACGATCAGAAGACCTTGGAGAACTGGTCGATGTTCGAAGCATTGTAGACGAAGGGATCGGCCATGGCGGCTTCGCCGTTGTCGCCGACCTTGATCTTGCCCATGCGGCCGGCAGGGATTTCGCTGCCCGGCTTGCCGTCGGTCTCGCCCTTGACGAGGCGATAGGCGATCTGGGTGGCGGAGTAGCCGAGGTCGATCGGGTTCCAGATGGCGAATTCCTTCGTCGCGCCCGACTTGATCGCGCCGGCCATTTCGGACGGCAGGCCGAGACCGGTGACGTAGACCTTGCCGACGAGGCCCTTGTCTTCGACGACCTTGGAAGCGGCGAGAACGCCGACCGTCGTCGGAGCGACGATGACCTTGACGTTCGGGTTGGACTTCAGCAGGCCTTCGGCTTCACGATAGGACTTGTCGGAGAGGTCGTCGCCATAGACTGTAGTGACGAGGTTGAGGCCGGCAAAATCCTTGAGCTGCTTCTTCATCTGGTCGATCCAGATGTTCTGGTTGGTCGAGGTGGTCGTGGCCGACAGGATGGCGAAGTCACCCTTGCCGCCGTCGAGGTGGTCCTTGACGAGCGTCAGGCACATCTTGCCGATCAGTTCGTTGGACGACGGGTTGAGTTGCAGGATGCGGCCTTCGGGTGCGACGCCGGAATCCCAGGAGATGACCTTGATGCCGCGCTGGGCAGCCTTCTTCAGCGCCGGAACGAGCGCGTCGGGGTCGTTGGCCGAAACGGCGATGGCATCGACGCCCTGAGCGATCAGCGAGTTGATCACTTCGATCTGGCCTTCGGCCGTCGTCGAGGTCGGGCCGGTGTAGATCACTTCTACGCCGCCGAGTTCCTTGGCGGCTTCCTGGGCGCCCTTGTTGGCGGCGTCGAAGAAGCCGTTGCCGAGCGACTTGACGACGAGGCCGATCTTGATGTCCTTGGCGCTGGCAGTGCCGGCCATCATAGCGACGGCGAGCGCTGCGCCGAGCGCCAGTGTCTTTGCGAATTTCATGTCACTTTCCTCCCATTAAGATTTAGACTTCCACACCTCGGCGGCGCCTCATGCGACCGACGAGGAATCCTCCTTCGCAAGCTGCGCCACCGGGGTCGCGACAATCAGCCGGACACCGGCATTCTCGACCATGCGAGCTGCCTCTTCTGAAATCCCGTCATCGGTGATGATCGCAGTGACGCGGTCGAGCGCGCAGAGAATGAGGCTCGACCGGCGATTGAATTTGCTTGAATCGACCATGACGACGAGTTCGTCGGCCTGGTGCATCAGCTTCTGCTCGCTCTGGATGATGAGGGCGTCCGCCTCCATGATGCCGAGCGGGCCGACGCCCTGCGCGCCGATGAACATGCGCCGCGCATAAAAATTGCGGATCGCGTCATTGTCGAAAGGCGACAGGATCAGGCTCTGCTCGCGATAGATCGCGCCGCCCGGCACCGTCACCGTGTTTTTCGAATGCTTCACCAGATGTTCGGCAATGGCGAACGAGTTGGTCATCACCTGCAGGCGGTGGCCGGCCATGTAATGCACCATCTGGAAGGTCGTCGTGCCGCCATTGATGATGATGGCGTCGCCGGCCTCGCAGAGTTCGACGGCGGCGCGCGCAATTGCGCGTTTTTTATCGATATTGACCGATTCTGAAACCCGGAAGGGTCGGCCGGCGAGATTGCCGAGCTGCGGCGGATGCACCGCCTCCGCGCCGCCGCGGACGCGGCGGATCTTGCCCTGCACGTGAAGGGCCGCAATATCGCGCCGGATTGTCGCTTCAGAAGCTTCCGTCAATTCGGAAATGTCCTGGATCGTGACGACGGACTTTTCCTGAACGGCGCTTAAGATAATGCGATGACGTTCGCGTTCGTGCATTGGGCTCCTCCTCTTGTCATATTTATTTCGTATCCGTTAAAGACTGTCAATCACAAACGATCATAAATTTTCATATTGCGCTGCACAATAATCGAATTTGATCGTTTTCGATTGACAAGCGCACTTTTGATGCGCGATACCGTGAGCGAAAGGGCGCGCTGATCGCTGCGCCTTGCAAGCCTATATGGGAGGATGACATGGCGGCGAACGTCCGGCTTCTGGAAAACCGGTGGGATGATGGTTATGCGGCAGGCCTCGATGAGCCCGGCAAGCTGCTCTATCGCTCCAATCTGCTCGGCGCCGACAAGCGCATCACCAATTACGGCGGCGGCAACACCTCGGCGAAGGTGATGGAAACCGATCCGTTGACAGGCGGCAAGGTCAAGGTGCTTTGGGTCAAGGGCTCGGGTGGCGACGTCGGCACCATCAAGCTCGACGGTTTTGCTACGCTTTACCAGGACAAGCTGGAATCGCTGAAAGGCATCTATAAGGGTGTCGAGGACGAGGACCGCATGGTCGGCTTCCTGCCGCATTGCACCTTCAACCTGAACGGCCGCGCTGCCTCGATCGACACGCCGCTGCACGGTTTCGTGCCGTTCACCCATGTCGACCACATGCATCCCGATGCGATCATCGCCATCGCCGCATCGAAGAATTCCAGGGAATTGACACAGCAGATCTTCGGCGACGAGATCGGCTGGCTGCCCTGGCGCCGTCCGGGCTTCCAGCTCGGCCTCGATCTCGAAGCTTTCGTCAAGGCGAACCCGAGCGCCAAGGGCGTCGTGCTCGAAAGCCATGGTCTCTTCACCTGGGCAAATGACGCCAAGGCTTGCTACGAGCTGACGCTCGAGATCATCAACAAGGCGATCGAATGGTTTGCCGGTCAGGCTGAGGGCAAGACGATTTTCGGCGGCGCCGTTTCCGAGAGCTTGCCGGTTGCCGAACGCCGCGCCATCGCCGCCCGGCTGATGCCGGAGATTCGCGGCCGCATCGGCAAGCAGGAACGCAAGCTCGGGCATTTCGACGATCAGGACGCCGTCCTCGAATTCGTCAATTCCAGGGATTTGCGTCCGCTCGGCGCGCTCGGCACCAGCTGCCCCGATCATTTCCTGCGCACCAAGATCCGGCCGCTGATCGTCGATTTCGATCCCGCCAAGCCGGATGTCGATGCGATCGTCGCCGGCCTCGACAACGCGCTGGAAGATTACCGCGCCGATTACGCCCGCTATTACAACGACTGCAAGCATGACAATTCGCCCGCCATGCGCGACGCCAATCCTGTCATCTTCCTTGTTCCCGGCGTCGGCATGCTGTCCTTTGCCCGCGACAAGGCGACGTCACGCATCGCCAGCGAATTCTACGTCAACGCCATCAACGTCATGCGCGGCGCCTCGACGGTTTCGGAATATCAGGGCCTGCCGGAGCAGGAAGCTTTCGATATCGAATACTGGCTGCTCGAAGAGGCGAAGCTCCAGCGCATGCCGAAGCCGAAGAGCCTCGCAGGCCGGGTGGCTTTCGTCACCGGCGGCGCCGGCGGCATCGGCCGGGCAACGGCCGCCCGTCTCGTCGGCGAGGGCGTCTGCGTCGTGCTTGCCGATATCGACCAGGCGGCGCTCGAAGCCACGGAAGCCGATTTCGTCAAGAAATACGGGACTGACGCCGTGCGCAGCGTCCGGCTCGACGTCACCAAGGAAGATGCGGTGATCGCCTCCTTCACGGAAGCGTCCGTCGAATTCGGCGGCGTCGATATCCTCGTCTCGAATGCCGGCATCGCCTCCTCCGCGCCGATCGAAGCCACCGAGCTTTCGACCTGGAACCGCAATATCGATATTCTGGCGACCGGCTATTTCCTGGTTTCGCGCGAAGCCTTCCGCCTGTTCCGCCGTCAGGCGCTCGGCGGCAACATCGTCTTCGTCGCCTCGAAAAACGGCCTTGCCGCCTCGCCGAATGCCTCGGCCTACTGCACGGCAAAGGCCGCCGAAATCCATCTCGCCCGCTGCCTGGCCTTGGAAGGTGCTGATGCCGGCATTCGCGTCAACACCGTCAACCCCGATGCGGTGCTGCGCGGCTCGAAGATCTGGAGCGGTGAGTGGCGCGAACAGCGCGCCGCCTCCTCGAAGATCGAGGTTGACGATCTCGAGGAGCATTACCGCAAGCGTTCGATGCTGAAACTCAATGTGTTTCCGGAGGATATCGCCGAGGCGATCTACTTCCTGGCCTCGGACCTTTCGGCAAAGTCGACCGGCAATATCATCAACGTCGATGCCGGCAACGTGCAGAGTTTTACGCGGTAGGGCGTGGTCTCTTCTCCCCAGCGGGGAGAAGATGCCGGCAGGCAGATGAGGGGGACGCAGAGCGAAGCGATGCGTGTTCTGAGCGGGAAGCGAAGAACTATTGGCGTCATGCCGTGTCGCCCCGACCCTTCGGGCCACCTTCTCCCCGCCGGGGAGAAGGGAAGAGAGAAACAATCGGGAGGTAGAAATGGCCGAGTTCAGGATCGCGCAGGATCTGGTCGCGACAGAAAACGACAAGCGGGCAGCCGCATTGAAAGCCGATTACGAGGCGCTGGGCGCGAACCTTGACCGCCGCGGCGTCGATATCGAAGCAATCACCCGCAAGGTCGCCGAATTTTTTGTCGCCGTTCCCTCCTGGGGTGTGGGCACCGGCGGCACGCGCTTTGCCCGCTTCCCGGGCAGCGGCGAGCCGCGCGGCATCTTCGACAAGCTCGACGATTGCGCCGTTATCAACCAGCTGACCCAGGCGACCCCGAATGTCTCGCTGCATATTCCCTGGGACAAGGCGGATGCGCGCGAATTGAAGGCCAAGGGCGATGCGCTCGGTCTCGGATTCGACGCGATGAATTCGAACACCTTTTCCGATGCGCCGGGGCAGGCCCATTCCTATAAATACGGCTCGCTCAGCCATACCGATGCGGCGACGCGGGCGCAGGCGGTCGAGCATAATCTCGAATGCATCGAGATCGGCAACGCGATCGGCTCCAAGGCGCTCACCGTCTGGATCGGCGACGGCTCGAACTTCCCCGGCCAGAGCAATTTCACGAGGGCATTCGAACGTTATCTCGCCTCGATGGCCGATATCTACAAGGCGCTGCCCGACGATTGGAAGCTGTTCTCCGAGCACAAGATGTACGAGCCGGCCTTCTATTCGACAATCGTGCAGGACTGGGGCACCAACTACCTGATCGCCCAGACGCTCGGCCCCAAGGCCCATTGCCTCGTCGATCTCGGCCATCATGCGCCGAACACCAATATCGAGATGATCGTCGCCCGCCTGATCCAGTTCGGCAAGCTCGGCGGTTTCCACTTCAACGATTCGAAATATGGCGACGACGATCTCGACGCCGGCGCGATCGATCCCTACCGGCTGTTCCTGGTCTTCAACGAGCTGGTGGATGCCGAGCAGCGCGGCGTCAACGACTTCAACCCGGCCCATATGATCGACCAGTCGCATAATGTCACCGACCCGATCGAAAGCCTGATCAACAGCGCCAACGAAATCCGCCGCGCCTATGCGCAGGCGCTGCTCGTCGACCGCAAGGCGCTCGACGGCTATCAGCAGGACAATGACGCGCTGATGGCGTCGGAAACGCTGAAGCGCGCTTATCGCGCCGATGTCGAGCCGATCCTTGCCGAAGCGCGCCGCCGGGCCGGCGGCGCGATCGACCCGATCGCCGCCTACCGCGCCAGCGGTTATCGCAACAAGGTGGCGGCCGAACGCCCGGCTTCGGTTGCCGGCGGCGGCGGTATCATCTGAGTTTAAATTGCCGGCAGCACAGGGTGCTGCCGGCAATCGCCCTTTACGGCTTTCAGGCGACGGCGATCTGGCGGGTGGCGATATCCAGCCTGGCGCCAGCAGCTGCGTGTCGCCGTCGCGCTCGCCAACGGCACGATCCAAGCGATCGACGCCTTCGCCCATGCGGACCATCTCGCATGCGTCGACCATTCAGTTTTCCCGACCTGTTTTGCACGACGGCGCGTTGCCGAAAACAGCGTGCCCGCCGGTATTATTGCACAGTCATCATACGTCATTTTTCTTGACACAGACGCTGCTGCTTATATTCTGCTATAAAGATTAGTGATCCATAATTATGGAATTACCGGAAAGCGGTAGGATTCCATCATCCTCCACGACGACCAGCAGACGGATCGCCGCAATGCGGAGCGATTCATGTCCGAGAGTTCGAAAGGAATGCATATCATGCCCGGGGACCAGGCGAAGAAACCGCTCCTGCTCGCCAATGTCAGACCTATGGCTTTCGGCGCCGGTGCGCCGGGCGGGACGGTCGACATTCTCGTCGATGGCGACGGCAGGATCGCGGAGATCGGTGCCTCGCTCGCCGTTTCCCAGGATGTGACACGTATCGACGGCAAGGGCGCCTTCGTCTCGCCCGGCTGGATCGATCTGCATGTGCATATCTGGCACGGCGGCACCGACATTTCCATTCGCCCCTCCGAATGCGGTGTCGAGCGCGGTGTCACCACGCTGGTCGATGCCGGTTCGGCCGGCGAGGCGAATTTCCATGGTTTCCGCGAATATATCATCGAGCCCGCGCGCGAGCGCATCAAGGCTTTCCTGAACCTCGGCTCGATCGGCCTCGTCGCCTGCAACCGTGTGGCCGAACTCAGAGACATCAGAGATATCGATCTCGACCGCATCCTCGAAGTCTATGCCGAAAACAGCGAACACATCGTCGGCATCAAGGTGCGCGCGAGCCACGTCATCACCGGCTCCTGGGGCGTCACCCCGGTCAAGCTCGGCAAGAAGATCGCCAAGATCCTGAAAGTGCCGATGATGGTGCATGTCGGCGAGCCGCCGGCGCTCTACGACGAGGTGCTCGAGATCCTTGGACCCGGCGATGTCGTCACCCACTGCTTCAACGGCAAGGCCGGCTCGAGCATCATGGAGGACGAGGACCTTTTCTATCTCGCCGAGCGCTGCGCCTCGGAGGGCATCCGCCTCGACATCGGCCATGGCGGCGCCTCCTTCTCCTTCAAGGTCGCCGAAGCGGCGATTGCGCGGGGGCTGCTGCCATTCTCGATCTCGACCGACCTGCACGGCCATTCGATGAACTTCCCGGTCTGGGATCTCGCCACGACGATGTCGAAGCTGCTCAGTGTCGGCATGCCCTTCGACAAGGTGGTGGAAGCCGTCACCCATGCGCCCGCATCCGTCATCAAGCTGTCGATGGAGAACCGGTTTTCAGTCGGCGCGCAAGCCGAGTTCACCATTTTCGACCTCGTTGATTCCGAGGTCGAAGCGACGGATTCGAATGGGGATGTCTCGGTCCTCAACAAGCTGTTCGAGCCGCGCTATGCTGTGATCGGCGCCGATGCGTTCGCTGCCAGCCGCTACGTGCCGCGGGCGCGCAAGCTCGTGCGCCACAGCCACGGCTATTCCTACCGGTAGAAGTGCTTCAGCGGTTGCGCCAGCCCATCAGCTTTTCGATCCGCTCGGCCGAACTGCGTACATGCGCCGTATAGTGGTTTTCGTCGGAAAAGGCCTTCTGCTCCGGCAGCACGATGGAAATAGTGGCGACGCATTGGCCGTCGCGATCGCAGATCGGCGAGGCGATGCAGGCAACCGCATAGTCGGATTCGCCGGCCTGGATCGACAGGCGCGACTCGAAGGCCTTGGCGGCAGCTTCCGACAGCGTGCCCGGGTCGATCTCGGCGCGGCCGGTCGGTGACGAGCGGGCGCAGCGTTTGAACAGCTCGATACGCTCCTCCTCGGCCAGGTGGCCGACGAGCAGGCGGCCGGATGCCGTCCAGTTCAGCGGCACCCGGGTGCCGACGCGGGACGCCACCTGAAAGTGGCTCGGGCCGTCGGCCATGGCGAGCACCAGCATATAATCACCGTCGCGGCCGCAGACCTGCACGGTTTCGCCGGCCTGGCGACAGAGATCGTGCATTTCGTGGGTAGCGATGCTCATGAAATCCAGCGACCGGGCATAGGCGAGGCCGTAGTGATAGAGCCGCGCGCCGAGCCAGACCGAACCATCAGCCTGACGCGTCAGCATGTTCTTCTCGACGAGATCGTCGACGATGACATAAACGGTCGACAGCGGCGCCTTCACCGCCTTGGCGATGGCATAGACGCCGGCCGGCGATCCGGTTTCATAGAGATGATCGATCACCTGAAGCGCCCGGTCGATGCCGCTGACGCGCGCACGGCGCGCACCCTTGCCGCCGGTCTCGCCGGCAAGGTCCTCATCTTCGGTGTAAACTGCGGGTGATGTCTTGCCGTCCAATTCCACGTACCTCGTTAAAACTGCGATGATGTTACATTACTATGGCATAGCGGTCGCTGTGGCAAATCGCAACATCTTGTAGGTTGATCGTGCGCGCGGATGCGACAGTGGTGGAAGCTTGAAGAGTCATGTGAAACGAACCTGAGGAACGAAAAACTCACGGGTTACCCTTCAGCCACCACCATCGGTGACGAGCCCGGCAGAAAGCATCAATAGCGATCTGTGTCGCGCATACCCCGAATGAACGTTGCGGAATCGACCGGCTCGTCAGGCGGCTCCATCGAGGCGGTAAATGTCTTCAACTGTTCGACATCGATCGGTTTTGCCGATGTCTTCACAGCCACGAGTCGCGCTACCGGCGTGCCATGCCGCAATATCTCGAAAATCTCGCCTGCTTCGACGCGATCGAGCAATTCGCTGAGACGGACCTCGGCTTCCTCCAGTTTGACACGTCCCATGATGCGTCCTCGATGGTTATTTCCCGGGCATTTTAGTCCGAGAACCATGCGGTCGTCATCCGGCTTGGAACAACAAACCGCAGCCTGAGTTTGACCCTTAACCCAGGAGGTCATGATGACGAATTATCCGACACCGCCTTTCCCATCCCAGAAACAGCCGATGCCGGGTTTTACCGCGCAGATGGATCCTGTTCCCGACCATGGCGAAAAAAGCTATCGGGGTTCGCAACGGTTGAAAGGCAAGAGGGCGATCATCACCGGCGGCGACAGCGGCATCGGCCGGGCGGTAGCGATCGCCTATGCCCGCGAAGGCGCCGATATTGTGATTTCCTATCTCGACGAGGATGAGGATGCCGACGAGACGAAGCGGCTGGTCGAAGAGGCCGGCCGCAAGGCCGTCCTCGTCAGCGGCGATATCCAGGATCCGGCTCTCTGCCGGCAGATCGTCGAGACGGCGGTCAAGGAGCTCGGCGGTATCGACATCCTCGTCAACAATGCCGCGCATCAGGCAAGCTTCAAGAGCATCGACGAGATCAGCGACGAGGAGTGGGAACTGACCTTCAAGGTCAATATCCATGCGATGTTCTACCTGACCAAGGCGGCCGTCGCCCATATGAAGCCCGGCAGCGCCATCATCAATACGGCCTCGATCAACTCCGACAGTCCGAATCCGACATTGCTCGCCTATGCGACGACCAAGGGCGCGATCCAGAATTTCACCGCTGGCCTTGCCCAGCTTCTGGCCGAGAAGGGCATTCGCGCCAATGCCGTGGCGCCGGGGCCGATCTGGACACCGCTCATTCCCTCGACGCTGCCTGAAGACAGCGTCAACAATTTCGGCAAGCAGGTGCCGATGAAGCGGCCGGGCCAGCCGGCCGAGCTTGCGACAGCCTATGTGATGCTGGCCGATCCCTTGTCGAGCTATGTCTCAGGCACGACAATCGCGGTCACAGGCGGCAAGCCCATCCTTTAATGCATGCCGCCCGGAATTGGCGGTTCCGGGATAACATGCTTGAGGACAAGCAGCTGAAATGCATCGACCAAGCTCTGAGGCGATGCGCTTCAGTCGGGTTTGCCGTAGCCGCCGCCGGTCGGCGTCGTGACGATCACGGCGTCGCCGGCAGCGAGCATTGCCTGGTCGCAACCTTCAAGCCTTTCGACCGTGCCGTCGCCACGACGGATCTCGGTTTTTCCCAATTGCCCGTCTTCACCGCCGTAGAGGCCGAAAGGCCGGATCATGCGATGCGAGGAGAGAATGCTGCAATCCATCATTTCCAGGAAGCGGATGGTACGCTCGGTACCGCCGCCGGAATGATACCGTCCGCTGCCGCCGGACCCGCGGCGGATATGGAAATCCTCGAGCACGACGGGAAAACGGAATTCCAGCACTTCGGGATCGGTCAGCCGCGAATTGGTCATGTGGCTGTGCACGCCGTCGGCGCCGCTGAAGCCGGTGCCGTCATTGAGCAGGCCGGCGGGGCCGCCGGCGCAGATCGTCTCGTAATATTGGTAGGTGGCATTGCCGAAGGTCAGATTGTTCATCGAGCCCTGAGCCGCCGCCAGCGTTCCGAGCGCCCCGAACAGCGCGTTCGTCACATGCTGGCTGGTCTCGACATTGCCGGCGACGACGGCAGCCGGATAGGCCGGGCGCAGCATCGACCCGTCCGGCACGATGATCCGGATCGGCCTGAGGCAGCCGGCATTCATCGGGATCGGCTGCTCGACCATGACACGGAAGACGTAAAGCACCGCGGCGCGCGTCACCGGTTCCGGCGCATTGAAATTGGTCGGCTGCTGCGCGCTGGTGCCGGTGAAATCGACCGTCGCCTCACGCGCCTTCCTGTCGACGGTGATCTTCACCTTGATGACGGCGCCCTGATCGGTGGGATAGGTGAATTCGCTGTCGCTGAGGCGGGCAATCACCCGGCGAACGCTCTCCTCGGCATTGTCCTGCACATGCCCCATATAGGCTTCGACGACATCGAGCCCGAAATGGGCGACCATTTTGCGCAATTCCTGCACGCCCTTTTCGTTGGCGGCGATCTGCGCTTTCACGTCGGCGAGGTTCTGGGCCGGATTGCGGGCGGGGTAGGGGTGGTCGCGCAGCATCGCGGCGAATTCGGCCTCGCGGAAACGGCCCTTGTCGACCAGCAGGAAATTGTCGATCAGCACGCCTTCTTCATCGACGTTAGTCGCGCGCGGCGTCATCGAGCCCGGCGCCTTGCCGCCGATATCGGCATGATGGCCGCGCGAGGCGACGTAAAACAGGATGATCTCCCCCGTGTCGTCGAAAACAGGCGTGACGACGGTGATGTCGGGCAGATGCGTGCCGCCATTATAGGGTGCGTTGAGCGCGAAGACGTCGCCCGGGCGGATGCGGTCCTCATTGAGGCGGATGATGGTTTCGACGGAGCGGTCCATGGAGCCGAGATGCACCGGCATATGCGGCGCGTTGGCGACGAGCGCGCCGGTGCGGTCGAAGACGGCACAGGAGAAATCGAGCCGCTCCTTGATATTGACCGAATGGGCGGTGTTCTGCAGCGTCACGCCCATCTGCTCGGCGATTGCCATGAACAGGTTGTTGAACACTTCGAGCATGACGGGATCGGCGCTGGTGCCGATCGCCGCATGACGGGACAGCGGAACCTCGCGGGTGAGAACGATATGGTTGCGGCCGGTGAGCCTTGCCTGCCAGCCAGCCTCGACGACGATCGTCTGATGCGGTTCGATGATCAGGGCAGGTCCTCTGACGACAGCGCCGGGCTTCAGCGCCTCGCGCTTGAAGATGCCGGCCTCCTGCCATGTTCCGCCGGAATAGAAGCGGGTGGTGCGCAGTGCTTCCGGTTCTGAGGCCTCCGCCCGGATTTCCGCCTCTTCGATGTCGGCGCCGCCGCCGATGCCTTCGACCTCGATGGAATCGACGACAACAGGCCGGTCTTCGAAGATGAAGCCGAACTGCTTCTTGTGGGCGGCCGCAAAGGCTTGCGTCATTTCTTCCTGCGTCGCGAAGGCGACGGGCAGGGCCGTGTCGGTGCCCTTATATTGCAGGTGCAACCGGGTGACGATCTCCATGTCGCCGGCCTCGACACCTTGCAGCGTCAACTCCCCGCACACCTCCTCTTCGAGCTCGGCGCGGATGCCGCCGATCGTCGTCAGGGCGGTGGCGAGTTCGGTCAGCACCGCGCGCTGGCGCGTGGCGCGGATGTCGGCGAGCCCCATGCCATAGGCCGAGAGAATGCCGGAGAAGGGGTGGATCAGCACTTTTTTCATGCCGAGGCTGTCGGCGACGAGACAGGCATGCTGGCCACCGGCGCCGCCGAAGCAGGTGAGCGCATAATCGGAAACATCATAACCGCGCTGGACGGAGATCTTCTTGATGGCATTGGCCATGTTCTCGACGGCGATGGCAAGGAAGCCGTCAGCGACATCTTCCGCCGCCCGCCCGCCGCCGATCGTCTGCGCCAGCTCGGCAAAGGCGATGCGCACCGCCTCGGCATCGAGCGGCTGGTCCTGCGCGGGCCCGAAGATTTCGGGGAAAAAATCCGGCAGCAGCTTGCCGGTCATGATGTTGGCGTCGGTCACGGCAAGCGGGCCGCCGCGGCGATAGGATTTCGGGCCGGGTGTCGCACCGGCTGAATCAGGGCCGACGCGGAAACGCGAGCCGTCATAGCTGAGGATCGAGCCGCCGCCGGCGGCAACGGTGTGGATCTTCATCATCGGCGCACGCATCCGCACGCCGGCGACTTCCGTTTCGAAGGCGCGCTCCAATTCACCGTCGTAATGCGAAACGTCGGTCGAGGTGCCGCCCATGTCGAAGCCGATCATCCTGTCGAAACCGGCAATGCGCGAGACTTCGACTGCACCGACGACGCCCCCGGCAGGACCTGAGAGGATCGCGTCCTTGCCCTGGAAGAGATGCGCATCGGTCAGCCCGCCGGAGGACTGCATGAACATCAGCTTCGGGCCTTCTCCCTCGGCGGCCCCGAGTTCTGCGGCGACCTGGTCGACATAGCGCCGGAGAACCGGAGACAGGTAGGCATCGACGACGGCGGTGTCGCCGCGCCCGACCAGCTTGATCAGCGGAGAAACGACGTGCGAGGGCGAGACTTGCGTGAAGCCGATCGCGCGGGCGATGGCGGCGGCCTGCTGCTCGTGCTCGGGATAACGGTAGGCATGCATGAAGACGATGGCGACGGCGCGCAGGCCGCTGGCATAGGCGGTTTCGAGCGCTTGCCGCAGGCCCTGCTCATCGAACGGGCGTTCAACCGTGCCGTCCGCCAGCACGCGCTCGTCGGCCTCGATGACATCGGCATAGAGCAGCTCCGGCTTGACGATCTTCTTGGCGAAGATATCGGCGCGGGCCTGGTAGCCGATCTCCAGCGCATCGCGGAAACCCTTCGTCGTCACCAGCAGCGTCGGATCGCCCTTGCGTTCGAGAAGCGCATTGGTGGCGACCGTCGTTCCCATCTTCACGGCGCCGACGAGGCCCGAAGGGATCGGCTTGCCAGGCTTGAGCCCAAGCAGTTCACGGATGCCGTGCACGGCCGGGTCGCGATAGGCTTCCGGATTTTCAGAAAGCAGCTTGTGGGCGACGAGCGAGCCATCCGGACGGCGTGCGACGATATCGGTGAAAGTGCCGCCGCGATCGACCCAGAAATCCCACTGACTGCCCATGTTCGGTCTCCTGTTAGTCTGAAAATTTATTGACGATTTATCGATAAAATGTCAACGTTTTTCCTCTCGCATCGTGGAGGGTGGACATGGCAGATGGGCGCGGAAGACAAACGGAAATCGGGCCGATCGTCTCTTCCGCCCATCTGGCCGATGGTGCGCTTCCTGCTCTCTCCGAGCTGGAATTCGGCCTCATCCTCGCCGGCAATGCCTTCGACCGCTGGATGGTACGCTGCATGACGGCGGCGGGCGAGCCCGGATGTGCGGCGATCGATGTGCTGGTGCTGCATTCGGTGGCGCACAGACAGCGGCCGAAGCGGCTCGGCGACCTCTGCAGTGTACTCGGTGTCGAGGATGCGCATCTGGTGATTTATGCGATCAAGAAGCTGGAAAAGCGCGGCTTGGTGACGAGCACGCGGGCGGGCAAGGAGAAGTTGATCGCCGCCACCGAAAAGGGCTTGGAAATCTGCCTGAAATACCGGGCGGTGCGCGAAGCGCTGCTGGTGGAATCGGTCAAGGGGCTGGGGCTCGATGCTGCCGCAGCATCGGCGGTGGCCGCAACGCTCCGGGCGCTTTCCGGCCACTACGATCAAGCGGCAAGGGCCGCCGCCTCTTTATGACGGCAGCCCTTGACCGGGGGCAGGGAGAGATCCCCCGAAATGTTCAGCCGGTCTGGTCAACCGAAGCAGGGCATCGCCGGCAGATTGGCGCGGCTTGCGAGCGCTCCGATCATCTTGCCCACCGGCGTCGGGCGCGGTTCGCGTTTGCCGGCGGCCGTCTCCAGGAGTTGCTTGAAATCGTCAAGCTTCACGCCGTCGGCGCGCAATACCATGGCGATCAGGGGGTCGCGAAGGGCTTCGGATATCGTCAGGTCGTCTCTGGTCTTTCTCATGGCTTGTCCTCCTTTCGTGGGCGGTCGCCCGTGTTCCACTGTGCGCTGCCGTGTTCTCGACATTGACTTTCGCGTTTCGTGGTGTTACCGGTAAGTAACAATGCATTTGTTACCGATCGGTCACATCGATGTCAAGGACGACGTCCGCAAAAAAATCAGAAACTTCGAATGAAATCTCCGCCGGTCCAGAAGATCGCATCCCGCCGAGGGAGCGCATCGTCTCGACCGCATCGGAGCTTTTCCGCGAGCGCGGCATCCGTGGCATCGGCGTCGATGCCATTGCCGACGCCGCCCTGACCAACAAGATGACGCTCTACCGGCATTTCGGCTCGAAGGACGAACTCGTCTGCGAGACGCTGCGTCGCGCCTCCGAAAAGGCGGGCGCCATCTGGCGCGACCTGGAAGCGGCCTATCCCGGCAATCCGCGCGCCCAGCTCTACGCCTGGGTGGAGATGCGGGCGCAATGTCTGAACGGCGAGCCCGCCGGCTGCGATCTCGCCAATGCCGCCATCGAGCTGAAGGGTGAGGGCCATCCCGCCCATGAAATGATCGAGCGCCACAAGGCCGAGCAGCGTGATCGCCTGGCCGCGCTCTGTTCGGCGGCCGGCGCGCGCGAAGCCGAGCTGTTGGCCGATACGCTGACGTTGTTGCTCGAGGGCGCCCGCGTCAGCCGCCAGGCCATGGGCGCTGCCAGCTGCTGCGGTCATTTCGCCAAGGCCTGCAACGCGGCGATCGCTTCTTTCGCCTAAACCGGTCTTTCGGGAACCTTACCGCTTCCACGCCGTTTTTCCATCACCGGAGGACAAGTGGAGACCGGGAGATGAACTACGTCTATCTCAAGCGCCTGTATGACAAACGCGCCGAGCTCGAAGCCAAGCTTGAGCTTCACGATGCGCGCTATTGTTTTGGCGAAGAAGAGGTCGATGACGGCACCGACAGCGATCTGCGTCAGCGGCTGAGCGAAATTTCCGACGAAATCGACGCGCTGGAAAGCAGGCCGGGACGCTAATCCCCGGCGCTGAGGATTTCCATCGTCCGTTCGTCGAATTTCCCCTGATAGAAACGCTCGATCGCCCGGTGGAAGGGCGAGCTATGGTCGCTGATCGCGGCAAACAAGGTCATCGATGAACGCAGCTTGAGGTCGTCGGGCGAGCCCAGGATCTCATGCGCGGATCGGCCGTCGACCGACAGGATCGCCTCGACGCAGCGCAACAGCCGGCTGGAGAGAATGGGATCGGCGAGATAGGCGGCGGCTTCCTCGGCCGAGCGGATGGCATATTTTTCTGCCATCGGCGAGGTGCCGAGACCTGATATCTGCGGGAAGATGAACCACATCCAGTGGGAGGTCTTGCGCCCGGCTTTCAGCTCGGAAAGCGCCCGTTCATAGACACCGTTCTGAGCGTCGACGAAGCGGTGAAGATTGTAGTCGATACCACCGGCCATGGTCCTTGTCCCTTTCCGCTGTCGGTGCAGCCTGGGCCAAGGTCTCATGCCCGGCGAGGTCGTTTTGCCCGG